>NZ_JAQBOW010000120.1 GCF_028287845.1 Mucilaginibacter sp.
ATATATGGATGTAAATATCATAAGGCACCTGCAACTGGTACATTTCGCGCAGGAAATGCGGGCAGGAGTAAATAATATCAATAGGTACTATACCATCTTTAATAATGAACTGATTGTGATATATATCTTTTAAAAAATGATTAAGCGCAGTTAAACGCTGCTTAATGCCTTTCTCAACAAAGGCCCACTCGGCAGCGGTAATAATACGGGGAATAATATCAAATGGGAATATTTTCTCAATACCCTCGCCGCTATTATAAACTGTAAAGGTTATGCCCTGGCTCATAAAAAGCCGCTTGGCTAGCTCTTCCTTTTTATTCAGATCGTCGGCAGATTCTTTTGATATATACTCTATTACCTTGCGATAATGTTCACGCACGTTAGCGTCTGCTCCATACATTTCGTCCCAAACACCACTAATGGGGCTGTATTTATCAAAATAAGCTGATTCCTGCATGAAAAAATTGGGTTAATGGTAACCGGTTATTTATAAAACCGTAATATATGAACTGTTTTTAGATAACTGCAAGTTTTTTTGAAAAATTTATAATTTTTTATAATCTATTTTGTTAAATTTACTATAGAATAGCTAAAATTTAATCAATATTTTATATTATTTATTAATAAAGGCAAAATTTTACTGATTGACAGATCAATTTTTAAGAAAATATTGATGCTTTTAAAAATCAATTTGAATTTTCTTTGCTTAAAGCCGATCTGCGTGAAAATAAAATTTGATGATAAGATAACACAAATTTAGCTAAGAAGCTGTCAAAAAAAATAAAACAATGTCATTATAAAAAACGACAATCTTTACAAAGGACAGTTACTTTTAGAACCTGTTAACGTATTACTGTACTGTACCACGAGCCCCTTATGCACTTGGGTACACCAAAGGTTGTAATGTGCTGAAAATAAACCATGTTAAATCGTTGTCAAATAAACCACCTCATAAATTAACGGGTTTAGCGATAGAAAATTAAGCAGCAAGCGCGTATTTGTGCACCATTATTTTAATGCGCTTGCCTGAGAACTCTGACAAGAATTTATAAGTACCGGTTCAAAATTATTAACTTGCCTGTCATGTATGATATTTGCTGCGTTGGACATATCACTTCTGATAAAATAGTTAATACACAAACGGTGATGCACATGCCGGGAGGTACGGCGCTTTATTTTTCGTGCGCGATGAATAAGCTGGATGTTAGCTATGTTTTAGTAACCGCGCTTGGCGAAGCGGAAATGCAATATGTAACCGACCTGCGTGCCAAAGGTATAGAGGTAAAAGTACAACCAAGCACAAATACCGTTGTTTTTGAAAACATATATGCCAAAAATCAGGATGAGCGCACCCAAAATGTATTGCAAATAGCTGATCCGTTCACTATGGAGCAATTGCAGCAGGTGGATGCTAAAGTGTTCCATTTGGGGCCATTATTAGCTGATGATTTTAGTACCGGTCTTATAAAAACCTTATCTGCAAAGGGCCGCATCGCATTAGATGTGCAGGGCTATTTACGCAAGGTAATAAACCAAAAAGTATATTTAACTAACTGGTCCGATAAAAACATAGTACTGCAATACATTGATATTTTGAAAGCCGACATTGCCGAGCTGGCTGCCTTATCGGGTTATAAAACATTGAATGATGGTGTTAAGTTCCTGGCAGATCTGGGCGTAAAGGAAGCGGTGATTACCAACGGCAGCATGGGATCTGTAATTTATAGTGAGGGTGTTTTTTATGATATACCAGCCTATCGCCCCAAAACCGTTGTAGATGCTACGGGCTGTGGCGATACTTATATGGCCGGCTATTTATACCGGCGCATAAAAGGCGCAGGCTTGCAGCAGTCGGGCGAATTTGCCGCTGCTATGGCCGGGCTTAAAACCACATCGCCCGGGCCGTTTAACGGGACTGAAGATGATGTACTGAACTTTTTCGCCGACAATCAACGGTAATTATCCGCCGCCTATTTTTTTCCAATAGAACCTGGTTCCTGTTAAACCGCCATGCGGTTTATAGGCATAGTTGGGTATTTCTCCCGCAAAGTTAAATCCCAGTCTTTCATAAAATTTAGATGCCCCGCCATCGGTAGCGGTATCAAGTACCAATAGGGTGCGTTGCTGCTTTATCGCCAATTGCTCGGCGGTTTGCATGAGTAACTTTGCTATGCCTCTGCCCCGATGACTTATTCTGGTCATCATTTTGGTTATCTCGGCACGATGCGGTTGATTTTGCGGGCAGTTAAGTATTAATGTTACAGTTCCCACCAAAGCTTCGCCATCATAGGCGCCTAAAACAATACGTTCGCCTTTGTCAGCAGCCACTAATGAATCCTTCCAAAAATCATTTGCCATATTTGATGACAGCGGATGCATAAAGGTAACCGAACTGCCATCAGCTACGGTTTCAATTAATAATTCGCTTAGCGCCGATAGAATTTGAGGGGCGTGGGTTAATTGAAGGATCTTAATCTGACTCATGGTCATTAAAAATACAATTATATTTAATAGGGCCAATAATTGCCCGACAGGATGAGCATATTTAATAGTTTGATGCTGTTATCGTAATAGTCATAATCATTTAGTTTAAATCCGGTCAAATAATCCCAAAGGTGATTTAGCCATATCTGGTTTTTATTATCAACCATAGCCGATACCGCGAATGGCGCCACAAAGCTCAAAGCCTCAAAATAACGGTTCTGAATATCATCCCCTTCCAAAGTATAACCGGCAGATAAATTGTAAGTGTTGTTATTGGTAGTCGCACGTATCCAGCGATTAATTTTTGCTACGATTGTTTTTGATCGCATATTGCCGGTCATTAAATACTCAGTGGCAATACGCCAGGGCACACGACAGGCATTGTAGTTATATTGCCCGTCGTATCTGTCCTCTAAAAAATGCGAGGCTGCAGGTTTAGCCTTTTTATTTAGGTTGATGATAAAATCGGGCAGTAAGCCCGCATCAGGGCTGTAGTTGCTTTGCATGGCAGCAAACAGCCGATAACCGGCGTCAATAACCTTATTCCATCTATCGTCTTTTGTTATTTGTTGAAATGCCTTAAAATGAGCTGGCATAAAATCAGATGAGCGCATAGCGAAGTAATCTTTGCTTTCATCTTCCACACCATCACTCAATAAAACCGACCAGACTTGGTGGTTAACCTCATATTGCATAATTGCATTAATACTGGCCTTGGCCTCCTGCAGATAGTTTATAGCGCCACTATTGCCCCATTGCCGGGCGGCCAGCAGTAGGGAGTACGCCACATCTATATCCCCATCAGTCGCGGATGTTTTGTCGAGGTCAGAGCCATTGATTTTTTGTGCCCACGCCATCAGGTATTTACTTTTATTACTGGGGTGTGCCCGATAATAACGAAATAAATTATCGAAGGTGGTCTTCGCGTCTTTATCATAACCGGCCATTAGCGCCACAACTATCATCCCATATCCCTGTGCTTCTGATACGCACTGCTTGCCACCCTTGCCCTCAAACCAAATATAGTTTTGGGGCTTACCTGCTACGGTTTTTATAAAACGCGATTTCCATTCATTATAAAAGTCGCGTGTGATATTATCCATTTGTATCTGGGTAATATGGTTGGGTTTTATGGTTCCGGCAAAATAGCTATTATGTTGCGGGAAGGGCCTTAAAGGCAATTGGGCAAATGCGGATGAACGGAAGTAGAGCATTAACATACATAACCCGGCAAATTGGTACTTGAGGCGCATTTTATAAAAATACAAACTTTACTTAAGTAAAAAACATGCCATATTCTGGGCAAAAAAATTCCCATAAGCACCCCGCAAAACATTGCCATAGATACCTGTTTCGAACTTAAACCACTATTGGTGCTGCATTTGTTTTGGCTTAACCAGTTAAATGAAATAACATGAAACAAAAATTTTATTTTGACACAACTGCGGCTACAATGGTTATTGTTGCGGTAGCTTTAATTATAATATGCTTTATGGATAATGACAGCTCACGAAATATTTTTGCAGGCATAACACTATTTGTCTGCATCTTGCTGTTTAGTGGGGCTATATTACTGCGTGCCGTTACAGATAGAATTGGCTAATAGCTATCGTTGTGCTATAGTTTCTGCAAGCAAGGCTTATTGTATTTGCTTATCTGCGAAGTCAATTACTTTTTGCAGGAGCCTGCCTGAATATTTGGCTTAGCTGTAAATAAAGTTCCGGGTGGTTTTGTTGAAATTGCTCGGGTTTTTCAAAAAAGTATTCTGATGCCACGGCTAAAAATTCCGCTTCGTTTGTTAACGCATAAGGATTAATGTCTGATCTCCCATCTTTTATCCTGCGCATTTCCTGGTGCATTAAGCTAAGCCAGGGAGCAGCATATTCATGCGTCATTAATTGTTCGGGTATTCCGTCTGTCGCGCCGTCTGACTTGTCTACCAGGTGTACAAACTCATGTATGGCCGTGTTTTCCCTGCCGGATTCTGCCGAAAAACCTTTTAACAACGCGGGCCTTGAAAGTATCATCTGCCCATTCATATAACCAGAGCCTACCATGCCCATTATATTGCGGTTGCCGCCTTCAAACTGGTATTCGTTATCAAAGGTATCCGGGTACAGTATTACGTTGGTTAAATTGCGGTACTGCCAATTACCCAGGCTAAACACCGGGATAACGGCGCTTGACGCTATCAGTATACGGTCCGTATCAGTAATGTCTGTGCCCACGCCCTCAATGTTTACATATTGCAAAAAGGCGGCTACCTGGCTTTCAAATCTTTTCCTTTCGGCCTGGCTTAGCTTATAGTAGTAGTTAACGTGGGCGTCCAACAATAACCGCAAAGGTTTATCCAGCTTTTGCATCCCGGCAGGTATAGTATTTCCTTTTTTACGAAAGATAACCCAGGCCAGAAGCGCGATTATAGGAATAATGATAATAAAATACATAGTGAACATTTGGTGTTGTTTTATTTGCTAAGGTATAAGCCCGAAATATGGAGAATTGTTTATAAATAACAAAATACACATTGGTCCGGGTGTTTGCGCTTCACTGACAGTCGAGATATTTAATTAGAAAAATAAAACATTTCATCAATAATATTTATTTATCGTTTAAGGCAACCCTGCCGCAGCTTACAGGCGTACTGATAATAAACCATCTACTAAATTTTCAGATTATGAACATTAAAAGATCAGGCTATTACTTAATAGCGTTATTCATGGCTGTTGTTTTTTTAAGTACATCATGTAAAAAAAACAAGTACCAGGCTAACATGCCTGCTGTTGTAACCGGGTTACAGCTAACTACTAATGCCAAACTTGGTGCCATTATCACCGATAATCTTGGTAAATCTGTTTACTTTTTTTCTAAAGATGCCGCCGCGACATCAGTATGTACGGGTACTTGCGCGGTTACCTGGCCGCCGTTCTATAAAGAGAACCCTACTATAGGCACTGGTTTAGACGCTACTGATTTTGGTGCAATAACCCGCACCGATGGTACCAAGCAAACTACCTACAAAGGCTGGCCGCTATATTATTATTCGCTGGATGTTAACATGGGTGATACCAATGGCGACGCGTTTGTTAACCTTTGGGCTGTTGGGAAGCCAGATTATATGGTAATGTTTGCCAATGCCCAGCTTGTTGGCTTAGATGGCATGCAATATAACGACCAGGGCGTTGCGGCAACAGGCTCGTCGCAGTACATTACCGACCCGGCCGGCCATACGCTTTACATGTTTAGCAAAGACACCCATAACACCAATACCTTTACCAAAGCAGATCTGAGTAACAATACTATTTGGCCAATGGATCAGGTTAGTACTATAGGCAGCATACCTACCGTTTTAGACAAAACACAGTTTACTACTATTAACGTTTTTGGTAAAACCCAGCTGGTATACAAGGGCCACCCGCTATATTTATTAGGGCAGGATTCACTAAAGCGTGGCAGCACCAAGGGTGTGAGTTTCCCAATACCGGGTGCCGCTATCTGGAAGGTAACTAATAGCACCACGGTTGTTTTATAAATAGGTTATATAAATAATGTTGGCGGATAGCTGGTAATGCCGGCTATCCGTTTTTTTTTGACGAATAGTGTCGCTTAAAATCATTCGCTGGTCGCTTAAATAGTCGGGGTGGTCTATTTTAATTTTTTAGCGCGTTCTTTTTCAACATCTTGCAGCGTTAATAAAAACACGCGCTCACATGTACAACCCGGTTTTTCGTGCCTTTTTTTCCTTATTGTTGCTCCTGCTGGTAAACCAGGTTCATGCCCAGCAAGGTATTATCAGCATTAGCGGTAAAATTATCGCTTCGGACGACGGGCGGCCTGTGCACCAGGCCGGTGTAAGTATTAACAGGAAGGGTATTGGTACAGCTACTAATGCTGCCGGTATGTTTGCCTTAATTATACCTGCCGCCAATTTGGCCGATACTTTAAAAATTTCGTGTATCGGCTTTAAAACCAAATTGTTGCCAATAACCGGCCTAAAGAACGGTGAGCAACCGAACATCGTTTTAGAAAAAAGCACAACCGAACTAAAAGAGGTTACCATTACCTACTATAACGCTTTAAAGATCATACAAAAGGCTATTGACCGCATACCCGAAAATTACATTAACCATCCGCATATTCTGCGTGGCTTTTACCGTATGTATACCTATAATGATAATACTCCGCTGCAATTATCAGAGGCTGTTTTTGATGTTTATAACTTTGGCTATGCTGACGCGCACGCGGATCTTTTTAGATTGATAAAGGCAAGAAACGAAAAAAACGACCGTGATTTTAATTCGCTGGAGTTTGCACAAAAACCCAACAACATCTTTGAAGAAGATGTTGTAAATCATCTGCATACTTGTGGGTTTTTGAATGAAGATGGATTAACCAAACACCAATTTGAAGTTACCGGTATTGTAGACTTTAAAGGTTATCAGGCCTATGAAATTGTTTTTAAAGAAAAACCGGAATCGGGCGAAAAAACCTATCGCGGCCGGATGTATATTGATTCCAAAACGTACGCGTTCATCTATTTTGATTTTGGTTTGAGCCCTTCGGGATTGAACGATCCGGGGTCTGGAAATTCTGTCGAACGGTCGCTGATGAGAACAGGCAATGTCGGGATCGGTTTAATACTTAACAATTCTAAGGTGAGCTACCAGGAGGTGGGAAACAAGTGGGTGCTTTCCGGTGTCGAGGGCGACAATTCTTTAGCGGTCAAAGATCCGGTGCTAAAGTACGACTACACCGCCCACGTAAAATTCAATTACCAGATAACCGCCGTAGATACCACCCAAAAAGAATCCTTCAATTCAAAAATAGGCCGTAACGATAACATCAACGCCTATAAAAGTAATGGCGACGAAAAGTTTTGGAAGGATTATAATATCCTTTTGTCTGATTACGATATCGAAGATATTTTTAAGCAGGTAAAAGCCATTAATAAAGCAATCAAGAAAAAAGATAAGTGAAGAAACGGTGCTGCAAGCACGAGGGGTGTTCCATTTTTAGTGAGCAGATTTGTCGCCAGGCAGGATAAGAACAAAAAAGCCCGACATTTCTGTCAGGCTTGATGCGGGAGTTACCGGGTTTAATTAAAGGTAAACCCGAGTTGTAAATTTAAACCTAATGATGAAGCCTCGCTATTGCCGAATCTTGCAGGAAGCGATAAAGCCACAAAGTAGTTCACATCTTTGGTACGGGCGTAAACTTGATTAAATACAGGTGTAAAGCCATAACGGCCCGAAGTTTCAAACGCTAAACGTGATATTATAGTAAATCCATGATCAAAACGAAACATCGTACCGGGATCAAATAATAAGTTGCTCATTTTGCTGGTTCCACCTGATGCCTTGATGGTTGGGGTAAACTCATAACTAAACCCAAACCTGTCGCTATATAAAACATTTACGCCTACCGGGAACCCAATACTTGAAGTATGATTAGAGAAATTTGGTGTAAAATTACCGCTTGAAAAAGTTTCAAGTGGCAAGATAAAGCTTAAATAGCCAACCACCTTTGGATACTGTGCTTTAACAGTCACCTTTTGATAAGTTGAACCTTGATATTTTATGGAGTCTGGTGGTATTTCTTGCGTTTTTTGAGCATGTACAGCACTTGGTGTTAGTAAACCGGCAACGGTAATTAATATTAAAATACTTTGCAGGCGGCAACTCGTAATTTTATTTCTAATCAATAGTAAGTTTTTTTTCATGGTTGTTTTAATTTCTTTTTATGGGTTTAACAGGTGGTTTTATGCAGCACCCATATACCTGCAAAGCGTTATATTTTATAAAATATAATGATGGTCAAAAAAAGAGATTTTTTTTATAAAATACAATGATTTATTAAAAAAATCTCTTTGCAATGGTTTGAAGATTTATTTATGGTTTCCCTTCCATATATTTATACTCAAATCGAAACAGCGACGACAGTATTTATAACAGATATCGGCATCTTTTAATAATTGTAAACTTTTAATAATGGAATCAGCATTCACAATAAATGGCAGAATATGGTTGGAGGTAGATGGTGAAAAAGTATTGGGGCATGGCCGTGTTGAGCTACTTGAGCGCATAAA
>NZ_JAQBOW010000064.1 GCF_028287845.1 Mucilaginibacter sp.
AATATCTCGGTATCAGAGTATAAGAATTTCTTAATTATCGGAAAAATGTTTTCGGTGTGTATCGAAATGGTTCCTTTTTCTTGCATAATTTTATTATTGATTTTCTGGTTAATGATTAGTAACAACCGTGCTTATCAATGAGCGTTCCAAAGAGCGATGATTGTCAAATTGGCAGTAAGGCATCTTATTCGTAAACCGATTTGAGTTTTGATTATATTTGACTTCTACAATAATGACAGAGGAACAATACAATAAGTCAATTAATACACAAGAGTTGCAACTGACTGTTAGTAAAAAACTATCGCATTTTAGTATTGTACTGTTTTGCCTGTTTGTTTGTATAATTTTACCTGTAATACATGCAATAAAATATTTTCAAGGAGATCAAAGTCCTTTTATGTCTGGCGAAATATTAATAATAATTATTCCAGCTATAATTGGATTGTTATTCTATTGGCTTCAAAAGAGTCGATTGAAGTTCAAAATAATAACAACATCATTAACTCGGGCTAATTTGATAGATATTATTAATTTAGTTGGTAAGCAATTAGAATGGTCTATTTCTCATCCAAGCCATAATGAAGTTTTGGCAAGAACAAACCCGTCATTCTTTTCGGGAAGTTGGGGCGAGCAGGTAACAGTATTATTTTATGGAGACGAGGTATTAATAAATAGCGTTTGTGATCTAAATAAGCAGACTTCTGTGGTGTCGTTTGGCAGGAATAGAAAAAATGTAGAAACCTTGATCAACGCTATAAAAAAGGCAGACAAATATTATACTTAATCCCATTGGTTATGAGTGATTATTTTGTAGAAAAGCTAGCCACTTTTGATAGGGCCCTAAAAAATTTTAAAGAATCATTATTAGCAAACCCTTCACAATTAGAGCGCGACGGTGCCATACACCGTTTTGAATATTGCTATGATCTTGCCTGGGAAACCTTAAAATTTTATTTACAAGACAGGGGCATAATCGATCTGTATAGTCCTAAATCCGTTTTTTCGGCTGCGTATGCAGAAAAGGTTATAGACGATGAAGCAATATGGTCAACCATAATTACTAAACGAAATTTATCAGTACACACTTACAATCAAAAATTGGCCGATAGTATATTTTCTGAGCTTCCGGAATATTATAACGCTATGTTTATATTATTGAAAACTTTAGTTGGTAAGTTTATTTAGAAAGCTGCTCGATACCTTTTGCAGATTCTTTACTGTCTCCTCATCCTTAACATTTCCATCTGCATCAATTTTTGATCTTACAAACTGTATCAGCAAAGTAGCGTCATCAACAATGTTAGCAGACAACGCCCCCAAAGTAAGCAGGAGGGAAGCATGTGCATGCTCGCCGCCTAATGATGCAGTGATGAGGGCCACGGGTTTATCAACTAATGTACTGCTTGATACCATCCAATCGAGCATATTTTTTAACGAGCCGGGTACACCAAAAGCATATTCGGGTGTGCAGATGATAAGGCCATCAGTTTTAGCGAGTAACTGACGTAAGGATGCTACTGATGCCGGCGGATTATCTGTGTCAAAACCCGGATCAAACGCAGGTATTTGTGCAAGATCATTATAGATAGTATATTCAATATCCGCAGGAACAATTGAACCTAAAAATTTTAGAATAGAGTGATTTGATGAACCCTGGCGTAAACTGCCGGATATAGCTAAGATATTTTTCATGGTTTTAAGAGCCGGCAATTTATAATATGGAATTGAAAATAACGAATACTGAATTGTAAACGTTTTTGAAAAGCGGTGGGTTAGTGCTATTTTCAATATTGATGGCATTGGGAAATATACCTAAAACGTATCATTTCCTTGTTTAAGTCGGGGTATTTCATTTATTCGTGAAACAAATAATCGCCTCAAAATCTAATGGCAATATGCTGACTAATGCCTATTGATGCAAACCGCAATTAATACTACTTTTGTGCTTCATTTTTTAATTCGATGTCTGAAAATATTGAACATGTTAAATGCCTGATAATTGGTTCGGGTCCTGCCGGATATACAGCTGCGATATACGCTTCGCGTGCTGATTTGAAACCGGTTATGTACACAGGAATGCTTGCCGGCGGCCAGCTTACCCAAACTACAGATGTAGAGAATTTCCCGGGGTATCCTAACGGTATCATGGGTCCGGAAATGATGGAAGATTTCCGTCATCAGGCCCAACGTTTGGGTACTGATATTCGTTTTGGATACGTAAGCTCGGTTGATTTTTCGAGCCTGCCGCATAAGGTTGTGGTTGATGAAAACAAAACCATATTGGCCGATACCGTTATTATATCAACCGGCGCGTCTGCCAAATGGCTCGGGTTGGAGTCCGAACAAAAATATAGTGGTTTTGGCGTATCTGCCTGCGCTGTGTGTGATGGGTTCTTTTTTAAGGGCCAGGATGTAGCCATAGTAGGGGCGGGTGATACTGCTGCCGAAGAAGCAACTTATTTAGCTAAATTATGCCGTAAGGTTTTTATGATTGTTCGCAGAGACGAGTTTCGTGCATCAAAAGCTATGGTGCACCGTACTTTAAATACGCACAACATCGAGATACTATATAATACCGAAACTAAAGAGATTTTAGGCGACGGACAAAGTGTGAACGGTGTTAAAGTGTTCAACAACAAAACAAACGAAGAAAGAGATCTGGATGTTACCGGCTTTTTTGTAGCCATAGGCCACTCGCCTAATACCGAAATATTTAAAGAGTGGATAGATATGGACGAAACCGGCTATATCAAAACCAAACCAGGCTCAACACAAACCAATATAGAAGGCGTGTTTTGCTGCGGCGATGCGCAGGACCATATTTATCGCCAGGCGGTTACCGCTGCCGGCACGGGCTGTATGGCAGCAATTGATGCCGAACGCTACCTGGCTGCTAAAGAGCACCCCGTTATTGCTTAATTAAATTTAATTTACATATAAATAGCTGCCCGAAAAGGCAGCTATTTTAATTTACAGCAATTTTTTTACGTAGTAAATGCAGATTAATTTTTCAAATCTGTTAACTTCACGATCTTTATTAATCGGCTAACTTATAACTATGTATAAGAGGATATTTTTATTGCTTTTTAGCTTCCTTTATCTTTCTAAATTTATTGTAAATGCACAGGATGCTGATCCTAATTTAGGAATAATACCGGCCCCGGTATCCGTAAAAAAAGCCCCCGGCCAATTTGTTCTTAGCCAGGAAACTATATTGCAAACTGATAGCTTAGACACAAGACCGGTAGCTTTCTTAACAGATTACCTGCAAAACAAAACTATACTACGCATTCAACCCAAACCTTACACCGGGCAGATTACGAATAGTATCATCTTAACCAGTTCGGGTACAGATGGTTTACCTGCCGAAGGTTATCGTTTAACCATAACCCCTCAAAATATTACCATTGCCGCTAAAGATGCCGGGATGTTTTACGGCATACAAACCCTGATACAGTTAATGCCCTTAGAGCGTGCGGCAACTGTCAAATTACCATGTGTGCAGATTGAAGATTATCCCCGCTTTAGCTATCGCGGATTTATGCTGGATGTATCCCGCCATTTCGCTACAGTCGAGCAGGTTAAGAAATACATAGATCTGATGGCAGCTTATAAACTGAATAATTTTCACTGGCATTTAACTGATGACCAGGGTTGGCGCATCGAGATAAAAAAATATCCAAAGCTTACAATTATTGGCAGCAGGCGTGCAGAAAGCCTTATAGGCAATTATCACGATCGTACACCCCAGCAATTTGACAATACACCCTATGGTGGCTTTTATACCCAGGACCAAATTCGCGATGTGGTAAAATATGCTGCTACAAGATACATTAATATTGTGCCCGAAATTGAAATGCCCGGTCATTCGGATGCCGCGTTGACTGCTTATCCCGAGTACGGCTGTAACCCGCCAAACACCTATAAAGTATCCGGAACATGGAGTGAGCGGCACGATGTATTTTGCCCTACAGAGCAAACATTTACCTTTCTGCAAGATATTTTAACAGAAGTGATGGAGCTTTTCCCCGGAAAATATATTCATATAGGCGGCGATGAAGTAGCAAAAGACGATTGGATAAACAATGATTTCTGTCAAAAGCTTATCAAGAAATTAAAGTTAAAGGATGAGAAAAGCTTGCAAAGCTATTTTATTTCGCGCATGGAACAGTTTGTTAACTCAAAAGGGCGCAGCGTAATTGGCTGGGATGAGATATTAGAAGGAGGTTTAGCGCCAAATGCTACGGTTATGAGCTGGCAAGGCGAATCGGGCGGTATACAGGCCGCAGGGTTGAGTCATGATGTAATAATGGCGCCAAGCAGCCAGGGCCTTTACTTTGACCATGCACAAGGTAAACTAAGTACAGAACCTTTGGGAATAGGTGGTTACGCGCCTATACAAAAAAGTTATGCGTATAATCCTGTTCCGGCTGTTTTAACGCCCGAGCAGCAAAAGTTTGTAATTGGTGTGCAAGCCAACTTATGGACAGAATATATACCTACAGGTAATAAGGTAGAATATATGTTATTGCCAAGAATGCTATCGTTGGCAGAAATAGCGTGGACACAGTTAGCCAATAAAAATTTTACAGATTTTTCTGAGACACGGCTGCCTGCACATTTAGC
>NZ_JAQBOW010000141.1 GCF_028287845.1 Mucilaginibacter sp.
GCTAATTATACTATTTCATTTAGTTGGGCTGATGGGCCTATCCATAAATATTTCACGTCCGTTTTTCCTGCAATTGGTACCTTACCATTTGTTGCTGATGCTGCTGATCCTGGTCTTTACCCATGACCGGTTAAACACAAAATTCGCACTTTTCTTTGCGGTTATATTTATTATTGGTTTTGCGGTTGAGTGGGTAGGCGTACATACCGGGATGATATTTGGCAATTATGTTTATGGCGATGTATTGGGTTTAAAACTTGACGCTGTTCCGCTAATAATTGGCGTTAACTGGTTTATATTGATCTATTCTGTTGGGGTGCTGTTACAACAAAGCCGTATCAAACCCGTTTGGGTGCGCATGCCGGTGGGCGCGCTAATATTGGTTTTGTTGGATGCTGCTATAGAGCCTGTAGCCGTTAAATTTAATTATTGGCACTGGGCAGGCAATACTATCCCAATTACAAATTATGTATGTTGGTTTATTATCGGCCTGGCGCTGCTTACTATATTTGAAATATCCCGGTTTAAAAAGCAAAGTATGGTGGGCGCTGTGTTGCTGGTTAGTCAGTTTATATTTTTTTTGGCGCTACTATCATACTAATGGTGTAAATTTGTATTGCAATGGCAGCATATCAGTTACAGGTTACTATAGATAAAGATTCGGGCTTTTGCTTTGGGGTGATCTATGCTATTGATATGGCAGAGGATATTTTAGAGGAAGATGGCTACCTTTATTGCTTAGGCGATATTGTGCATAATGATGAAGAAGTAGAACGCCTAAAGGCCCGTGGCTTACGCATTATTGACCACCAGGAGTTAAAAAATCTGCATAACGAAAAAGTGCTGATACGCGCCCATGGCGAAGCACCCGATACTTACCGTACCGCGTTAGAAAACAATATTACCCTGATAGATGCTTCATGCCCGGTAGTTTTGAAACTGCAAAACCGCATAAAAACATCATTTGACGCCAACGAAAAAATATTAATATTTGGCAAACATGGCCATGCCGAGGTTATTGGCCTGCAAGGACAAACCAACAACGAGGCGCTGGTTTTTCAGGATATTGCCGAACTGGATAATGTGGACCTGCCGCAAAACATTACGCTTTACAGCCAGACCACCAAAAGCATGGAAAAGTTTTACCAGGTAAAGGAAGAACTAACCGCACGGGGTTATGAGCTAAATGCCAACGATACCATTTGCCGCCAGGTATCAAATCGAGATAAGGACCTGCCCGCTTTTGTAAAAAACTTTGATAAAATTGTGTTTGTGTCTGGTGTAAAATCATCAAACGGAAAGGTATTGTTTGAGGTTTGCCGCAAGCATAATCCAGATACTTATTTTATTTCTTCTACCAGTGAGTTACAACAATCCATGTTCGCACCCGGCGATAAGATAGGTATAGCGGGCGCGACATCTACACCTATGTGGCTGATGGAAGAAGTGAAGGCGGAGTTGGAGAAGTATTAACCCCCCGCCTCCCTAAAGGTGGAGCAATTGTATTTGCCACATACAATTTTCTTGTAATATTGTTATTTTTGCGCACTTAAATTATGTCGAAAAAAGGAATTCTATTAGTTAACCTGGGTACGCCTGATAGTCCGAGTACCGCGGATGTAAGGAAATATTTAAACGAGTTTTTAATGGACCCAAGGGTAATAGATATTAACCCGGTATTGCGTACATTTTTAGTGCAGGGCATTATAGTGCCATTTCGTGCGCCAAAATCAGCCAAGCTATATCAGCAAATATGGAGCGCCGAAACCGGCTCGCCTTTATTGTATTACAGCAAACTACAACATAAGGCATTGCAGGAACGCTTAGGCGACGAGTACCATGTTGAATTAGCCATGCGCTATCAAAGCCCGTCTATCGAGTCGGCTTTACAAAGGTTGAAGGATGCATTGGTTAGTGATATTACGGTTATTCCTTTATTTCCTCAATATGCATCGGCAAGCACCGGTTCTGTGCATGATAAAGTGATGGAGCTGGTTAAAAGCTGGCAAACTATCCCTGATATTTCTTTTATCAATTCGTTTCATAATGATGAACTGATGATAGAAACCTTTGCTAACAATAGCCTTAAATATAAGCCCGAAACTTACGATCATGTTTTATTTAGCTTTCATGGTTTGCCCCAAAGGCAAATAAAAAAATGCGATCATACCCACAGTTATTGCCTGCAGATTGATGGCTGCTGCAATACGCTGAACGACACCAATAAATTTTGCTACTCTGCACAATCATATGATACGGCGCGCCTGATTGCCGAAAAAATGGGCCTGCCTAAAGAAAAATATACCGTTTGTTTTCAATCAAGATTAGGCAATGATCCATGGGTGCAGCCTTATACCAGCAAGGTGGTAGAACAATTGGCTAAAGAAGGCAAGAAACGCTTATTGGTATTTTGCCCCGCATTTGTTGCAGATTGCCTGGAAACCGTTTACGAAGTTACCGAGGAGTATGGCGGCGAATTTCGCGCCTTAGGCGGCGAGCATGTACAATTGGTAGAGAGCTTAAACGACTCGCCAATGTTTATTGATGCTTTGGAGAAAATGGCTAGAGCTTAATTAAGCCGCGGGTTTCCGTCTGCTGGCTATAATTCTTTCGCGGTGCTCTATACCCCAATTTTTCAACTCTTCCAATACTTTTTCAAGTGATTTGCTGTAAGGTGTAAGCTCATACGTTATAGAAACGGGCACTGTTGAAGAAACTTTGCGTACCAAAAACTCGTTTAATTCAAGTTCTCTTAACTCTTTGGATAATATTTTAGGCGTAATATCCTCCAATGCGCGTTGTATTTCATTAAATCGCTTTGGGCTACCGGTTAATGCAATCATTATAGGCAGTTTCCATTTACCGTTTAATACATATAATGTATCTCTAACAGCAGTTACGTCTGTATTACAAGTTTCTTTAGTATGTATAATCTTGTCGGCCCCGGTTTCCATATATGCTAATTAACTAACTATCCTAAAGGATACCACTATCCTTTAGGATAGTAGTATATAAATGATAGTAAATATATCTATTTTTGAAATAAAAAAAACAGAAATGAAAACCTTAAAAATTACTTATTGGATAACAACCGGAATAGTGGCATTAATGATGATGTTCTCTGCTTATGCCTACGTAACACAGGATACTGCGGCGAAGGGATTTCATCATTTAGGATACCCTGATTATTTTAGAGTTGAATTGGCTGTATGTAAATTGATTGGGGCAATATTATTACTGGCGCCCGTTGCAGTAAGGTTTAAAGAATGGGCCTATGCGGCATTCACTATTGTATTTATCTCTGCCTTTATAGCACACACCGCTTCAGGCGATCCTATAAGTATGCGTATTATGCCTGTTATTATTATGGGAATATTAATAGCATCTTATATTACTTATCATAAAATGAACAAAGCAGTATAAATGCAATTCAAGCTTACAAGGTTTAACAACTTTGTAAGCTTGATTAATTTCGCTTCTCTACCCTATCATAAAACCCGCCAAACGAATTCATTTTCACCGCGTCCTCTTTAAAAAACTCGCCGGGGAAACCCAGGTCTATTACACTTACCTCGTCCAGTTTTTGCAGGTGTTCTTTACTTAAAGTAACATTAATAGTTTTCAGATTATCTTCCAGCTGACTTACTTTGGTTGCACCAACTATCGGAATAGACGAAAATCCCTGGCTCATGGCCCACTGCAATGCTACATGGCTTGCCGATACGCCGAATTCATCAGCAATAGCAACAACAGCTTTGGTTATGTTTACGCTGCGCTCATCCAGCCGTTTGCTTTCAGGTTTAATTCGGCCCTGTTCGCCGCGTAAGTATTTACCGCTTAGTACACCGCCACCCAATGGCGCCCATGGTGTAACCGTCATCCCAAAATGTTTGGCCATCGGTATCAATTCGCGCTCGGGAGCGCGTTGTATCAGGCTGTACTCTACCTGCAGGGCCACAAATTGGCTCCAACCCATTAGCTCGGCCAAAGTATTACCTTTGGCTACTACCCAGGCAGGTGTATCGCTTATGGCCGCATAGTTTACCTTTCCTTGCCGTATCAGGTCGTCCATGGCACGCATCACCTCATCAATCGGGGTAATATCATCCCAAATGTGCAAGTATAGTACATCAATAAAGTCGGTCTTTAAGCGTTTCAGGCTTTCCTCAACGCTGCGCATCATATTCTTCCGGTTATTGCCCGATGCGTTAGGGTTGGTGGTGTTATCCTTTAATGAATACTTAGTAGCCAGCACAAAGTAATCCCGGCTATGGTTGTGTATGTATTCGCCTATTATTTTTTCACTGGTACCCAGTTTATACACATTTGCCGTATCTAAAAAATTACCTCCTGCATTTGCAAAGGCATCCATTATGGCAAAGCTGGTTTCTTTATCGGCACCCCATCCGGCCTCTGTGCCAAAACCCATAGTGCCCAGGCAAAGTTCAGAAACCTTTAGGCCAGACCGTCCTAATAATTTGTAGTTCATGATAGATCTCTTTATTTAAACAAACGTATTAATAAAAACGTATTTTGATGGACTAAATTTTAAAACCAGGATACTTAAACAGATCTTTTGCTATAACCTTTGAAAGGATTGCTGACAATAATTATTAGCATGCTTGTTTTCAGTTAATTGTATTTTTTGGTGTCCCAGGTGTCCCAGGTGTATCGACGTGTCCCTGGGACGGTACGGTAATAACATTTAACGGGTAAACAGGTTCACTATTACAAAAAAATAGCGATGAATTTGAAATCCATCGCTATTAATAAATGCCTCACTTTCGGGGTGTGCGTGTGTTGTTTATATCTTTTTCTCCGCGTGCGGCGACAGATCAAAAGGCACTACCACTTTAAAGCTTACGTTACGGCCCATATTAAAAATACCTCGTTGCACGCCGGGTGCAGTATTGGTATTATCAAAATATTTTAACCTGCTCATGTTTGACTGATAGTTAACATTGGCAAGATTAGTGCCTTCAATAAATAATTCTACTACTTTCTTACCCGCTTTATTAACAAGGTTGCCGCCTAATCCGGCGCTTAACAGGTTATAACCCGCTGTATAGGTTTCTGTGCCGTAAGCAGAGAAGAACCGATTCTGCGCGCTATAATGATCTAAGCCAACAAAAGCATATAAGCTTTTAATAGCGCCAAACCCTTTGTTAAATGCTCCGCGCAATTCTGAGTGCGTATGCACTGGCGGTATAAATGGCAGGTATTTCAAGCTATCAGGCACTTTGCCGCCATTGCCTAAGTTGGTACCATAAGTTAATGCAACAGAGTTTTCAAAATGCAGCCACGATGTTGGGTGAATATCTAAACTAACCTCGCCCCCATTAATGCGTGCATGGCTTTGTGTATAAGTAAATATGGCATAAAGAGGGAATGCGGGATTAACAGCAGGCGAACCATCAGGATTTAATACCTGCTGCTGGTATATATAGTTCTGAATATTATTATTAAATACCTCAACACTGGCCGATACATTTGGTAAAGTAATGAAAGCGCCTATATCTTCCTGCACACTAAACTCGGGCTTAAAGCTGCTGTTACCTACATGATAGATCTGCGAGCCCGGGTCGGGGCCATTGGCTGAGAGTTCTGCAATACTTGGCGCACGGAAACCACGCGAAATATTTGCCTTCAATAAAAATGCATCCGAGAAATTATAGGTAGCGCCAAAGCTTCCGGACATACCGGTAAACGTTTTATTTAAAGCGGTAAACTGGCTGTATACACTCGGTGTGCCGGTAGGGTTGCTGCCGGTATATAATTGCGGATATTTGCTGCTGGTATCAATATAAGCGGCTTGTCCGCTAAATGAACGGCGGTCATACCGGGCTCCTCCCGAAAGATCTAATTTACCAAAGCTCTTTTTCACAATAAAGAACGGACCAATGTCAAACTGGTGATATGCCGGTATTGGGAAAGCGGTAGCATCGCCAATAGTATTGTTCTGGTACTGCCCGTTAAGGCCAAAAGTAGTTTCATAACCATTGCCAATAATTTGGTTATACTTAAAATCATAAGTATAGGTGGTTAAATGCAGGTTAAGACCGGCAATGGTGGCATCTTCGGGGTGTGTATATTCCCTGCGATGACTAAATTGGTATCCTAAGTTAACTATCAGGTTACCGTTACCTAAATTAAAACTGCTGTTATTATAGATGCGGTAAAGTTGTACATGCTGATGCAGAACCGGTATGGCGTATGAGTTTAATTCTGACTGTGATACAATTGGCCGATACAGATCACTCTCTGTAATTTGTTTGGTGAATTGGCGCGTCACAGAATCGCGGCTGCCATCTGGGATGTCTTGCTCATCATCAAATAATGAAGCGTTAAAATATGAATATCCCCATGATTTATTCAGCCCCACCATTACACGTGCATCCTTTTCTTTAAATCCGGTAGCATAAACACGCCCATCATGCTGGTTCTGGTAATCCTTCGCTTCTTTGGCCGAAAGTATTGTTCCCCATATTAAACCATTATTGTTGCCCTGCAACCTGAATGAGCTATTTAATAAGCCCTGGTTGGTGCCATACGTACCCTGCACCGATCCTAATATGGTGCCATCCGGCACCGGTGGCGGCGATATTAAGTTAACAACACCGCCAATAGCGTCAGACCCATAAGATAAACTGGCGGGGCCCTTTATAACCTCTACCCGGTCAATCGAATTTTGGTCAACTTCAACACCGTGCTCATCGCCCCATTGCTGGCCCTCCTGGCGTATGCCATCCATTAAAGTAATAACCCGGTTATAGCCCAGGCCATGTATAAATGGTTTTGAAATATTGGGTCCTGTTGTTACCGCGCTTACACCCGGCAAATTGGCTATCATATCAATTACATTACCCGCAGCCGAACGTTGGTCAATATATGCTTTACCAACGGCTATCATAGGTACCGGGCTTCTTTTTAGCTCAGTAGCTTTACTCACGCCGGTAATAATTACCTCGCCGGTTTCGATAGATGATTCCTGTAACTGCACATCTAATACCGTAGTTTTAGAAAAATCAACTTTTTGGGTAAATGTTGAATAACCTAAATAGCTTATCTGCACTAAATAAACTCCTTTTGATAGCCGGTTTATTGCAAACTTGCCATTAGCGTCAGTATTAGTGCCTATTTTCAGATCGGGTATGTTTATGGTTGCGCCTATTATGGGCGTGCCGTCTTTTTTATCGGTTACCGTTCCCGTTAATGCTCCGGGGTCAATATCAGCACCTTTTGTTATGATAGAACCTGCCAGTAAAATAAACAGCAGGCCAATTAATTTTATATTTAGTCTCATTATGATTTATGTTTTTGAAATATGCCTATTCTTTTTGGTGAATAGCTTCATACTTATTTGCTCTTAAAAAATGGAATCAGAAATTGTTTTGAACGATTTTAAAACAATCAATTATATTAGCAGGATGCTAAAACAGGGGGAGCACGCCCGGCAGACAATACAAGCGCAAGGCTTATAAACTCATAATTATAAACGGTATAAAAATGATTTGTAACAATATTGGGACTAACGTAATTGTAGTGGTTAATTACCGCATTTGCATGTTGCATAGCATCGCACAACGCACATTTTTCCTGAATTACAGTATGTGATTGATTCTTAGCCCACTTATGTGAATTGCTGGCACTACCTGCAATTTTTCTGTGCTGATGCGCATAAACCACACACTGGCCCGCTATAAAGCAGACTAATAACAGCCAGGAGTAAAAAATATTTGCCTTGTTCCTTTTCAAATCAGCAGGTAGCTTTTTTTATAAAGCCGAAATTACGCATTAAAATGCAAAACCAATACACAAAAGCAATATAGTTGCAATACCAATGCCGTTTTAACTATAAACATCCAAGCCATCAATGTATATTTGTTGCCATGACACCGGCAGAGATCAACAAAAAATGGAGTGAGTTACAAATAAGGATAGCAGAAGATTTTGACAGCGAAAAACCCGATGTTAAAGTGATGTTATTTTTAATAGGTGTGCAGGAACTAGGGCAAGGCCCGCGTAAATTTAGCAAGCGCCAAAAAGAAGAGCTGATGCATATAGCCAACTGCAAATTATTTAGCCTGATGGGGTTTTATGAGCTGGAAGGCCTGGACCAGGATGGCTGGCCACACTGGAAACTGGTAAAAACTATTCCAAATTATACTTTATTAGAGCAGGAAATGACACTAAAAACCTTAATAATTAACTATTTTGAGGAAGAAAATATTTAGCAATATGAAAAACCTCATTACCGCAATTCTTTTACTAATAACGCTTACCTCGTTTGCTAAACCACCCAAAAACCAATATGTACGGGTAAGTACAGCTTATGGCAATTGCATCATCAGATTATACAACGAAACCCCAAAGCACCGCGATAATTTTATCAAGCTAACTAAAAAAGGTTTCTATAACGGCACATTGTTTCATAGGGTGATACAAAACTTTATGATACAGGGTGGCGATCCTGATTCAAGAGATACCAGCAAAAACAAACCGGGTGCCGAATTGGGTAATGGCGATGTTGGCTATACCGTACCTGCCGAGTTTAGGGATAGCTTGTTCCATAAACGCGGTGTGCTGGCCGCTGCCCGTGATGATAACCCAACTAAAGCATCAAGCGGCTGCCAGTTTTATATTGTAGAAGGGAAACGCTTTACTGATGAGGATCTGGATAAACTGATTAAAGGAAGAATGAAAGACAGGGTAATACCCCAATCGCAGCGCGAAATTTATAAAACAGTTGGTGGCGTACCGCACCTTGACCAGGCCTACACTGTATATGGCGAGGTAGTAACAGGTATTGATATGGTGGACCGTATTGCTGCCGTAAAGAAAGATAAGAATGATCGTCCGTTGGAAAATGTGCCCATGACGGTAAGCTTATTGAAGAAAAGAGAATGCAGGCAGTTAGATAAACTATTGGGCCTTACTAAATAACACAATGAAAATAATCACTTATAACGTTAACGGCATCCGCTCGGCTATCAACAAAAACTGGCTGGCCTGGCTACAGGCTACCGATGCCGATGTTGTTTGCCTGCAGGAAATTAAGGCTACGCCTGATGTATTAACCGACCTGCATTTGGTAGAGCAAATAGGGTACCAGCACTACTGGTTCCCGGCAGAGAAAAAAGGTTATAGCGGTACCGCAATATTTACCAAACGCACACCAAATCATATAGAATATGGATGCGGCATAGCCGATTTTGACCGCGAGGGACGTAATATCCGGGTTGATTTTGATGAGGTATCGGTAATGAGCGTTTATTTCCCGTCGGGTTCAAGCGGCGAGGATAGACAAGCATTTAAGTTTCGGTTTTTAGATGAGTTTGGCAAATACCTTACCCTGCTTAAGGTGACTCACCCAAGATTGGTTATTTGTGGCGATTATAATATTTGTCATCGCCCTATTGATATTCATAATCCAAAATCAAACGCCAAATCATCCGGCTTTTTGCCCGAGGAAAGAGAATGGATGGAGAACTTTATGGAATCGGGGTATGTGGATACTTTCCGCTATTTAAACAAAGAGCCGCATAATTATACCTGGTGGAGTTTCCGCTTTAACGCCCGCTCTAAAAACCTGGGTTGGCGCATTGATTATGCTTTGGCCAGTAAAGAATTAGAAGATAACATTAAACGCGTAGCCATACTGCCCGAGGCAAAGCATTCTGACCATTGCCCGGTTTTATTGGAGATGGAGTTTTAAATAGAAATTAGATGAGGCCGTATCAAAATTCAATTGATACGGCCTCTTTATATATATAGTTAGGGTTTTTAATTGATACCTATAGCGGCAGCTACCTGGCTATAGTTATTTAAGTTAAGCCCCGGGTTATGTAGCATTAAAGGGGTAAGTGCAGTACCGGGAACTACCACTACCCTTATATCGAGGCCCGTTGCTGTAAAGCTTGCTTTAAGATCTACATATCCTACGCCATATGCCTGCAAATTTAAGGTATTGCCGCTTTCACTATATGGTAAGGCAAACCATGATGTAGAAACACCGGTGTTTCTAAAATAAACTAAAATTAGGCCCTGATCAACAATTGCCTGGGTTATTGCCGGCACCAAAAACGGTGTACTACCGGCCAAATAAACACTTTGATTAGTAAATAAGTAACTTCCAATATTTGTAGAGGCGCCGGCGGCCCCTGTTGCACCGGTAGCCCCTGTTGCGCCCGCAGCACCATCAGCGCCCGTTGCACCAGTAGCGCCCGTTGCGCCTGCAGGGCCGGCGGCACCTGTGGCTCCTGTAGCACCGGCAACCCCTTGCGGCCCGCCGGGACCTACGGCCCCTGCAGCACCTGTTGCCCCGGTAGCTCCAGTTGTACCATTGGTGCCGTTAGCTCCAGTTGGGCCTGGTGTAGTGCTTTTACAAGCGTTTAAACCAATAACAGCCAAGGTAAATAAAGGTAATATGTATTTGATTTTCATAATTCGGATATAAGTACTATATATAGCATTTAGCTTTTACGCAACATTATACATATAGTTTCATTTGTTTTTTAGCAAGGTAATTAAGCTTTTGATTTTACAATATTAACGCGTGCAGTCTTTGTTAATAAGTTAACAAATGTTTGTAAAAGTATTGAGATAGTTAAAACTAATGTTCTTTCTTTTCGTTAAATCAACTAAACTATTAACCTAATGGATAATATACGTAACCTACATACCAAAGTGCATACATGGATCGATACTATTGGTTTCATGCTTAACACATCGCAAACTGACAAAAAAAACAAGATAACAACCAATCATTATTTTTTTGAAACTTTTAATTTCTTCGAAAGAAATAAGGATGGTGACACAAAAAATTCAAAATTTTTGTGTTTCGATATGTACGGCGAAAAAGTAAATGTACGGTCGTTGCTTGACCTGCAGGCGGCGTTTTTTGAAAACATAAGCCAGCTTAAATAGTAATTGAATTTTTTTAAAGTTTAATCTTTTCTAAATTCTTCGTTTAAGGGTAATTGGAATGTTATAATATTTTTTATCCCGATAAATTCGTAGCAAATAGGTACGACCATTTTGCGATTTGAACAGCTCATCAATATGTTGTAACGACATTTCACTAACCGCCCTAAAATTTATTAATACTATTTCATCATCCTTTTCCAGGCCAATATCATCAGCTGCCGATCCCGGTTCAACCTTGTTGATGATCAGGTGATTAAATCCATCTCCGGCTGCGTAATACCATAGGCCGCTCATATCATGCTCATCTACGGCGCCAAAGCCCGCCCGGGATTTTAAATAGAGCAAGCCATTGGGGTAATCAAATATAATATCAAATTTTTTAAGCAGGCTAATACCAATATTGCCATCACGCGGCACACTAAATGACCGCTCCTCATCCGGGAAAGCTGCTATCACATTCTTTAGTTTATATTTCCCAAGGTCAACCTCCTGTATGCGGCTAAGCGAACCGCTAATAAGACCCCTTATCCCCATGCCCAAACTTGCACTGATAAATTTTTTTTGAAGCGCGTTCTTATTTGGTACATTTTCCAGCGATATAAAATGCCCGGCACCTAAATCAATAATTAATTTACTATTTATTGCCGTACCGTTGGCATATACAACTTTGGTATTAAGATAGGGTTTCCTGTTTTCAATTGTTATTGGTATGCTTGTTCCTTTTTTAAAGAAGCGCATGTTTTTTGGTTCAGAAACTCTTATTACACTGTCTGTAAAATTTATATTAACAGCCAGGTGATTAAAAAACTCATAACCTAATAAACCATGTATAGCTATGCCTGCATAATTTGAAAGACTAAAATGATCTTTTTTTAAGATAGCGGCTGCTACATTATGACTAATTAACCCCGGAATATCAATTTTTAATGGAGGCGTTACATAAGCATCAAAATCATCGCCTTCGCCAAAGCCAGACATTTTTATGGTTCTCTTGCCCTCCATTTTTATAGAGTCGACCAATGTGGGTTCAGTTATCAGCATAAAACCCACGCCAGTATCTAAAACAAAGTTATAGGGCCCTTTATTATTTATTTTAAGCTCTATTACAACCAGGTTACGCACCAACCTAAACGGAATAGTTACGCGCCGGACATTATCCATGGAAAAATACTGTGCCTGCGTTGTAGTAAAAAAACAACAACCTAATAAACAGGATAACCATATAGCACTTATACGTATCATATAATTTAGCAAGGCGTTAATTGGTTACTAAATTTACAACTAATACGCTTTAAAACGGCATCTTAATTACACAGATTTGGCATGTCAGGTTTTTTCGGGCGTTTTGAGTTCGCCTTTCAGATCGGGATTTTGCGCGGGTAATGTTTTTACAGTATGTTCCACTTCGGTTTGAACTACATGTACAGCGTATTCGGCAGGTTCTATCTTACATCCCACAGCTTCGGCATAAACTTGGGTAAACTCTGCGCCAATGTATAATATGGCCGCGGTATAATATATCCATAACAATAATAGAATAATAGACCCGGCAGCACCATAGGCCGAGCTTTGTGCTGTATATTGAAGATATAAGCCTATAGCATATTGGCCCAGCATAAATAGTAATGCCGTAAAAATGGCGCCCGAACGTACATCCTTCCACCGTATTTTAACATCGGGCAATACTTTAAATATAATGGCAAATAGTACAGAAATTGCAATAAGCGTTATGCCCGTATTAACCACTTTTATTAATAGATTGGTTACATAAGGTAAAAAATGAAGCAGCTTTTTACTTAATGCATCCATCAAAAAATTAATTACTAATGATACCAGCAACAAGAAGCCTAAACTAATAATAAGCGAGAATGACAGAAACCTGTTTTGAATTAGTTTAAGCCAGCCTTTTTTGGGTTTGGCTTTTACTCTCCATATTATATTTATTGAGTCCTGTATCTCAACAAACATGCTGCTTGCTCCTATCATCAGGGTTATTACACCAATTATAACAGCCGTACCGGTTTTGCCCGAAAAAGCCAGGCTTTTTAACATTTCCTGTATCTGTAGCGCGGCCGACTTGCCAACATATTGTGCAATTTGGGGATACAAGTTATTGGTTATAGCATCATGCGCAAAAAATAAACCGGCTAATGAAATTACCAATATTAAAAGCGGGGCTAAAGAAAAAACCGTGTAATAGGCCAGCGATGCACTTAGTTTTAAACCATTATCATTAATAAAGCCGCCAAAGGTGGCCACTAAAATTTTCCACAGCTTTTTTAGATACTCTTTCTTAAATATTCTCATACTAAATAAAATATATTGTATACCGGTATAAATAAGCGCACATTTTGCCATGAAAAAACTAAGCTATTTTAACGGCAGGCAATTATTAAACTAATAGTAGTTAGTTTATTACTTAGCAATTTTAGTGCCTTTACTTAAAAAATTAATATTTTAAATTGTAAGGGAAACCGAAAGCAGTGAAGCCGCTAATGATATATAGGCTTATCAAATGCGGGGCAGCAAAGAGCAGTACTTAAACGGCAGCGTAAACAATTAATTTATATGCTACCCAATAGGCCTTTAATGGTGCGAAACAATTAATAGGTCAAGATCTTTGCTGGGTAACGAAAAGCGTTCGGCAATATGTTTATTGGTTAGGTGGCCTTGGTAAATGTATACAGCTTCGCGCACGCCCGATTTTTGCCAGATAACATTCTTTACACCGCCATGCTCACCAATCTCTAACAAAATAGGGGTAAAAATATTAGTTAAGGCATAAGTTGCGGTACGCGCCACACGCGATGCAATGTTTGGCACACAATAGTGTATAACATCATATTTTCTAAATATTGGGTGGGTATGGTTGGTAATCTCTGAGGTTTCAAAACAACCGCCCTGGTCAATACTTACATCAATAATTACCGAGTTTGGTTTCATTTTACTTACCGTAGTTTCTGTTACAATACAAGGGCTGCGGCCATCTTCGGCCCGCAGGGCGCCAATGGCCACATCGCAAGTTGTAATGGCTTTCTCTAAAACTATAGGTTGCACTACCGAGGTAAATACCCTTGCGCCAATATTATTTTGCAACCGGCGCAGTTTATATATCGATGGGTCAAAAACCTTTACTTCGGCACCTAATGATATGGCGGTACGCGCGGCATATTCGCCTACGGTGCCAGCACCCAAAATTACAATTTCTGTTGGCGGTACACCAGTTACGCCACCAAGCATTAAACCTTTGCCTTCAAATACGTTGCTTAGGTATTCGGCAGCAATTAATATAGAGGTTGCGCCTACTATCTCGCTCATGGCTCTTACTACCGATAAAGAGTTTCCCTCATCACGCAGGTGCTCAAAAGATAGCGCGGTAACTTGTTTTTTTAATAAAGCTTGCAGGCATTCGACCTTTAGGGTTGATATTTGCAGGGTAGATATCAATATCTGGCCGGGCTTCATCATCTCTATTTCCTGCAAGGTAGGCGGGGCTATTTTTATAATGATATCGGCCTCATAAACTTTTTTGGTGTCGAAAACAATTTGCGCGCCTTGCTCGGCATAATCCTGGTTTAAAAATTTAGCTGCTTTACCGGCATTGCTTTCCAGCATTACCTCATGCCCATTATTAACTAACAGCGCGACAGATAGCGGGGTGAGGGGGATACGGTTTTCCTGGAAAGAAATCTCCTTCGGAATGCCAATATAAAGTTTATTTTTTTTGTTCTTTATTTCAAGCATCGACTCCTGTGGCTGCATCATTGCCTGCTTGGCAACATCTGAAAACCCGCTATATTTCCCTGAACTCATGGCGTTTTATTTATGGCTGATGAAGATAAGCAAAATAGATTAAATTTTTTCTATGGATATTTTCCTTTTGTTATCATTTAAAACAGCTATGCTGATACTGATATAATGATGAGGCAACATATCAGGGATTTTTTCGGGCCACTCTAAAAAACAGTAATTGCCAGAGTAAAAGTATTCTTCGGCACCCATATCCAATGCTTCGGTTTGGTTTTTAAGCCGATAAAAATCGAAGTGATAAATTTTAGAGTCTCCGGCATATTCATTCACTATAGCAAACGTTGGGCTGGTTACTGAGCCGGTTACACCCAATACTTCACACAGTGATTTAATGAGCGTGGTTTTGCCGGCACCCATATCGCCGTGAAAAAGAAATATTTTTTCATTGCCTGCATGGGTTAGTATTTGTGATGCAATTGCAGGTAATTCTGAAAGGGATAAGGCGGTTAAAGTCACGTGAAACAATTATAAAGCCGCCATTGCGGGTACTTACCAGGGAAAACCCTGGTAAGTACCCGCAATGGCTATTCAAAAATACAAAATAACTGTGAATTACTTAGGCCCGTAGGTAACAATCGGGATGATCATTTCTTCTAACGAAATACCTCCATGCTGGAAGGTTTCATTATAAAAATTAACAAAATGGTTGTAGTTATTCGGGTAAACAAAGTAGGTATCTTCCTTAGCAAATACAAAGCTTGAGCTTACGTGCAGGCGCGGCAGCATAGCATCGTGCGGGTTACGTATATGGAACACATCCTTAGGATTAAAATTAAGGTTACGCCCTTGTTTATAACGCAGATTGGTGTTTGTATTTCTGTCGCCAATAATTTTGCTTGGCTTTTTAACTCGTATTGTGCCATGGTCGGTAGTAATAACTACACGCGCTTGTTTTTGCGCTAAAAACTTAAGCAGATCGAACAAAGGCGAGTGCTCGAACCAGGACAGGGTTAATGAACGATAGGCGGCATCATCACTGGCCAACTCACGTATCATTTGCATATCTGTACGGGCATGCGATAGCATATCCACAAAGTTATATACCACTACGTTCAGGTCATTCTTCATCAGGTTGCTAATCGAATCATTAAGCGCGCGACCCTCATCTAAGTTTAAAATTTTATGGTATGAGTGTTTGCAATCTTTACGATAAACCCGGGTTATCTGGTCGGCTATAAAATCAGATTCGAACAGGTTTTTGCCGCCCTCGTCCTCATCATTTTGCCACATTTCCGGGTAACGTTTTTCCATCTCCAGTGGCATCAGGCCCGAAAAAATAGAGTTACGCGCGTATTGGGTTGCAGTAGGTAAAATACTATAATAAGTATCTTCCTCTTCCATCCTGAAATATTCTGATATGATAGGATTAATGATCTTAAACTGATCATACCTTAAGTTATCAATCAATATAAAAAACAAGGGGCCCTTGCCATCCAGTTTCGGGAACACTTTCTTTTTAAATAACTGTGTAGAGCTGGTTGGCGCAGTATCGGGGTTTTTTACCCAATCTAAATAATTACGTTCAACAAACTTGCAGAATTGTGTATTGGCCTCTGCCTTTTGCAGCGTAAGTATTTCGTGCATGCCGGCATCTTCCAGCTGTTGTAATTCAAGCTCCCAGTAAATTAATTTTTTATAAACATCAACCCATTCCTGGTGGTCAAGGTTATCATTAAGCGTAATACCCAGGTTCCTGAAATCCTGCTGGTAGGCCATGGTGGTTTTTTCGGTTACCAGACGCTTGTTTTCTGTAAGCTTTTTTATGGTAAGCAGTATTTGCTTGGGGTGTACGGGTTTAATAAGATAATCGTCAATTTTTGATCCGATGGCATCTTCCATTAAATATTCCTCCTCGTTTTTGGTTATCATCACGATAGGAACATCATTGTTTAAATTTTTTATTTGTGCCAGAGTTTCAATTCCGGTTAAACCCGGCATATTTTCATCTAAAAAAACCAAATCAAAATAGTTATTTTTGAAAGCTTCAACCGCGTCATTTCCGTTAGTTACGGTAGTAACTTTGTAGCCTTTTTCATTTAAAAAAAGTATATGTGGTTTTAACAGGTCAATCTCGTCATCAGCCCAAAGTATAGTGGTATCCTGCATTGTAATATAATTTATAATATCAGTAAAAAAATGCCGTTCAAGTAAATCAGGCAGAAAAAGCGCAATTTATACTAAACATACCGATATAACCTCAAAGCGAACGTTTTGTTACATATTATGGCAAAGTATTAACAAAAATTAACACTTTTGTTTGCAGCGAATAAATTACATATTGAATAAGAAGAAAATCATTAACGACCCGGTTTACGGATTTATAACTATACCTACCGAATTGGTGTTTGACTTGATCGAACACCCTTATTTTCAGCGGTTAAGATATATTAAGCAATTAGGCATGACCCACCTGGTTTATCCGGGAGCGCTGCATACCCGTTTTCATCACGCGCTGGGCGCTATGCATCTTATGAAGATGGCTATTGAAACTCTGAGGGGAAAAGGCCATGCCATTAGCGCAGAAGAGGAAGAGGCTGTAACTATAGCTATACTACTGCATGATGTTGGGCACGGCCCGTTTTCGCACGCTTTAGAGAATACTATTGTTAAAGGCGTATCGCATGAAGACATATCCATCATGCTAATGAATAAACTCAACGAGCAGTTTAATGGGCGCCTTACTATGGCTATTAGTATTTTTATGGATACTTATCACCGGCGTTTTTTACATCAGCTGGTATCAAGTCAGCTGGATATGGATAGGCTGGATTACCTTAACCGCGACAGCTTCTTTACAGGAGTATCCGAAGGTGTAATCAGTTCTGACCGCATCATTAAAATGCTTAATGTAAAAGACGACAATGTGGTTATTGAAGAAAAGGGCATTTACTCTGTAGAGAAATTTATTATAGCGCGCCGTTTAATGTACTGGCAGGTTTACCTGCATAAAACCGTTATAGCTGCCGAGCAGCTGTTGGTTAAAATACTCGAACGCAGTAGAGAATTGGTTTTAAGAGGAGAAAAATTATTTGCTACACCGGCCCTTAATCATTTTTTGACCAGGGAACTGGTAAAAGAAGAATTTATACAAGACGGCCACCTGGAAATATTTACCCGCTTGGATGATACCGATATTTTATCGGCAGTAAAAGTTTGGGCCCATAACGATGACTTTGTGCTGGCCAAATTATGTGACGATTTTGTACACCGCAAACTTTTTCAAGTTGATATTACCAACGAACCGGCTGATAAGCAATTGGTAGCCGATTTAATTGCGAATGCCGTTGCAAAATATGGTATTACTAAAACGGAAGCTGGTTATTTTGTTTTTACTGATGCTATTAGAAATAATGCCTATAGAGTAGGCGATGGCAATATTGGCGTATTAATGAAAGATGGAACTATAAAAGATATTGCAGCAGCCAGTGATTACTCAAATTTAGAGGCATTGGCTAAAACGATAGAAAAAAATACACTTTGCTACAGTAAAGATTTGGTGAGTAAATATTAGTTATTAGAGACGGAAGATTAGCTAATGGCTAATCTTTATGCGCTACAATGAGCCCCTGATCTTAATTAACTAATCTTCAATCTCTAATCTTTAACAACTAATTAATAACTTTGCCCAATGCAATTTACCGCCCAGCAAATAGCTTTAGTACTCAACGGAACAGTTGAAGGTGACCCGTTAGTAGCGGTTAATCGACTGGCTAAAATAGAAGAAGCCGGTGAAGGCTCGCTTTCATTTTTGGCTAATCCTAAATATGAGCAGTACCTGTACAGCACCAATGCTTCCATAGTTATTGTTAATAATGATCTGGTACTTGCCAATATGGTAAAGGCTACGCTGATACGGGTAGAAAATGCCTACAGCGCATTTTCTGTATTGCTTGAACAATACAATACCATAAAATTAAATAAAAGCGGTATTGAGCAGCCTTGCTATATAGACCCATCGGCACAAATTGGCCAGAATGTGTACATAGGCGCGTTCGCTTATATCGGCCCTGGTGTTAAACTGGGCGATAACAGCAAGGTTTACCCTAATGCTTACATTGGTGATAATGTAAGCATCGGTAAAAACGTTACGCTGTTCTCGGGCGTGAAGGTATATTTTGATTGTGTTTTGGGTGATAATGTAATTGTACACTCGGGCGCAATAGTTGGCAGCGATGGTTTTGGGTTTGCACCCAATGCCGACGGCACTTATCAAAAAATAGCCCAAATAGGTAATGTGATTCTGGAGGACAATGTTGAGGTTGGCTCCAATACCACTATTGACAGGGCAACCATGGGGTCGACCATTATACGCAAAGGCGTGAAGCTGGATAACCTGATACAGATAGCACACAACGTAGAGATAGGCAGTAATACCGTTATAGCTGCACAAACCGGAATATCCGGCAGTACCAAGATTGGTGAACAGGTAATATTAGGCGGCCAGGTTGGCGTGGTGGGGCATATTAACATTGCCAAAGGATCACAAGTGCAGGCACAATCAGGCATAAGCCGTACTATTGTTGACGAAAATAAAAAATGGGCCGGAAGCCCGGCGGTCGCGTATAACAACAATATGCGGTCACAAGTCGTTATACAACGCCTGCCCGATCTGGAAAAAAGAATTGAAGAATTAGAAAAAATAATTGCTGAACTGCGTAAGGACAGTTAATTAGTCATTGGTCATTAGTTAATTGGGCAATGACGCCCAATTAACTAATGACCAATGACTAATGACCAATGAACTAACAAAGAATGAATATAAAACAAAGAACTATTAAGGCGCCTGTTTCTGTTTCGGGTTCAGGGTTGCACACCGGCGAAAAGGTGACGATGACTTTTAAACCCGCTCCCGAAAACCATGGCTATAAATTTAGAAGGATAGATATAGAGGGCATGCCAATTATTGATGCCGATGTAGATAACGTTACTGATACCTCACGTGGTACCACCATCTCGCAAAACGGTGCGAGCGTAAGCACTATAGAACACGTATTGGCCGCTTTGGTGGGCTTAGAGGTAGATAATGTGCTTATTGATATGGATGGCCCCGAAACCCCCATAATGGACGGCAGCTCTATACAGTTTGTTGATGCCATGTCGGCAATAGGGTTTGTTGATCAGGAAGCCGACCGCGAATATTACCACATACCTTATAACATACATTATTCTGAACCTGACCGGAAAGTTGAAATGGTGGCTATGCCATTAGATGATGATTACCGTTTTACCTGCATGGTTGATTATAACTCGCAGGTTTTGGGCAGCCAGCATGCAAGCATATCGTCAATAACAGAGTTTGTTGATGACATTGCTTCATGCCGCACCTTTTGCTTTTTGCATGAGCTGGAAATGTTGTTAAAGCATGACCTGATAAAAGGCGGTGATTTGAATAATGCCATAGTAGTAGTTGATAAAGATGTTGACGATGAAGAGCTGGCACATTTAGCCAAGCTATTTAACCGCAAGGATATTAAAGTTGCACCGCAGGGTATATTAAACAATATTGAACTGCGCCACCAAAACGAGCCGGCAAGGCATAAGTTGCTGGATATGATAGGTGATTTGGCGCTGGTGGGTGTCCCCATCCGCGGACATATTATGGCGGCCAGGCCCGGCCATGCTGCAAACGTAGCCTTTGCTAAGAAAATAAAAACCCTTATCAAAAAGGAGCGCAGCCGGAAACACTTTAAGGTTTACGATCCTAACATGAAGCCGGTTTATGATACCGTGCAGATAATGAATATTTTGCCGCACCGCTACCCCATGTTAATGATCGATAAAATATTGGAATTAACAAAAAACCATGTGGTAGGGTTAAAGAATGTAACCATGAACGAAGGAATATTTATGGGCCATTTTCCCGGCGCGCCATTGTTCCCCGGTGTGCTGCAAATTGAGGCTATGGCACAAACCGGGGGTATACTGGTTTTAAATACCGTACCCGATCCGCAAAACTATATCACCCTGTTTTTAAAAATAGAAAATGCCCGTTTTAAAGATAAAGTTGTACCGGGCGATACCCTGATATTTCATTGTAATTTAATAGCACCTATACGCCGTGGTATTGCACAAATGAAAGGCATTGGCATGGTAGGTGAGCGTATAGTGGTAGAGGCCGAGTTAATGGCACAAATTGTTAAAAAAACAAAAATTGAAGAAGTATGATCCAGCCATTAGCATATATACACCCACAGGCCAAAATAGCCGACAATGTAGTGATTGAACCCTTTGTTACCATACATAAGGATGTTGAGATAGGCGAAGGCACCTGGATAGGCTCTAACTCTGTAATTATGGATGGCGCCCGCATAGGTAAAAATTGCCGCATATTCCCGGGCGCTGTAGTTTCTGCACCACCGCAGGATCTGAAATACAAAGGCGAGCCAAGTACCGTTACTATTGGGGATAATACCGTCATCCGCGAATGCGTGACCCTTAACCGCGGTACTGCTTTAGATAAAAACACAACCACTATAGGCAGCAATTGCCTGTTAATGGCCTATGTACACGTAGCGCACGATTGCGTTATTGGCGATAATGTAATTATTGCAAACGCTGTGCAGCTTGCCGGTCACATTAACGTATATGATTATGCTTTCATAGGCGGCACATCGGCCGTACACCAGTTTGTAGAGATAGGCGCGCATAGCATGATATCCGGCGGATCGTTAGTTCGTAAAGACGTGCCGCCATTTACAAAGGCCGGTCGCGAGCCGTTATCATATATCGGTATAAACTCGGTTGGTTTGCGCCGAAGGGGATTTTCTGCTACTACTATTAATGAGATACAAGAGATCTATCGTATTATATTTTTGAAGAAGTATAACATGACAAAAGCGCTTGATATTATTGAAGCTGAATTTAACCCAACTGTTGAGCGCGACGAAATCATAAACTTCGTGCAGAACTCGCAGCGTGGCATCATGAAGGGGTTTGGCAGCAGTTAGTCATTGGTCACTGGTCATTAGTCATTAGTAATGTGGGTTAGGCCTGGCAACATGACGGATCGGTTAATATCAAAAGGTTCGCACAAATGACAAATGACAAATGACAATTGACAAAATATCCATCATGCTAAATCAAATTGGCCGTCGTTTTAACCGCGACTGGATTTTCAGGGGAGTTGATTGTGTTTTTACCAGTGGAGAAAGCTATGCAATATTGGGCCCGAACGGTTCGGGAAAATCAACATTATTACAAATATTGAATGGCAGCCTGACACCATCTGCAGGGACAATAAACTATTTTTTTGAGGGTATACCGGTTGATGTTGAGCAGGTTTTTCAGCACCTAAGCTTTGCTGCCCCATACCTTGAACTAATTGAGGAGTTTACGCTGGAAGAAATGATAGACTTTCATTTTAAATTTAAAAAATACAAAACAGGTATGGATAAAGCGGCAGTTATTAACCTGCTTAACTTGCCCGGCAGTATGCACAAGCTGATCCGTTATTTCTCATCAGGCATGAAACAGCGGGTAAAACTGGCGCTGGCTTTTTGTGCCGATACCCCCATACTAATGCTGGATGAACCCACCAGTAACCTTGATACGCAAGGTGTTGATTGGTATTTAAATTTGGTACAGCAATTCGCACTGAACCGCTTAACTGTTGTCTGTTCTAACCAGGAGCATGAGTATAGCTTTTGTAAGCATAGGCTAAGTATAACTGATTATAAATAACAAGGTAAAATCCTTTTAACTTTTACCTCTAACTTTTCACCCCACCTCTCCCCTTGTATCTTTGCCCGTAACTAACTAATTTTGCGCCTCAATATAAATTGTTATGTCTAAAGCATCCGAAATAAAAAATGGCAACATACTTCGTTTTAACGGAGAATTGTTACAGGTAGAAGAATTTTTACACCGTACACCAGGTAACCTGCGCGCTTTTTACCAGGCACGCATGCGTAATGTAAAGAGCGGAAAATTGGTTGAATACCGTTTCCGTACCGACGAGGATGTAACTATTGCCCGTGTTGAAACAAACAATTACCAATATTTATATGATGACGGTTCTGGACTGGTTATCATGGATAACGATACTTACGATCAGCATACTGTACCTAAGGCTCTGTTTGGCAATGCCGTAAAATTTTTAAAAGAAGGAATGAATGTTATAGTCGCTTTTGAAAGCGAAGAACCTATAATGGGCCAGATACCCGGATCAGCCGAATTGGAAATTACTTATACCGAGCCAGCCGTAAAAGGCGATACCTCAACAGGCGCGCTAAAGAAAGCTACCGTTGAAACCGGCGCGGAAATTAACGTTCCGCTGTTTATCAATATTGGTGATAAGGTAAAAGTTGATACGGCAAGCGGCTCATACGTTGAACGGGTGAAGGGGTAGACCCCACAGCCCTAAAAGCATAAAATAAAAAAGCCTCCAATTTGGAGGCTTTTTTATTTATAACCTTCTTTTGTCATTCTAAGCGATAACGAAGAATCTTATAAAACTGATAGTTATACAACGGACAGGCGACTACTTTGAAGGCGTATAAGATCCTTCGCTATCGCTCAGGATGACAAATTAGTTAATCGGCCTCAATATCCTGTTCCACCTTATCTTGCTAAATATATTTTGAGTAGAATCTGTACTAAAAAACGTTAGCATGGCTTCACCAATTACATGGTCCTCGGGCACATATCCCCAAAATCTTGAATCTAACGAATCATGGCGGTTATCGCCCATCATCCAGTAGTAATTCATTTTAAAGGTGTAGGTGTCTGCTTTCTTTCCGTTTATTAAAATATCTTTTCCGTTTACGGCAACTTTGTTGTTTTCATACACCTCTATGGCCCTGCGGTACAGGATTAATGTCGAATCATTCAGCGGTATAGTCATACCTCTTTTAGGCAACGTTAACGGTCCGAAATTATCCAGGTTCCATTTAAACTTTGGGTTGTGCGGGAATATCTCTGCATCATACAAACCTGCTTGCGCAATAACCGGCGTAATGCTTTTTATATTGGAATAGCTTTTTAGTGTTGCCACGTTTGCGGTTGGTACTATCATTTCATAAGTGTCCGGTGCTAACTGCTGGCGAATTTCGATATGCAGGTCGGTCAATATCTGCGGATTAATATCCTTTCCATCGGTCACTACCGTATATGATGTTTGCTGCTTTTCTGCATTTGCCACCGGTTTGCCATTAATGTAAACCTGCGTGTTTACAATAGTTAATACATCACCGGGAATGCCCATGCAGCGTTTAATTAAGCAGGTGCGTTCATCAACGGGGAGGTTATATTGCGGGTCGGCTTCATCGGGTTTGTTAAATACTACAATGTCGCGGTTTTTAATTGTACCAAATCCGGGCAGCCTAAAATAGGGCAGTTTAATAGCATCCCAATAAGTTTTAATGCCATACAGGATAGGTTCTGTAAACGGAATTGACAAAGGTGTATTAGGCATCCGCGAACCATAACTAATTTTGCTCACAAACAAATAATCGCCGGTAAGCTGCGTGCCTTCCATCGAGCCGGAAGGAATAGCATAAGCCGAAAACAATAAGCCACGCATTATGGTAGAAACTACCAGTGCAAAAACTGCAGCATCAACCCACTCGCGGATTTTAGATTTTTTTGGCTTGTCGGTAACAGGGGTGTCCCATTTAAAATTGAACTTCCATTTCATGAGCTTAAGTTTTGATACAAAACTTTGATGGCTGAGCAGGGGAAATGTTACAGATGGGCTAAAGATTTTTTATGTTTACAACATAGATGCTGAATACACCCGTGCAACATTTTAATAAAACCCGCATAGCTCCAACTCCAAGTGGCTATTTACATTTGGGTAATGCGCTATCTTTTGCCCTAACTGCCGCGCTGGCACGCAAAACAGGTGCTAAAATATTGCTGCGCATAGATGATCTGGACCAGCAACGTGCTAACCTGCTTTATATACAGGATATTTTTGATACCCTCAATTTTTTAAATATTCCGTGGGATGAAGGCCCGCGCGATGTGGAAGAATATAAAAGCTCGTGGTCGCAATTACACCGGCTGGATAACTATAACATCGCGCTGAAGCAATTAGAACAACAAGGCGCTGTATTTGCCTGCCAATGCTCGAGGGCGCAGCTACAGGGTAATATTTATCCTGGTACTTGCCGCAACAAAGCCATACCACTTGATACACCCCATACCGCCTGGCGATTATACACTGACGAAAAAGACTTATCCATCCACATCCTAAATGATGGTATAATAAAAACTAAGCTGCCGGATACCATGAAAGATTTTATTGTAAAAAAGAAAGACGGCTATCCATCCTATCAATTAGCATCATTATTGGATGATTTACATTTTGGTGTTGACCTAATAGTGCGCGGTCAGGATCTTTACCCATCAACCATAGCGCAGCATTATCTGGCCTCGGTTCTTCATAAAGAAACTTTTCAAAGTATTACCTTTCATCATCACCCGTTGTTAATGGAAAGCGGCGATAAAAAACTATCCAAATCTGCCGGGTCCACCTCTATAAAATATTTAAGGGAGCTGGGTAAAACCCCGGAAGATGTTTATGAGGAGATTGGGCGGATGTTAGGGATTGAAGAAGATTTACGAAGTTTTACAAACTTCGTAAATCTGGTATAGCAAGGGTGTTCAATTTTTAGTGAGTGGAATACCCGGAACACAGGCAAAATTGTGTCACTATATTATTCAGTTTATTGATTCGGCAAACGAATTACCTAACCGTTAAGCGGGTATTATATAATTTTAAAGTCCTGGCTATTTCTTGCAGGTCTTTTTTAGCTTTATCATATTCTTTTTTATTAGCCAATGGCCTATTAATTACCACATCTGATTAAAACAAATTATTGCAAGATATAGCTGGAAGACCTAAAACCCCCAATGTCATTTCTCCTCGTACCTCGTCGAAATGACATATAAATATACAGTGTAGTTCCCACAAAAAAGGGCATGGCAAACCATACCCTTTCTATCTTTATTTGATCTATTATTGCCCTTTGTCTTTTTTAAGTGCCGCAATATCGCCCAGGTCTTTTTGCCGGCCCGAAGCTTCTTTATTCTGAATAAATTCAGCCACGTTAATAAAATTTATACGCAATCCGTCAACTTCTCCTTCAATCTTGTTTAAATAAGCATCAGTAAATTCTACCCCCGAAATTGCGTTTAAAATATCTATTCGCAGCGGCGGATATCCTAATTGGGTTACATAGTTTGTTTTGAGAAAATCAGCTTCCTCCAGGCCAAGGGAGCCAAAGCCAAATTCATTTAATACGGATACCAGTTTAACTGCATTTTCCTGGCTGGGTTCGATCCAGATATCCAAATCGCCTGTATGTCTTGGCCGACCATGAAAAGCCAGTGCATGTGCGCCTACCACCATATATGCTACCTGGTGTTGATTTAGCAGTTCAATAAAATCTATAAAATCCTGCTCGAAAATCATACATGTCGTTGATGAACAACCTTCTCTATCTTTTCAGGAAAAGATCTGTCGGCCCAGCTAAAGTAATTCTGTCTTAACCTTACAACCTCTGTAAGCCTTTCGCCCGGCGACTTGCTTAACCAAAACGCAACATCGGCCATATCTTCATCTTCCATTTTTACATGGTTAACCACCATCGCAATTTTTCGATCAACTTTCATAAATGGAACAATTAAAATGGCATATAGCCTAATCAAAAATACGCAAAAAGATGCGCTAATAAAAATTGTACCAATTTGATAAATCGGCTTAGCAAACAAAAAAAAAGGGCATGATCCTAAAACCATACCCTTTTGAATTTTGACTTTAACCTTAGTACCTGTAGTACTCCGGTTTAAACGGACCAGCAACCGGTACGCCGATGTAATCAGCCTGGTTTTGGTCAAGTTCTTCCAGCTCAACACCAATTTTAGCCAAGTGTAAACGGGCAACTTTTTCATCTAAGTGTTTTGGCAAAGTGTAAACCAAGTTTTCATAAGCACCGGCGTTTGTCCAAAGCTCTAATTGAGCTAAAGTTTGGTTAGTGAATGAGTTACTCATTACAAAGCTTGGGTGGCCAGTGGCACAACCTAAGTTAACCAAACGGCCTTCGGCTAAAACAATAACGTCGCTGCCGTCAATAGTATATTTATCAACCTGTGGTTTAATTTCTATTTTGGTTTTGCCATAAGCGCCGTTTAACCAGGCCATGTCAATCTCGTTATCAAAGTGACCGATGTTACAAACAATAGCTTTGTCTTTTAAGGCACGGAAGTGCTCTTCGCGAACAATGTTCATGTTACCTGTAGCGGTTACCACAATATCAGCCTCGGCAATAGCGGTGCTTAATTTCTTAACCTCAAAACCTTCCATAGCTGCCTGTAATGCGCAGATAGGGTCAATTTCTGTAACTATAACACGTACACCCGCATTGCGCAATGAGTCAGCAGAGCCTTTACCCACATCGCCATAACCGCAAACAACGCCAACTTTACCGGCCATCATCACGTCGGTAGCACGGCGTATAGCGTCAACCAGCGATTCGCGGCAGCCATATTTGTTATCGAATTTTGATTTGGTTACAGAGTCGTTAATATTTATAGCCGGAATTGGCAAAGTTCCCGCTTTCACACGCTCATATAAACGGTGAACACCGGTTGTAGTTTCTTCTGATAAACCTTTAATACCTGCAACTAATTCAGGGTAACGGTCAAATACCATATTGGTTAAATCGCCGCCATCGTCTAATATCATGTTTAATGGTTTGCGGTCCTCGCCAAAAAACAAGGTTTGCTCAATGCACCAGTCAAAATCAACCTCGTTTAAACCTTTCCAGGCATAAACAGATACACCCGCAGCGGCGATAGCTGCAGCAGCATGATCTTGGGTTGAAAAAATGTTACATGATGACCAGGTAACTTCGGCACCCAGCTCAACCAATGTTTCAATTAAAACAGCAGTTTGGATGGTCATGTGCAGGCAGCCTGCAATGCGTGCGCCTTTTAATGGTTTTGAAGCACCGAATTCATGGCGCAATGCCATTAAGCCCGGCATTTCTGCTTCGGCTAATCCAATTTCTTTGCGGCCCCATTCGGCTAATGAAAAGTCTTTAACTTTGTACTTGGTGTAAGCGGTCTCTACTGATGACATAGCGTTTTGTTTTTTTGAAATGCAAAAATAATACATTCTATTGTTAAAGCAAAATGCTAAAGCGTTCGGAATGCGATTATTGCGGGGCCATTGGTGGTTATGGCGTTTCCTTCGGGTCAGGCTTTCCGCTCATACGCTATGGGCCTTAGGCTCAGGGCAGGTATCCGCTCCAATCCTTAACGTGTTTACTCACCCATCATCGCTTCGCCCAATCACCCTCTTTTCGGCAAGCTGCAACGCAATTAAGTTAAATATCTTATAATCAATTATTTATGTTTCTTTATTGTGATGCATTCTTTTGCATTTAATTGGCAATTATCTAAAAGCCAGTGCAGGTGGGTTCAGGTAGGACCAGATGGGTTCAGGTAGGTTCAAGGCAGACCGTGTTGGCAGCATATAACCATCCTGCCCTAAAAGTGGAAGGATTTGCGATTAGCTAGCGGTGGCAAACCAATCCTAATAAGTGCCGCGGGTGAGTAAACGGCACGCGTTTACGCGCCTACGCTTTAACCTTTGCAGATGCCATAGCCAAATGGCCATTATAAACACCGCCGGTTTCAACCAATAGTGTACCAGTTTCAATATCGCCGGTAATTTTGCCGGTGCCTTTTATTTCTAAAGATTGTACGGTAATGTTACCATTTAACGTACCATATACAATCATTTCTTTAGTAGTTACAGTGCCCTGTACAAGACCTGTTTCGCCTAATATTAAACCTTCGTCAACATATACATCGCCGGTTACCTGACCATCAATACGTGCAAAGGCCGGGGCCCTCACGTTGCCGGTAATTACACTTCCTTCGCTTATTAATGTTGATATGGCCTGCAAATCAAGCGCTACTTTATTTTTTTTTGAAAAAACACCCATTACCCGCCTTATAGATAGATATAGAAAATTATTAATTATTTAAGGTTAAAAATTTAACCGGATTTATTGGCTTTCCATTTTGCCTTACCTCGTAGTGTAAATGCGCCCCTGTTGAATGCCCTGTTGAACCTACCTCACCTACCTTATCGCCTACAGAAACCTCCTGGCCAACTTTAACCGTTATACGTGATAAATGGCCGTATAAGGTTTCAAATCCATTTGCATGTGCTACACGCACACAGTTACCATAGCCGCCGTTCCAACCGGCAGAAACTACCCTGCCATTGGCTGTACATTTGGCCACATCGCCCGTGTTACCCTTAAAATCAATACCCGGATGAAACTCGGCATGTGCCTCATTGAAAGGATCGCTCCTATAACCAAAACTCGATGTCATGGAACTTATCCGCGGATAGCCCATCGGAGTAAAAGCAACTGAATTTACTATATGTGTCAGGTAATCATTATAGGCCGATAATACCTCTTTATCAGAAAGCTTTGTGCCTTCGGCGTTAGCATCACCCCCAACTGCTTTGGTTGAAAAACCTTTTAACCCGCGTTTTCTTAAATAATCATTAATGTTTTTTAATTTACCTTCAATAGCCTGTATGTATGATTGTGCAGAGTTTTTTTCACTTTGTTTTTGAAGAGCAATAGGTATCTGGCCCTTCAAGCTTACAATTTGCGAGAGTAATAATTGTTTTTCAACTTCCTGCTGCGCGTTTCTGTTATTCAAAAAAGCGATTGATCCTATCAATAAAGCAAGTACAGAGAACAAACCTATTGCATAATATTTGAGGCGGGTTATGTGCATTGTTTTTATCTGAAACGTTTTTGTACCCTGTTTATTTTTACTTAAAATAACAATTGTACTAACATCTTTGGCGTTCACTTTCATTTACTCTAATTGCGATTAGGGTCTGCAATTTATAAAATGCAGCTAATAAATCAATATTAAATTTAAACACACTAACGCTCAAGTAGCATTCATCATTGTCAGCATGATGTTATTATTACGAATTTAACGCGCTAACTGTTGCCCTAATTGTTATTTTTGTATAATAAAAATTGAAAAAGACACATTATGATGTATCCAGAATATTTAGTTACCCCTATGCGGGAAGATCTGACCAAGGTTGGTTTTGAAGAATTAAAAGATGCCGAGGCGGTGAAAAATGCCATTGAAAGCGAAGGAACCGTATTTGTAATGGTAAATTCTGTTTGCGGTTGCGCTGCTGCCAACGCGCGCCCGGCCGCTAAAATTGCTACACAAAGCGCAAAACATCCTGATAAATTTGTAACTGTGTTTGCCGGAATGGAAAAAGAAGCTGTTGATAGCGCACGTAACTATATGTTGCCTTATCCGCCGTCATCACCTGCTATGGCGTTGTTTAAAGATGGCAAACTGGTACACATGATAGAACGCCATCAAATTGAAGGGCGCCCGGCGCAAATGATAGCAGATAATTTGATCGGTGCATTTGAGCAGTATTGCTAGTTAGAGATTAGTAGCCCGTGAAATTTAATGCAAAAAGCGATGAGTACCCCTCATCGCTTTTTGCATTTATAATCCCAGCCTAATCTCTAGTCCCCCCCGGTAACATTTTAGCGATGCAAGCATCATAAATATTAATTAAAAACTCTTATTTTCGCTTATTAACTGACTCATTATTCTATATGAAAAAAACCACACTAACCGGTTTAGTTGCCGGTATTGTAATTACCGCAGCCTCGCTAAGCCCGGTAATGGCCCAGGCACCAAAGGTCGAGGACCCGTTAATGAAAATATACCGGGCGACACCTCCCCGAATTAATGACCTGATACATACCAAACTGGATGTGCGTTTCGATTACAAAAAGCGCTATTTATATGGCAAGGAATGGGTTACCTTGAAACCCCACTTTTATCCGACAGATACCTTAAGACTTGATGCCAAGGGTATGGATATTAAAAATATATCCGTAGTAAAAAATGGTAAAAACATCCCGCTAAAATATAAATACCAGGATAGTCTGAGTTTGGCTATACAGTTGGATAAGGTTTATCATAATAATGAAAACTATACCATCTATATTGATTATACCTCAAAACCTAACCAGCTTCATGTAAAAGGCAGTGCCGCTATAAACGATGCTAAAGGTTTATATTTTATTAATCCTGACGGTACTGAAAAAGACAAGCCTACCCAGATCTGGACACAAGGCGAAACCGAAAGTTCATCGTGCTGGTTCCCTACTATTGATCAGCCGCAGCAAAAAACTACCGACGAGATTGTTATGACCGTACCCGCCAAATATGTAACCTTATCAAACGGCAGACTGGCATCGCAAAAGGTTAATGGCGACGGTACCCGTACCGATACCTGGAAAATGGAACTACCCCACTCGCCATACCTGTTTATGATGGCCGTTGGCGATTTTAAAATATTCCATGATAAATGGCGCAATAAGCCGGTCGATTATTACCTGGAGCCAAAATATGCGCCGTATGCCAAGCAGATTTTTGGCATGACGCCGGAGCTGATAGAGTTTTACTCGAAAACTTTAGGTGTTGATTACCCATGGAATAAATACGCGCAAATTGTTGTGCGCGATTATGTGAGCGGCGCGATGGAAAACACATCAGCTACGCTGCACGGTGTATATGTGCAGGCAACACCCCGCGAATTATTAGATGCCAATTATGATGCCGGACGAAGCACCATAGCACATGAGTTGTTTCACCAATGGTTTGGCGACCTGGTTACTACCGAAAGCTGGAGCAACACAACCGTAAATGAATCATTCGCTGATTTTAGCGAGATGCTTTGGGCGGAATATAAATACGGCCAGGATGAGGCTGATGCGCATAGTTACACTGCCATGGTTAACTATTTGGCCAACCCGGTAAATAAAACAAAGAACCTGGTTCGTTTTCATTATGTTGATAAAGAAGATGTATTTGATTTGGTAACCTACCAAAAAGGTGGCCGTATATTAAATATGCTGCGCAATTATTTAGGTAAAGACGCTTTTTATAAAGGCTTAAATATTTACCTTAAAACTAACGCTTTTAAAGCCGGCGAAGCGCAACAATTACGTTTAGCGCTTGAAGAAGCCAGCGGCCGCGACCTGAACTGGTTTTTTAACCAATGGTATTATGGCCAAGGCAACCCGGCATTAACAATTAGCTATAAATGGGATGACGCGGCAAAAAAAGAAACGGTTTACCTGCAGCAAACCCAAGAGGGTAATGTCTTTATTTTACCTATGGCAATTGATATTTATGCGGGCGGTAAAAAAGTGCGCCACAACATATGGATGAATAATAAAGCCGATACCTTAACTTTTGCATCGGCTGTAAAACCAGACCTGGTGAATGTTGACGGCAATAAGGTATTATTGGCCGAAAAGAAAGACAGCAAAACCCTGGACGAATATGTTTTCCAATACTTTAACGCGCCATTATATCTTGACCGCTTTGAGGCGATAGATCATGCAACACCAGAGCAAGGCAGCACAGGCGCGCAAAAAGTAATGATAGCCGCTTTGAAGGATAAATATTACGGCTTACGCATAAAAGCTATCCGCGGTTTAAACATGGCTAATGATGATGTACGCAACGCGGCCCAGCCTATATTGATCTCGCTGGCGCAAACTGATGATAATACTTTGGTACGTGCTGCTGCAATTGGCGTATTAGGCAAGCTTAAAGCAGCCGGTATGATGAGTTTGTTTAAGGAATCGCTTAAAAGCCAATCATACGCCGTACAGGGCTCGGCTTTAAATGCTATATCATTACAAGAACCCGTACAGGCTTTCGAGTTAGCCAAAGGTTTTGAAAAGGACAACAAAGGCAATTTAACTCAGGCAATGGTGCATATTTATGCAACCAGCGGCTCGGGTGCACAATGGCCGTTTGTCTACAAACAATACCAGGATGCAGGCATACAAGTCAAATTTAATATGATTAAAGAATTTGCAGCCATGACCGCTAAAATGGATAAACCAGAGTACGTAATGCAAGGAATAGACGCGCTAAAAGATTTTGGTGTAAAATATAAAGTGTATGGTATTGCACCGGTTGTTATTGGTTTGTTAAATGATGTAAAAACACAGCGGACCAAAATGAACGATACTACATCAGCCAATGCCGCGGATGATGCGATTAAGGCGATAAATACTAAGTAAGAATTAATAAATGTTTTTTGATTAAGGGGTGGCTATTTCAGCTACCCCTTTTTGTTACTATATTCCGCACCATTGCAGAGAATACAACTAAATAAGAGTGTTAAAAAAGTAAAATAATTAGGTATAAATAAGTAAAACTACTAAATTAGTATTACCCAATTTATCCAGTTATGAAAACGCTCATATTTACGCTATTAATGCTGATTTACATTTTAGCAGTGAGGGCGCAACAAACACCGCGCCTGCCCAATAATAAACTACCCTTGTCACCCTATAGTTTAAAACCTGATTCCAATTTTAATAAATTGTTTAAAGGAAATACAGACTCGCTGGTAAGCAACAGGATCATTGCTGGATTAAATTCCAACAGGCCCCGGGCAACTAAAATCGATCGGATGCCGGTTGTGAGGCTTAACAACACCGACCCTAATATGCTCATAGTGCAGCCCGACAAAACCGGCTATACTATGCCTGTTGCAGGTATAAATCAGCCCCCAATATATTACATGAAAAAGCCGGGTGCCAAAGTTAAACCATTACCTTAAGTAATTAATTTTAATTATTGGGTGACATAGCGCTACGTTACACCTTTAAAAATCTTTGTTCAGCAGCTTCTCTAATTCAGCAAAGCTGATATTCATTTTTATCCGGCCCTGTTTGGCGTATGATATTTCGCCGGTTTCCTCTGATACGATAATAGCTGTAGCCTCATTGGCCTCGGTAACACCAATACCGGCCCTATGACGCAAGCCGAATTGAGCAGGCAGATCGGCCTTATCTGTAAGCGGCAAAATGCAACTGGCCGATTTAATTTTGTTTTCGGCTATAACCACCGCCCCGTCATGCAGCGGGCTTGTTTTCTGAAAGATGCTCTCTAATAAACGTTTTGATATTTTGGCCTCTAAAACTTCGCAGCTGTTTTGGTAAAACTGTTCATCATAGTATTTGGCAAACACAATAAGGGCCCCCGTACGGGTTTGTTTTAAGATTTTGCAGGCATCTATAATAGGTTTTATACGGGCGTAATTGTTTTTTTCTTCCTTTGTCTTACCAAAGAAATATCGCCACCAGGCTTTGTTGC
>NZ_JAQBOW010000149.1 GCF_028287845.1 Mucilaginibacter sp.
TCGGGTAAAACATTTACCGTTGCCAATGTTATACAGCAAACGCAAAAACCTACACTGGTTTTAAGTCATAATAAAACGCTGGCGGCGCAGCTGTATGGCGAGTTCAAGCAGTTTTTTCCAGAAAACGCGGTTAACTATTTTGTATCTTATTACGATTACTATCAACCCGAAGCTTTTATACCCACCACCAATACCTATATAGAAAAGGACCTGCAGATAAACGAGGAAATTGAAAAGCTACGCCTGCGCACTACATCGGCATTAATGAGTGGCCGGCGGGATGTTATTGTGGTTTCGTCCATATCCTGCATTTATGGTATGGGTAACCCCGAAGATTTTGCCAACTCGGTATTTAAGTTCGCGGTGGGTACGCGTATTAGCAGGAATGCCTTTTTACATCGTTTGGTAGAGATATTATACTCGCGCACCACTGCCGATTTTAAGCGCGGTACCTTCCGTGTTAAGGGCGATACGGTTGATATTTTCCCGGCTTATATGGATTATGCATATCGTATATCTTTTTTTGGCGATGATATTGAAGAGTTAAGCACCTTTGACATAGGCACCGGTAAAACGGTAGAGAAAATGACACACATGGTGCTTTATCCTGCCAATTTATATGTAGCGCCAAGAGAGCGTTTTACCCAATCTATCTGGGCCATACAGGAAGAACTGGAAACCCGCAAGAAGCAATTTATTGGCGATGGCCGTTTCCTGGAAGCCAAACGTTTGGAAGAAAGGGTTAACTATGACCTGGAGATGATCCGCGAGTTGGGCTATTGCTCTGGTATCGAGAATTACTCCCGCTTTTTTGATGGGCGCGCGCCTGGTGCAAGGCCATTCTGTTTGTTGGATTATTTCCCGGATGATTACCTGATGGTGATAGATGAAAGCCACGTTACCGTGCCCCAAATACGGGCCATGTATGGTGGCGACCGTTCGCGCAAAATATCATTGGTTGATTATGGTTTCCGCTTGCCAGCAGCTATGGATAACCGCCCGCTGAATTTCCAGGAGTTTGAGCGTTTGGCACCGCAAACCATTTATGTAAGCGCTACCCCTGCTGATTTTGAATTAGAGAAATCGGGCGGCGTGGTTGTAGAGCAGGTGATACGCCCAACCGGTTTGCTCGACCCTGTAATTGAGGTAAGGCCGGTAATTAACCAGGTGGATGATCTGCTGGACGAGGTAGACAAAACCATTAAAATGGGCGACCGTATATTGGTAACCACCCTCACCAAGCGTATGGCCGAGGAGTTGGCCAAATACATGGATCGTTTAGGTATTAAATGCCGCTACATACACTCGGAGGTTAAAACCCTGCAGCGGGTAGAAATATTGAGGGGACTGCGTTTAGGCGAGTTTGATGTGCTGATAGGTATAAACTTATTACGCGAAGGACTGGATCTGCCCGAGGTATCATTAGTAGCTATTTTGGATGCGGATAAGGAAGGCTTTTTACGCAGTGAACGCTCATTGATACAAACCATTGGCCGCGCTGCGCGTAATGACCGTGGCCGGGTAATTATGTATGCCGATAAAATTACCGACTCCATGGCAATAACCATGAGCGAAACCACTCGCCGCCGCGAATTGCAAATTGCCTACAATACAGCTAACGGTATCACCCCGTTAACTGTTGGCAAAACCAGGGAAGAAATTATTGAGCAAACATCGGTAGTTGATTTCCAGGGTGGCGTGCAAAAGGCTTATGTGGAAACGGATATAATGACTATGGCCGCCGACCCTATTGTCCAGTACATGTCTAAAAGTGATTTGAAAAAATCAATCGACAATACAAAAAAAGATATGCTTGCCGCTGCTAAGGATATGAACTTTTTACTGGCCGCCAAGCTGCGTGATGAAATGTTCGCGCTGGAGAAGATGATGGAAGAAAAGTTTTGATAAATATTTAAAAGCCGCGTGTCATTTGCCCATGACAAAAATGAATTTTGTTACACGCGATGGTGTAACAAAATGTAACAAGTGAAACAAGATTTCGACTTAAAGTATTGTTTATAAGATAATTACTAAAAAGTGATGTAACAAAATGTAACAACTTATTCGTCAGTATTTTTAGATATGATTTTGAAGTTTATCATTGATAATCAAACGATTACAAATTGACAATTTTAGGAGTGATGAAACAAGATTTTTGAAACAAGATCACTGACAATATGAAATGACATTTCTTTGATGTAACAATAGCCTGATCCGCGCTGTCATAACAACAACACTAATCATAAGCAAACAATTTTGTCGTTATAATATTATATTTGTACGCTTTATTAATAAGAATTTAACAAGATGGAAGAATTGATCCGTTTTCTATTTATTGCGATCGCAATATTATATATCCTGAGGGCCATAGTGCGCTGGGCTCTGCCTATGCTTTTTCAAAGCATGGTTAATAAGGCACAGCAACAACAAAATCAGCAAACCAATTATAAAAGCCAGGAAAAACCTACCGGCCGGGTAAAAGTTGATTATGTCCCCGAAAATCAAAAAGGCAAATTCCCTGATAGCGAAGGCGAATTTGTAGATTACGAAGAAATAAAATAACCAAAATGATATCTGATGACATATTCAAGCGCAGGCGTAATCATAATAATACGCCTAAGCCTGCTTTGCTCATCATCACCAATTACGTAGTATGCAGCG
>NZ_JAQBOW010000160.1 GCF_028287845.1 Mucilaginibacter sp.
CGGGTATGGCCATTGGCACAAGAAATTTTAATCCGTTTTTGAAAGATTAACCTGACAGCGAAACCAGCTATTTTGAATTACCACCCCCAATTACTATTTTAACCCTGCAATAACAACTATAAAACAGCTTATGGCAGGTAGCGGTACAGAGCAGTTAAAACGGGTATTAAAACCTGTGCATTTATAGGCAATTGGGGTGGGGTTGGTAATATCCGGCGAGTACTTAAAATCGGACGGACAAGCTTAAATACCACCGTCTTAGTCATTGCCACGCCATTGGTCACAATTGGTTGATGAGTAGTATTTCTTACTTAAATATACAAGGGTAGTTTGCGTTATCGAATTCTTATTTTACTTTTGTAACGCTTTAGGTTTCTTAATGATAACAATCGTTAAGAATTAAAAGGGAATACAGTGTAAATCTGTAACTGTCCCGCAGCTGTAAGCTCCATAACCGTAGTCTATTCAATTAGTCACTATTCACTGCAAAGCGAATGGGAAGACAGGACGAAAGGGGAGTAAGTCAGAAGACCTGCCAGAGTACTATATTATTCACAGCTTTCGGGGATTGAAGCTTGGATGTGAGATGCTCTCTTTATATCGGTGTGTTTTCATTCCAATAATCTGTTCCTGTATGCTGTAAGGTTTACTTACATCGGCATGAAAAAAACAGTATTATATATTTTCGATCGTTTACGGCACCTGCCGGGATGCTTGATCGTATTGCTGCTTTTTATTTCATCAACTAACCTTTTTGCACAAACCGATACTACAAAAAAGCTAAAAGAGGTTACCGTAAATTCATCAACAGTACCTAAACTGCAGGTTATTGTTCCATCACAAACAATTTCGGCCAATGAATTTATCAAATACAATGCTTTTAATGTTGCAGATGCTATTCGCGATTTCTCGGGCGTTATTATTAAAGATTATGGCGGCATTGGGGGACTAAAAACAGTATCGGTTCGCGGGCTTGGAGCTAATCATACCTCTATATTGTATGACGGTGTGCAGATAAACGATGCCGAGAATGGCCAGGTTGACCTTGGCAAACTAAACTTAAATAATGTACAGGCTATTACCTTATATAACGGTCAGCCACCAAATATTCTCCAAACGGCAAGGGCGTTTGCGTCGGCCAGTGTGTTATCTATCGAAACTATAAAACCGCAATTAAATGCTGCCAAACCGTATTTAATTACAGCCGGTATTAAAGCAGGCAGTTTTGGGTTGGTAAACCCTTATCTGCAATGGCAGCAGCGGTTAAGTAATAACTGGTCATTTATTGTTAATGGTTATACCGAAAACGCCAATGGCCGTTATAAATATTTAATCAATAACGGCGCTACTACTTCCCAACAAACACGCATAGGATCAGACATCACCGCACAGCAGGTTGATGGTGCCTTATACTGGAATAAAACCGACAGCAATAAATTTAACCTGCATATTAACTATTATAATTCAGATCGTGGGTTACCGGGCGCGGTTATACTTTATACACCACCACCATCGGGCCAGCGATTATGGAACCGCGATCTGTTTATACAGACGGGATATAAGCATATATGGAAAGACGGATTTCAGTTACTGATTAATTCAAAATTCTCGCAAAACAACCTGCATTATTTCGACCCGCAATTTCCAAGCTCATCAGGTATACTCGACCAGCATTATATCCAACGGGAGTTTTATCAGTCGGCTGCTTTATCTTATCATTTCTTGCCGAATTGGGAGGTTTCTTATGCTACAGATCTATCCCTAAATAATGTGGATGCAGATATGCCTAACTTTCGTTTCCCAACCCGTGTAACATTGTTAAATGTACTGGCAACCAATTTAATCTTAGGCGATTTAACCTTGCAGGGAAACTTACTTAATACTAATATTAGCGAAACTGTTAGGACAGGTACAGCAAGTCCTAACAGAAATATCTTTTCGCCAACGGTTATGGCAACCATAAAACCATTTGAGGATAAAAATTTTCAGATAAGGGGCTTTTATAAATACATATTCCGTGTACCAACATTTAATGAACTGTATTATGGTTTTTCGCCCAATACAACCTTGAAACCAGAATATACTAATCAATACGATTTAGGCATATCATACACTAAAAGTTTAACGGGCTTGCTTGATTATGTTGCATTTACTACAGATGCTTATTACAATAACGTAACCAACAAAATTGTATTTATACCAAGCTTGTACAACGGCTCTACGCAAAACTTTGGTAAGGTTGATATTAAAGGATTAGATGTTGGTTTAAAAACACAAGCCAAGCTTTCGGCAGCATACAGGTTATCATTATCGGTTAATTATTCCTATCAGCATGCAATTAACATAACAGACCCTACATCCTCAACTTATCTTAATCAATTGCCTTACATCCCGGAAAATACGGTCGCTTTAAACGCGGGTATCAGTAGGGGGGGCTTAGGTATTTATTATAACCAGGTTTTTTCTTCGTCAAGATATTATGATAACGATAACAAGCCTGCCGACTATATGCCATTGTACGCTGTTAGCGATGCGTCAATAGTTTATAAAGGCGTATTTAATAATTGCCCGATAGTACTTTCGGCGGAAGTAAATAACCTATTCAACAAAAGCTATGTGGTAGTGCAAAGCTACCCTATGCCCGGGCGTTCATACAGAATTTCATTTCAAATAACTATATAACAATAAATCACATGAAACAGATTAAACTTAATTACCTATTTATCGCGTTAGCATTAGTAACAATACTTGCATCGTGCCATAAGGATAAGGTAAACCCCGTTATTGATACGCCAACAGCACAAAGAGCAGGCTTATATGTGTTGAACCAGGGCGGGTTCGGTATAAACAACAGCACCCTGACTTATTATGATTATACAACCAAGCTGTTGGTACCAGATCAGTTTACTGCGGCCAACACCACCAAATTGGGCGACACCGGTAATGATTTGGGCATATATGGCGCCAAAATGTTTATTGTGGTAAACAACTCTAACCTGGTAACAATTGTTAATGCTAAAACAGCAAAACTCATCAAATCTATTACCCTTACTCAGCCACGTAGCGTTACTTTTTATAAGAGCAATGCTTTTGTTACCTCCTATAACGGAACGGTATCTGTTATTGATACTACATCATTAACCATAACCAAAACTATTACTGTAGGCAGTGACCCTGAACAAATGGTAGTAGCAAATGGTAAATTGTATGTAGCAAATTCAGGTGGATTAGATCCAACTCCGGGTACAACCTTATCTGTAATTGACCTGACTACTTTGACAGAAACAAAAAAGATCACCGTTATTGCCGATCCGGTTTCGGTTACTACCGATACTTATGATAATGTATATGTGTTATCGCTGGGCAATTTCTTTGACGTGCCTGCCGGTATGACCGTAATTGATGATAAAACCGATCTTGTAAAATCAAAACCTACGGTAAACTTAGGGTTTAATGTGCCGATTTTTGTTTTGGGTGATTTTGTTTATTATCCAACTGCTGATAATAAAATAGCGGTATATAATGCTAAAACACAAACAGCATCTTCGGCAAATTTTATTACCGATGGTACGGTTATTACTGCACCTTATGCTATATCTGGCGATCCGTTAACCGGCGAAATATTTGTTACGGATGCTAAAGATTATTCATCAAACGGAACATTAACAGCTTTTGATAAAACCGGCAAAAAGGAATATTCGATAGTTGTGGGTATTAGCCCGGGCAAAATAGTGTTGGTAAATAAATAATATTGTTAGTATTTTAGTAGAAATATGTAATTTTACCATTATGTCATTAAACAAAATAAATACCCGCAACATTGTATTGGTCTTGGTAATACTTGCCATGGCAGCAATACGCCTGTTTACCTTAAAATACCAGGTTTGGAGTAATTTTACACCGGTTGGCGCCATAGCCATTTTTGGTGGCGTATATTTTAATGATAAATGGAAAGCGTATCTAATCGTACTATTGACATTTTTTGTGAGTGATGTTATCATTAATCATTCATACACGTCGCAATGGTCGTTGTGGAGCAGTTATACTTTTTGGAACTGTGTATGCTTTTCTATAATTGTATTTGTTGGTTCACAGATAAAAAAGCTGAATTTTGTTAGCGGATTAGTGATCTTATTAGTACCTGTAACTACACATTGGCTAATTATGGACCTTCCATGGATAAACGGCGCTTCATCGCTTTACCCTAACAGTTTATTAGGCTATTGGGAAGCTCTTGTGGCCGCTATACCATTTGAAAGAAATATGCTTTTAGGCGACGCTGTATTTGGCCTGGTATTGTTTGGCGGTTTTGAGCTTGCAAAAAGCAAATTCACCGTGTTGCGTACTAACAGAACAATAGCACTTTAAACTAAACTTATTATAATTAAAAAGCGGTCAGTTTATACTGATCGCTTTTTTTATGAAATTTGTGCTGATGAAAAAGATTGTTGTATTAACCGGCGCTGGTATTAGCGCCGAAAGCGGTTTAAGGACCTTCAGGGATAGCGATGGCCTTTGGGAGGGTTATGATGTACAAGAAGTGGCAACGCCCCAGGCATGGCAGCGCAACCCGCAACTGGTACAGGATTTTTATAATATGCGCCGTAAAGACGCTATGAATGCCAAACCCAATGCCGCGCATTATGCGTTAGCGGCGTTAGAGGAGCAATATGAAGTAACCATTATTACCCAAAATATTGATGACTTGCATGAAAGGGCAGGATCAACCAATGTTATGCATTTGCATGGTGTTATTACCCGGGCGCAATCCAGCTTAAACGCTGCCTTAACTTACCCAATGGAAGGTTGGGAAATTAAAATGGGCGAGGTGTGCGAATTAGGCTCACAATTGCGGGCGCACGTAGTTTGGTTTGGTGAGGATGTACCCATGATTGAACCATCAGCCCGGATATGCCAGCAAGCGGATATATTCATACTGGTGGGATCATCATTAGCCGTGTATCCCGCTGCCGGGTTGATCAATTATGTACCTAACCAGGTACCTAAATATATTGTTGATCCCAACATCCCGGATATAAATCGTTTAAATAGCATGATAAAGATAGAAGAGAAGGCAACCGTTGGCGTACCTGAGCTGGTGAAGCGGTTAATGGGGTCTTAAAAAAACGCTGCGAAGTGTTTCACAAAAATATGAAACACATGAAACACTTTTTTAGGTTAACTTATTGATATTTAGCAATTTAACAAAATGAGTGAAACACCATGAAACAGTACAAATACTTTAGGTAAACTATGTTAAATATCTTATAATAAACGCTTTATGCTGTTTTATCGATTTTTGCAAAATTGGGGTGAAACACCTGATGAAACACCTTTTTTTATTGTGGTGAAACACTTTGAAACACCAAAATCAGCAACTATTTTACAATTTTATAAATAGTTCCCTTTGTATTTCCCGGTGAGGTATCGGGTGTGGTTATCACATACATTTCGCCTGCAGGGTCCTCGCCCCAGCCGGTTATCTTTAAATTGGCCGGGTAGTTTTGCAGGGTAACTTTACCTCTTTGCCATGCTTCGCCGGTTTTTTGTATGTAGTATATCGGGCCGGTCCAGTCGGCAAAAAAGTATTTGCCTTTTATGGCCGGTAATTGCCTGCCGTTGTATACATATCCGCCAATAACACATACCCCATCACTATGCTTATACTGGGCAATTGGTTTTATTGTTCCGGTAAAATCACAGTTTAGTTTGGGGTTAAAGCAATGTGTGCCTTCGGTTATACGCCAGCCGTAGTTGCCGCCTTTTTCAATAATATCCATTTCTTCCCAGGTGCTCTCGCCAACATCGCAGGTAAATAGTTGCTTTGTCGCTTTATTGAAAGAAAACCGCCAGGGATTGCGCAGGCCATAGGCCCATATCTCGGGTTTGGTATCTGCTTTGCCAACAAATGGGTTATCCTTTGGTATGGTATAGGTCGAGTCGCTATTTACATTCAGGCGTAATATCTTGCCCAACAGGGTATTCATGTTTTGCCCGTTACCAATTGGGCCATGCTTATCGCCGCCACCACCGCCGTCGCCCATAGAAACGTATAAATAACCATCAGGGCCAAATCTTATACAGCCACCGTTGTTACCTTGTCCCGGTTCGTCGGCGCTAAATATAATTCGCCCGCTGTTGGGGTCTACTTTAGTTGAGTTACCGGATAATGTATATTCGGCCACCACATCTTTGTGATCTGATTTAGGCGCTACAGGAGGCGCGCAGTAAAAAACATACACTTTCCTATTGGTGATGAATTTAGGGCTTATAGTAAAGCCTAAAATGCCCCTAACGTCAAATCCCATGTTGACATTAACCAGCTTACTGGTGATATCCAATAATGGCGCGTCTGTTAGCTTGCCATCTTTTACCAGGCGGATCTTTCCGGTTTGCTCTGCTATCAAAATATCACCATTGCCGGGGAAGGCCATATCCAAAGGTGCCTGCAGATCAGACGTTACCTGCCGGGCGTTTAAATTTAATATCGGCGCTGTTACTTCATCATCAACTAACGGAGCTTTGTGAAAAATATAGGAGGGAAGTACCAGTACGGTCACAAACAGCGACAAAAAAACAGGTGCAAATAACAATGATTTGGTTAGGGTAATCTTCTTCATGAATTAATTGGCATTATAATTTGGTGCAGCCAATGTAGGTTTTTATTATGGTATTGGATGAGGGTAAACGCATTAAAATAACTCAAAGAGTATCGCATGTATTTAGGAGGCTCCGATGGAGCCAAAATTGGGTTTGTCTTGTCCTTCTATAAACAGGGCGCTCCTCCGGAGCCTATATTTGCTGAAACGAAGTGGGCATTTGACTCCAAAGAAGTCACCTGTTTATAGACATAAGCTATAAAGTTAGAAAGGCTCCATGGGAGCCTCCTAATGATAAGTGTAATTATTTTAATGCGTTTGACCTGGGTTGGCAAAATTAATATTATAAATTGTTGACTTTTTTAAGCATCTTGAGAAGATAAATAACAGCCTCTTTTTTTATGGAAAATCTTTACTTAAAACTATTGCAAGAGTTTGAGAAAACTGGGTTATCATCTAAAAAATCCATATCTAAATTTATGGAACAAAACTTTAAAAAACCTAAATCAAACAAGAAAAATGAATGGCAATCTGAAAACGCAGATGCGGATAGTTTTTTATTTGAGTGCAAAAATACAGGACATTTAAAGTTTGACGAAAGACAAAAAATATGATATAGAGTATAGTGATATAGATGCAGAAAGAAGATGGTACGATGTCGTTGATATCGATGCAAGGTTGACAGTTAAAGGAATGAATTTTTTAGAAAATCAAAAAACAAACAATAGATTAAAAGATAATGCTATTCGTCAAACATTTATATTGGCCTTGACTGCATTTATTACATCGGGGGCTTTGATAGTAGGGATATTAACTTTTACTTCTGATAGATCGAGTGTAGAATTACAATCGAAATTAAAACACCAAACCCAGCAATTAGATTCATTAAAAAAAGAAATAGTAAAAAGTAATGTTGAATTGTCTCAAGCGAGAGCGACTATAAAAAACCTTAACTAATCTCATCTTTGGGTGTGGGTTGTCCCCATATTTACCATAAAATAACTGCCAAATATAATTTTGTTTAGATATTTTAGAATTTATATAAATTTATTAATCAATAAGTTATATAACTTACCTCAACTAATAGTTATACCTAAAGTACGCGCTCTTAAAATCCTTAGCCATCTCTGCAAAACGGGCAGCTACTGCCTTTAAAAACTCCTCATCAAGCAATTCAAATACACTGTTAACGCCTTCGGTCAGGTCCATTTCGGCTATTTTATAACTTTGCTCTAATACGCCTTTCTCTATTTTTACAATGAATTTTTGGTTCATGTTAAAGATGGATATCTTAAATTCAGGGTGTGGTAATTCTGCTATTATTCTCATTTTGTAAAAGTAAATTGTTTAAATCATTCAACGGGTTCTTCCCTTTTATGGTACCAAAAGCAGCCACCGGTTTAAACCTGGCAAAAAGCTCTTCCTTGTACCAATTTTCAGTACGTGTTTTCTTAATAACCTCACTATGCTGGCGCGATTGGTAGGCAAAAGCTTTAACATCATCCAAACTTTCCCACACAGAAAACGTAGCCTGCCGATATACCGGTGCTTCGCCAATGCCAAATGAAGCCACATAGCCCTTCGCTGTGGCCATTAAATCCGCAACGTCGTCCACATTACCCCAAAAGCTTTTAAGTTTGTTAAAACGAATGGTAGCGCGTGTAAGCACCGCAACCGGGCCAATATAGTCGGCTACGTTAGGCGCGCCAAAGGGTTCTTTGCCATCCCATTTACCGTGACTTTGTAAGGGTTCGCAAAGTATTGTCCATTGCTCGGTTCGAAATAATTTCCACCAGGATGCAATGAATGAATGGTTATAGAATTTATCAAATGCTTCTTGGTTATCCCAAACAGCCAGCAGTCCCCATTGTTGCCAGTCGGGTTGCAGGTCAAAGGTTCCGTTTTGACCGCTGCCTAATAACTTCCAGAACGTACATCCTTTTTGCAACCGCATAGACAAACGGTGTATAGCCATTGCCAGCAGCGCGAAAGGGATGAGCAATTTTGGATAACGAACTATGGTGAGGCTAACTATCATTGAAGTACTAAATAAAAGATTTAATATGATATTTGCCTTATTTAGTTTTAATAGTTAGGGCAGACGCATTAAATTTCTTTGCCCTCTTTTCCGCGAAGCGAAGAAGGAGAGGGCCGACCAGCTAGTTTAGTTGGGGTGAGTAATCGCCACCGGGGCATTGGCGGTAATGTCGCTTTATTTACTCACCCGATCATCGCTAAGTCGCTCGATCACCCTCTCTTCGCCGTCGGCGGAAAGAGGGTTATTTTATTATTTTGAATTATCCCAACCCTCTTTCCGCGAAGCGAAGAGAGGGTTGACCAGCATAGCGTAGTCGGGGTGAGTAATCGCCACCGTGCATTAGCGGTAATGTCGCCTTATTTAGTACTCACCCGATCATCGCTAAGTCGCTCGATCATCCTCCTCTTCCGCAAGCGGTAAAGAGGGTTGGGATGGTAAATCTTTTTTAGTGCGTCTGCCTTGTTTCAATAGTACACACTTACCTTTGTTATATGGCAGAAGATTTAACAATTATCACATCAGCAGATAAAGAAGAGCAATACAGATCACTTATACCACAGATAGAAGCATTACTGTATGGCGAGACCTATCTAATTGCTAATATGGCAAATATATGCGCTGCCTTAAAGGAACAGTTTAGGTGGCTATGGGTAGGATTTTATTTGGTTAAGGATGGCGAACTGGTATTGGCGCCCTTCCAGGGGCCGGTTGCCTGTACACGTATTGCCAAGGGTAAAGGTGTTTGCGGCGCGGCATGGGAGCAGGCTAAAACATTAATTGTACCCAATGTTGATGAGTTTCCCGGGCATATTGCGTGCAGCTCGGCATCACGGTCGGAAATTGTTTTGCCGTTATTTTACAACAATGAAGTGGTTGGCGTGTTAGATGTTGACAGCGAAAATTTAGCCCAGTTTGACAATATCGATGCTAAATACCTTGAACAGATTATAGGGCTGATCAACTTTAATGAGTAAGATATATTTAATAGCCGGATTAGGCGCCGATACCCGCCTTTTTAATAATATTGATCTGCATGACCGTGATGTAGTCCCTATAGACTGGATAGAACCCAATAAAAGTGATACTTTAAGTACTTATGCGCAAAGACTTATATATCAATATAATATAGTTGCAAATTCTGTTGTAATTGGCGTTTCATTGGGCGGTATACTTGCTATTGAAATTGCTAAATTGGTGCCGCTAAATAAAGTGATCCTGATATCAAGTATTAAGACAATTGATGAAGCTCCACTGTATTTTAAGCTATTTAAAACCTTGCCTGCTTATAAATTAGTGCCTGGTAGGTTAATGGCTAATTTAGGTTTACTTATAAAGCCGGTATTTGGCAATATGTCTACACAGGACGCGTGGTTATTTAATGATATGCTGAAAAAATCATCCCCTGTATTTATAAAATGGGCGATGGCTGCTGTCCTTCATTGGAAAAACACGACAGTACCTCCCAATGTGCATCACATAGTGGGAGATAAGGACCTGGTATTTAATTATAAAAGAATAAAAAACGCTACGGTGATTAAAGGCGGAACCCATATTATGGTATTTGATAAAGCAAAGCAGATAAACAAATTATTGAAAAGTATTTTAAAGAAAAAATGAAACTGCCCGAAAGTTTTTACCGGCGCAATGATGTAGTGACCATTAGTCGTGAGCTGTTGGGCAAATATTTATTTACCTGTATTAATGGTTTAGTTACAGGTGGATATATTGTTGAAACAGAAGCTTATAATGGTATTATTGATAAAGCTGCACATAGTTACGATAACCGTTTAACTCCCCGAACTAAAACCATGTATATGCATGGTGGGATAGCCTATGTGTACCTATGTTATGGCATACATGAAATGTTTAATGTGGTAACGGCTGTTGAGGGCGAGCCCAAGGCTATTTTAATCCGGGCGATACAACCAACCGAAGGGTTGGATATTATGCTTGACCGGCGCAAAATGACTATTGTTAAACCTAACCTAACTTCGGGGCCCGGATCTGTAGCAAGGGCTTTAGGTATATCACGCGATATAAACGCAATCAGCTTATTAAGCGATACATTATGGATAGAGGACCGGGGTATGGTCATCCCCGACGAAAATATCGCTGCAGTGCCCCGGATAGGGGTAGCTTATGCAGGGGAGGACGCGCTATTGCCTTACCGGTTTTATATAAAAGGAAATATATACGTAAGCAAACCGAACAAATAAACTAATTACATTCAATTTAAGCCTGTTTTTAATGCGGAAGTATTCTTTAACGCTGAAAGATTAAAAGTTGTTTACAGGACATAATTCGGGCCTTGAATTCAATTTTAATCGCGGGCAATAATAACGGGCCGCTTATCCCGGTGATGTTTACTGATGATTTTAAAACGGATATAAAGCAAAATTGCAGATACCATTAAACCTAATACCAGGCCGTACCATACACCTGCAATACCCCAGTGTAAGTGTATCCCCCAAAAATAACCTAACGGTAAGCCAATTACCCAATATGCTAAAAAAGTAATTACTGTAGGCACATTAACATCGCCCATGCCCCTTAAAATACCCAGACCAACCACCTGGGTTCCATCAAATAATTGAAACATGGCAGCAAGTATAAGTAACTGAGCTGCAATAAGTATGACTTGGTTATCTGAAGTATATATCCAGGGTAAAGCGTGATTGCCAACCGTAAATATAAGCGCGGTTATGCACATAAACACAATTACCACATGGTAGCTTGCCGCGGCTGATAACCGCAAATTTTTATGATCTTTTGCCCCGAAATAATTACCCGACTTGATTGCTGCCGCCGCTGATAATCCGCTCGACATCATGTAGGTTATCGATGCCAGGTTAATTGCAATTTGATGTGCCGCGAGCTGAACCAATCCTATACTTCCAATAATAACGGCTGCCCCGCTAAAGGCGCTCACTTCAAATCCGTATTGCAACGCAACAGGCGCGCCAATACCCAGAATTTTTAAACTGCGCACCCGGTCGATATTTTTTAATGCAAAGCCTTTTAAGTATTGTTTAAAATTGTTTGATCTGAATATATATATGCCCATCACCAAAGCCATTGTACAACGATCTATCAAAGTACTGTAGCCAACGCCCATAATCCCCATAGGATGAATGCCAAACAGGCCCTTTACAAAAGTTATCCCCAAGCATATATTAAGCACATTACCCCATATAGAAATAAGCATAGCTTGTTTGGTAAAGCCTAAACCTTCTGCAAACTGTTTAAAGGTATTAAATACCAGCATGGGTATAATGGAAAGGGCCAGTAACAATAAAAATGGCTTTGCCTGTCGCACAACTTCAGGCGACTGATGCAGATGATCTAAAAAGAAAATTGATCCCAGGGAAACTATGGCAAACAACGCTATCCCGCTCAGCACGTTAATAAATAAACTATTGGATAACAACTGTCCGCATTCTGCAAATTCTTTGCGCCCGTTGTTTTGCGCTATTAGTGGTGTAGAGCCGTAGGATATGCCAATACCTATCACCAACGGCACCACAAATATGCTTGTAGCTAATGATACTGCAGCTAAACTAACAGTTCCGGCAAAGTGTCCAACTATAATAGTATCAGATGTTTGTACTAAAGTATGACCCAGCTGAGATATAACAACCGGGATAGCGAGTTTTAAATTGTCACCATAATAGGATCGGTATTTATTGTAGGTAGCTCTCATGGGTTAGTGAATACTATGGCTATTAAGCAGCCGTATAATATTCTTCTTTTTCTGTTGTGTGAATGCGGATAACACCCGAAAGTACCATGTTCACCAGTATTCGCTGAGCGGCACGACGACCAACCTTTATTAAATCGCAATATTCTTTTACGGTAATACGATTGGTTTTTTCAAGATATTCCAGTAATGATTTTTCTTTTGAAGAATATTCAATTAATACACCGTTAGTATTAGCCGATCGTTTAAGTACATCAACAACAATTTTACTGGCCAACACACTTTTATCTTTAACACGTACATAAACCCACCATTTACCGTCTTCTGACAATGCATAGTGAGGTTTAAGCAGGCTTTCGGGAGTATCAACTACCAGTACCAGCTTATCATCAACATATACCTCTTCAAATATAGGTTCAAGGGCGGGCCTGGCAAACAGATGCGCGGCCCTGGTTATCATATACCGTTCTTCATCTTCAGATTTTACGCCTTTTATGGTGCCATCGTCAGCAACGCCTATTAATAAACGGCCACCTTTATTATTGGCAAATGATACCATTGTCCGCGCTATTTTTTCGCAACTGGTAATGGTTTTTTTAAAATCAAGTGTTACGCCCTCGCCTTCAAAAATTTGCTTTTTTATGTTCATCTTCTTCCTCGTTAGGCACCTGGTAAGGCGTAAATATTTCCATCCATCTGTCTGGACGGGTTATTTCTGTAAATCCAAATTGGCTATATAATCCATGGGCATCAGCGGTGGCTAACGACCATCGCCTTAATCCCTGCAATTCAGGATGCCCGGTAATGGTTTGTATCAACCATTTTGATAAACTTTTGTTTCTAAATTCAGGCAGGATAAATACATCACAAATATAGGCAAAAGTGGCCTTATCGGTAACAACACGTGCAAAGCCGGCTTGTGTTTGATGATGATAAATACCAAAGCATAAGGAGTTTCCAATGGCTATTTTAAGCTTTTCTACAGGTATTCCTTTTGCCCAATACGACTCCTTATCCAAGTAATTATAGATAGCTTCAAAATCAAGCAAGCTTTTATCTGTCGATATAGAAAATCCTTTTTTTAGGAAGGCATCATCATTTATAAATACTTTCATCACTTACAAATTTTCTTTAAAATTGACGTTTCGCAAATAGATCTCGTTCATCAGGGTTACACATATTTCACCATTGGTATTATAAATATCAATAGGATGCGACTTTGTGTATTTCCCGCCGGTATTTAAAACATGTTCGGCCTCGGCAATATCATCATCGCTTAAACTGATATAAAAATACAATTTAGTTAGCGCCGGCTTAATAAACCGGATCTCTGATGATTTTGACCAGGCAATTACATTATAACCCTTATGACTAAATAATTGGTGAAAAAGCAATGGATAAAATGGATCTGCAGCCGAAAATATGGTGCCGCCGAATATTGCATTATTATAATTTTTATTAAAAATACTCTTGTTGATCTTCACCTTTACGCCCTTAAACCCTTTATCAATTTTAACTACCCAAATACGCTGAAAGAAAAGAGGAGGGTAGAAGCGCATTCCCCATTTTGATAAACTCTCTGATACCACCATAACGGCTAAATATCAGAAATTTAAACCGAATACAATTAAACAGATAATTGATTTTTCAACTTTGGTATATGTAAATCGCTCACACTTAATTTTATAGAAGAAATAATTTAAACAATACCACCTAACATGGGTTATAAATGTAAGTTAACATATTAACACATTTACTTACCAAAATATCTATGAAAAAAAATATTTTAAATTTTGCGCTTGTCATGGTAATGATTGGCACAATTGCAGCAGGCTGCAGTTCAAAAAAGAAAACGAGTGGTTCTGATTCAACATCAACCGATACTGCTAAAATGACAAAACCCGATACCATGAAAAAAGATACTGGTAAAATGGGTACTAAGGATACGACCAAGAAACCAGTGATGTAGCATTACTTTAAGGAGGGCCTGATTTGATTGGGCCTTTGTTAAAAGTTTGACTAAACTTTGCCCTTTAGCGTAGCTAAAGAATAAAAACTATCGCGCCAGTATATCCCGCCTTGCTTAATTGTTAAGATCGCGGCTTTTAATATAATATAAGCCATCAAAAAACCTGCAAAAGGTATCATTAACGCATACCACCATTTATTGGCTGGCACCATTATCATATAGGTTACCTGGCCTAGTAATATCAGGGTCGGCAGTATAAAAATATAGCCACAGCCTCCAATTAACATAATCGGTATAGGTAACGCTATGCATATCAAAACGGCAACTGCCTGTAAAATTGCTATACCAAGCTTATAATCAGCTACTGAAAATGAATTTTTCATTAGCCCATTTATAAATTGCTGAAGGTTTTTGTACCATTCCAGGCAAATATATTGCCGGCCAGACAGTATATCTTGCCGCAAACCGGCCGATTTAATCAAATTACCAAGTTTAAGGTCATCATCTGGTCGTAGTTTGATGGCCGTATGTGTGCCGGCTTTTTCATAAGCATCACGTTTTACAAGATTAAATGCGCCAATGCCAACTGATGCTTTTGATTTAGGATTTTTGGCATTCCACGGTCGCATATATAACATAAGCATCAGGTAAAATGTTGCCAATACGCTGTTTAAAACGACAGATCTTGATCGGGTGTCGGGCGAAATGGCTAAATGATCTAATCTATGCCTGATAGCGTATCCAATGGCTTTATTTATAGCATCCGGATGAAATACAATGTCAGCATCAGTAAAAAGAATCCATTCTTCTGTGCTATTAAGATAACCCTGGTACAACGCATTGTTTTTGCCCAGCCAGCCATCGGGTAATTCAGTTATTGTTGTAACGGTAAGTTGCTTATAGCGGAAAGTGAAATCTTTCAATATATCCGCTGTACGGTCTGTAGACCGGTCATTCACCACAAGTATTCGATAGTTGGCATACTTAATATTACAAACGCTCTGTAAAGCTGCAGCCAGATCGTCTTCTTCATTACGGACCGCGATTATAATTACTAATGCCGGTTCTTTATTGGAAATTGGCTGTACATTTAATTGCTTGATCTTCCTGAAATTAATAAGTAAGTAAGCAATAAGCAGTAACCAGGCAATACTTATAAATAAGCTATATAAAAGAAACATTTGTTGAAGATATGGGATGAACATGTATTGTCCAAAACAAAATGTGTTTTATATCATGATAATTTTGAACATTACAAAGGAATATATTACTTGATGAAATAGTGTAAAAATGTGTTGGCTGCCCAGTCAATCAAAGTGTGTGCGATGATAAGCGGCTTTAGGTTGCCGTATCTATTGTAGTGGACCGCCATAATTGTCCCACCTAAAAATGTAAAGACGAACTCGCGCGGACTATTGTAAGTATAATGCATCCCTGAAAATAACAAAGCCGAAATTACAATCGGAATATATTGATTTTTAAATAATAGCGATAAACGGGTTAGGATATAACCCCTGAAAATTATTTCTTCGGTAACGCCCGCTGTAATAGATATAAATGCAATTAAAAAGTAGCGACCAGTTATGAAGCGGGAAATTTGGCGGAGGATCTCTTTATTTTGATGATACCCCAACAATGTTGTGATATCTGCTATTAAATTAGCCGCTAAGATTAATAAAAAAAGAAAGACGGTCCATAATAAAATGAATTTTATGCCCGATTGCTTTTCTTTCCAAATTAATAGGGGTTGGTTTTCAAATTGCGCTGCAAACCACCATAAAAAAACAATCTCTGCCCAATAAATAAGTCGCGTATAGATCACCCCGTTCAAAACACTTAAATGCGCCCTAAGTAGAATGGTGTAAAGTACCAATGAGAATACAGTAGCTATAAGTATACCTGCAATGATTACTATTTTTGATGGTTTAGTTGTTGTTACCTGCTCTAGCAAAACTTGGGCGTTTTTTTGGAAAGATAGTGTTAAATCAATTAATTAAAAATTGCAGGTCAACAAGTTTATACAGATTTGTTATTGACAATTACCGGGTCCATTAATAAAACTAATTATTATTTGGTGGAGATGAGCAATTGTTCATATTCAATACGTCTCATAATTAACATTATGTTAAGTAGTATTGCCTTTTAAAAGCCTGCTCAATCAAAGCAGGCTTTTAGTATTCTCCTATTATTATTTAATAGCGTCTATTTTTTTCTGAGTTTCTGTGGCCTGAGCAGGATTTTTAGTGCCCAAATAGTATGTTTTTAAATTAGCCAAAGCATCAACTGATGTTGGATTTAACTCAACTGCTTTTAATAAATATGGTTTAGCTAATTCAAACTGTGCAGTTGCTTTTATAATTGCAGCATCATACTCTTTTTGTTTGTTTACAGGTAATTGATTAGCGGCATTATATTGATCAATTGCAGGGCTCAGCATAACATATCCTAAATTTAAATTGGCTTCAAAATAGCCGGGGTCAATTTCTATGGCTTTTTTGTAAAAATCAGCAGCTTTTCCAAAATAGTCAGCTCTTTTAGCTTGTAAAGTAGCTTTTGTGGCTGCGTCCTTAGTTTTGGCAATTTCTTTTGCAACACCTTCGGCAAATAGTCCGTTTGTTAAACCTGCATAATAATACAGCATTTTGTTTTTAGGATCATTAACAATTGCACTCTGTATTTTACTAAGTACTTCTTGTTGTTTGCCTGTTTGCAAGCTTATTTCAATTTCTCTTTTACGTAAATCAGCGTTGGTAGGATATTTCTGTATACCTTCTCCCGTAATTTTTAATGCTGCTGAAGTATCTTTCTGTGTTAAATAAATAGACGAAAGTTCAAAATATATAGCAGGTTTTTGTGAAAATTTGGTTGTAAGCAGTTTGGTGTAATTACTAACAGCCTCCGGATATTTTCCTGATGAAGCTGCAGAAAGACCGGTATAATAAATAGCATTAGTATCCTCAGGTAGCGTTTGGCGATAATAATCAAATGAACTATAAGCCAAGTCATATTTTTTTTGCTTAAATTCTTTTACACCCTTGTTTAATTGGTATTGGGCAAGGGTAACATGTGCATCGTCAATTATCTTCTTGTATTCAACTTTTGTATCTAACTCTTTAGCTTTTTTTAAAGCTTCGTCGGCAGTTGCAAATAAAGGAGCTGTTCTGGATACCGAAGTATCAGCAAGCGCTAATGATGCATAAATAGCTCCCTTTAAGGCATACGTTTCCGGAAGTCCGGATGTTTTTGCATTTCCAGCGGCATTATCAATTGATTTTTTAGCCGAAGCCAGGCTGGCATTAGCTAACATGGCTCCTGCTCCTGATCTGCTCAGTGTTGAGTATTTATCATACGATTCCTTCGCATCCTTTAATTCGCCTTTTTGCGCAAATGCTGTTGCTGTAACTAAGCCCAACAGGCCTGCTATCAAAAATTTAATTCTCATGGTTAGTTTTATTGATTTGTTAACTGTTTTAGTTTGTTATTTATATTATTCAATTGGTCTTTATTACCGGTTTGTGCATAAATAAGCTGCAAAATTTCTAAACACTTAATATTATTAGGTGATATTTCATTTGCTTTTTCTATCCATTGCCGGGCATAGCTTATGTTTTTTTCTTTATCGCCCTCTTTCAGGGTACTTTTCTTTAAATAAAGCAAACCCAAATCAAATATAGGGTCGTAAGCCGAACTATTTAAATCTATTACGTGCAAATAAAGCGATTCTGCTTTATCATATTGATATAAATGTTCGTAACAATTTGCTGCTACAAACACAATATCGGGGTTATTTATATTAATATCAAGCAATTTGGTCAATAATGGTGCTAATGATTTATAATCTTTCTTGTTATTATAAATATTAGCCTCATCAAGTAGTAAAAATTTATCTGCAGGTAATAGTTTTCTCCCTTTTTTTAATACATCAATAGCTTTACTGGTATCTCCTATTGCTTTATAAATAGCAGATGCAGCTTCAATATAGGCTGTTTTTGTGCTATCGGTTTTAATTAGGTTATCGTAGTATTTTGCAGCAGCTTCTAAATTACCTAATTTATTATAGGTATAGGCTATATAAGCATTTAGGGGCTTAAACGAGGGTACATATCTATGTGCTCTTAAAAAAACATATTCGGCATTGGAATAATCAGAGTTGTTTATATAGGCAAATCCCTTGCGTATATAAACATTTGCCAAACATTGCCTGGCAAAATCCATTTCGGGCTGGTATTTATATATCTTTTTCCTGGTATTCAGTAAATCTAACAGCGCGACAGTTTTGCTGAAAAAATCAGCAGGCTGATTAAGTTTATTTAACGAATCAATATATAAAATACTGGAGTTTACCACAACCCGGTAAACATTCTTCTCCAGGTTTGTAGAGTCTGGGCTTACCTTTATCAGGCTATCAATTGTTTTTTTGGCATTGCTTAAATATTTAAGCTCATTTTTTTGCTTGTAAAACGCCAAACTATTAACTACACCTTTTAGCACTTCTGTTTGGCAAAAGGCAAAAGATGTAGTTAGTAATATTATTGAAACCGATAATATAATTTTACGGCCCTTCATTGTTTTTATTCAGTTATATCGCCCGGTGATGTTGGTTCAGCATCAGCATCCGGTGTTGATCCGGCAGTTGAATCGGGTGTTGATTCTTCATCAGAATTTTCAACAGCACCTTCTTCGGCTTCTACATCTTCCTCATTATCATGCTCAATTTTAGCTACTGATGCTATTTCGTCATTACCTTTAAGCGTTATTAGTCTCACTCCCTGCGTTGCACGGCCCATGGTTCTTAATTCGCTAACTGCAATACGGATAATTACACCTGATTTATTAATAATCATCAGGTCCTCATTATCTGTAACACCTTTTATAGCTACCAGCTCGCCTGTTTTTTCAGTAACGTTAAGTGTTTTAACGCCCTTACCGCCACGATTAGTTACACGATAATCATCAATATCAGTACGTTTACCATAACCTTTTTCAGACACCACTAATACGGTAGTTTCTGGGTTATCAATACTTATCATACCTACTACTTCATCGTTGTCACTATCAAGTGTAATACCTCTTACACCGGTAGCTGTACGGCCCATTGGCCTAACTTTAGCTTCGTTGAAGCGTATTGCCCTGCCTGATTTTAAGGCCATTACAATCTCACTTGAACCGCTGGTTAAGTTTGCTTCTAACAGTGAATCACCATCGTTAACATTTATAGCATTGATACCATTTGCACGCGGACGAGAATAGGCTTCTAACGACGTTTTCTTGATCACACCTTTCTTGGTACACATTATTATAAAGTTGTTCTCCAGGTACTCTTTATCTTTTAAGTTAACAACCTTAATATAAGCTTTAATGTTTTCTTCCTTAGGTATATTAATGATATTCTGAATAGCACGACCCTTTGATGTACGCGATCCTTCCGGAATTTCGAACACCCTTAACCAGAAACATTGCCCCGACTCGGTAAAGAACAACATGTAGTTGTGGTTAGACGCGATAAGCAGGTGTTCAATAAAATCCGCATCACGACTGTTACTGCCTATTGATCCTTTACCACCCCTGCCCTGCCTGCGATATTCTGTAAGCGGTGTGCGTTTAATATAACCTTCGCGTGAAATTGTAATTACAACATCCTCATCCTCAATAAAATCCTCGGTTTGCATTTCTGCGGATGAGTGTACCATTTCGGTTTTGCGCTCATCACCATATTTCTCTTTTATCTCAATCAGCTCGTCTTTGATGATCTGCATTCTTAAACCTTCATCAGCCAAGATTGAGTTTAAATGATCTATCAGTTTCATCAAACCTTCATACTCATCTTTTATCTTATCACGTTCAAGTCCGGTTAACCTTCTTAGGGTCATATCCAGGATTGCGCGGGCTTGTATATCGCTTAAGCCAAACTGTGTAATTAAACCTTCGCGGGCCTCGTCAGGAGTTTGTGATGCGCGGATCAATTTAATTACCTCATCCAAATGATCTAAAGCGATCAATAAACCTTCTAAAACGTGCGCGCGTTTTTGGGCTTCGGCCAGTTCAAATTTTGTACGGCGCACAACCACCTCATGCCTGTGCTCAACAAAATGATGTATCAGATCCCTTAGGTTCAACATCATTGGCCTGCCATGCACCAGCGCAATATTATTTACGCTGAATGATGTTTGCAGCGCGGTGTATTTAAACAGGTTGTTCAATACGATGGCTGCGTTAGCCTCGCGTTTTATTTCATAAACAATACGTATGCCTTCACGGTTAGATTCATCACGAATGGCAGATATACCTTCCAGTTTTTTATCGTTAACCAAATCGGCAGTACGCTCAATCATTAGTCCTTTATTTACCTGGTAAGGTATTTCGGTTACTATGATACGCTCGCGGTCGCTGCCATGGGTTTCAATTTCGGCACGGGCTCTTAGCACAACACGGCCACGACCGGTCTCTAAAGCCTCGCGCGGGCCTTCAAAGCCATAGATAATACCGCCTGTAGGAAAATCGGGACCCTTAACATGCTTCATTAACTCACTAACTTCAATATCCCTGTTGTCTATTAAAGCCATAGTGGCATCAATTACTTCTGATAAGTTGTGAGGTGCCATGTTAGTGGCCATACCTACGGCAATACCAGATGCACCGTTAACCAATAAATTAGGGAACCTTGCCGGTAAAACTGTTGGCTCTTGCAAAGAGTCGTCAAAGTTTAGTTGGAAATCAATAGTATCTTTATTGATATCAGCCAGCATTTCTTCGGCTATCTTTTCCAACCTTGCCTCGGTATAACGCATTGCCGCCGGATTATCACCATCTATCGAGCCATAGTTACCCTGGCCCTCAACTAACGGATAGCGTAAGCTCCACTCCTGCGCCATACGCACCATAGTATCGTATACAGAAGCATCACCATGCGGGTGATATTTACCCATCACCTCCCCTACAATACGGGCAGATTTTTTATAAGGTTTATTGTTATTTAAACCCAGATCGAGCATGCCGAAAAGCACACGCCTGTGTACGGGTTTTAATCCGTCGCGGACATCCGGTAATGCCCTGGAAACGATAACCGACATTGAATAATCAATGTATGCCGATCGCATTTCCTCATCAATATTTATTGAAATTATCTTGTCTTCTTTGTGTGGATTATCGTTCTCTGTTCCTTCAGCCATTTTTATTTATTTGTGGTATTTCGCTTAATAATTGATCGTAATAAACAGGTTTTTTATTTGACTTGCGAAGTTAAGAAAATAGTTGATTTATCGCACCCGTTTTGTAACAAAATAGGTGCGATAATGACAGTAAAATATCCACATTTTGCTACTTACCAACTGTATACAACGTTATGCCCGCCACAGTAGGTTGTTTGTTACACCAATTGGTGTAACAAAATGTAACAAGTGAAACAAGATTTCGACTTAAATTATTGTTTATGAGATAATTGTGAAAAAGTGATGTAACAAAATGTAACAACGTATAAGTCAGTAAAAACGAGCATATATCTTACGTTTAAAACTGATAATCAACACATTGCAAATTGGGTAATTTACAGGTGGTGAAACAACATTTTTAGCCGAAATTAAAATACAGATCAGGGTTTTATTTTCTTCCAATAATCTTCTACCCTTGCGCCATTTGGCAATGTCGCGTTTAAAAACAGGGTGTCGTCTTTTACCCGGTACGCATATCGAACAACAACCCCCACCATTTCTTGCGATTGCAGGCAGTAGGTTTGGGTCTCTAAACACGTATCGCCTTTTAGCGAATAATTGCCGGCTTCATATTTCACCGGCTTTTCGCCTTTTTCTAACAGATAGGCCTCGAAGGCTTTATCGGTATATTTTCTTTGTTGCGAATATCCTTTAGGTGCCGGGGATATTTTGTTATTGATTTTACCGCCGCGATATTCCCAGGTGCCTTTAAGCGTATTATCTTGTTGAGATGAAGATAATACCAGCATTGCCAGTAATGAAAACATTAGCTTTTGCATACCTATACCCAATCAATACCTTTTTTTAATAAAGACAAAGTTTTCTCTTCTTCGCTGCCCGGTTTTGGCTGATAATTATATAGCCATTTGGCAGTTGGCGGCAGGCTCATCAATATAGATTCTATCCGGCCATTTGTTTCCAGGCCAAATTTAGTACCGGCATCATAAACCAGGTTAAACTCGGCATAACGGCTGCGGCGCTGGTATTGCCATTGCTGTTGGTCGGCGGTAAAGGTTTCTTGTTTGTGGCGATTAGTCAGTTCGGTATAAATCGGAATAAATGAACGGCCCAAAGCTTTAGAAAATTCAAAAATATTCTCCCAACTCATATCATCGGTGGCTGTTAAGCGATCATAAAATATGCCGCCTATTCCGCGGGTTTCGTCGCGGTGTTTTATGAAAAAATAATCATCGGCCCATTTCTTGAAACGTGTATAGTACTCGTCGTTAAATTTATCGCAGACAGCTTTTAAACTACTATGGAAGTATTTGGCATCATCTTCAACAATATAATGCGGTGTAAGGTCTATACCCCCACCAAACCAGCGTACAGGTTCCTTCCCTTCACCAAATGACGAAGGCATTTCGAAATAACGGATATTCATGTGGATGATAGGCACTAACGGATGATTAGGATGGATCACAATAGACACACCGGTAGCAAAGAAATCATCACTATCTATCTTCAGGCTCTTTTTGATAGCTTCGGGTAATTGCCCTTCAACGGCAGAAAAGTTTACACCGCCTTTTTCAAATATATTGCCATTCTGGATAACCCGGGTACGGCCACCGCCGCCACCTTCACGCTCCCATTTTTCTTCTTCAAATTTTGCTTTACCGTCTACCAGCTCCAATGCCCGGCATATTTCATCCTGGATGGTCTGGTAATCGGCAGCTATTTGTTCTTTGTTAATCATTGGTGCAAAAATGCGTAAAGATTTGACAACTTTTTAAAAGTTGTCAAATCTAATATAAACTGTTAGTCCGGATTTATAATCCCGGACTAAATTACACGGGGATTTGCAATCCCCATATAAACAAAAATCATTCAAGGATAAACAATCCCCGTACCCAAATCCTCTATCAACGTTACCGACAACAAAGCATTATACTCACCGCTATATTGCGCTGCCGAACTCAATACATAATCCTCGGCCCTAAAAACCATACCGGCTTCAACGGGATTTTGATGAATATAATTGATCTTTTGTTCGATAAATTTAAATGTGCTTAGTTCGATAGGATGCGAGCCTTCCTGCCAAAATTGATGATCTTTAATTTTAGGATTGAATTTTCCGGCATAAACAAAATGTCGCAACAACCAATCTCTGCGGCTTTCGGCAATTTCGTTTATAGATTGGACGATCTTTTTCGATGTAAACTTTTTAAAATCGCGCATCACATCCGATAGTCTGTTTGTTCCTGGTTCAACGGCTGCCACCATGTGCAAATGGCTCGGCATTAAACACCAGGCATAGATAATAAGGCCTTTGTGTTGCTGGCAATATTTTAAAGAGTCTATCAGGTCAAGGCAGAGTTCTTTGCGGGTAAAAACGTCCACCCAATCAACTACTGTTAACGTTAAAAAGTAAAGCTCGTCATCAGAAGTGATACGATATTTAAAACCCATAACTAAATATAGATACTTTGTATTTGGAATGCAAATATTGCATACGCGGATTGCAAATCCGCACCTAATTTAGTCCGGGATTATAAATCCGGACTAACGTGGTTTCTAAATAAAACTTCATAATTAAAACTTTGCTAACAGTTGTACATATTCAATATATTACACAACTTGCTTAAAATATCCATCTTTTTAACGCCCATTACAGCAAACATGAAAACAGTATTTGACAAAATGACAAGGGATGAATTGATCAGCAGGATCGATACGATTAACGAAAATAGTAAGAATGAGTGGGGCAAAATGAATGTGTACCAGGCGCTGAAGCATTGCACACTGTGGGACGAATGGGTGCAAAGTGATAATAACAACAAACAGGTATTTATTGGCCGTTTGTTTGGGAGAATGGCTTTAAAAAAAATATTGAAGAATGATGCCCCTTTGGCACGAAATACGCCCACACTTCGTGAGTTTAAAGTAAAAGAAACCAACGGCGATATTGCATCAGAAAAAAAGAAGTGGATTGCCCTGATCAACGAATACGCTCATTTCTCGAACTCGGGTTTCGTCCATCCTTTCTTCGGAAAAATGACAAAAGAACAGGTCGGGCAAATGGCTTATAAACATGCCGACCACCATTTGCGGCAATTTAATGGGTAGATGTGTTGGCAATCCCCATACTCAAACTAATACTTAGTGAATTTGGGATACGCGGATTGCAAATCCGCACCTAATTTAGTCCGGGATTATAAATCCGGACTAACGTGAGATTATTGAGTGTCATATTACCCATTCATTGCATGAGTGATCAATATAAAACTAAAGCCTTGAGCGATTCGCACAGGGCCTTGCTTTACGTCGTCATATTCAAACCATCTTCCTCTTCAATGTAATCCAAATCTTTATGGAATGACTCTTTTAACTGGCTCAAGGCAAATAATGCTATGGCGGTAAGCACAAACATTACGATATAACCGCTTTGTATCATGCCGTAATGTATTACGCACATATTAAATAAGGCGTTTACCGGTATTAATGATCCTCTTACAAAATTAGGCACCGTTGTAGTAACGGTCGACCGTATATTGGTACCAAACTGCTCGGACGCGATGGTGACAAATGTTGCCCAATAGCCTACAGCAAAACCCATAAACAGGCAAAGCCATATAAATTGGGTTGTGGTAATTCCTTTTGCATTGAGGTAAAGTACAACGCTCACTACAGAGAGTAGCAAAAACACCAGCATGGTAGTTTTACGTGATTTGGTTAACTGCGCCAGTAAACCCGCAAATATGCCACCAACGGATATACCCACATAAGTATACAAAATACCGTCACCTGCGCTAAGCGGAACTTTGGCACCCAAAGCCTTCCCAAACTCGGGCGACTGAGTAACCAGTACACCTACCACGTACCATAACGGCGCGCCAATTAATATGCAATACAGGTATTTTAAAAAACGTTTACCGTTATTAAATAACATTAATATATTCCCTTTTGATACGTTGCTGTCTTTAATATTTTTAAACATACCCGATTCAAAAGTACCCATCCGTAATAACAGCAGCACAATTCCTAATCCACCGCCTACATAGTAAGCTGTGCGCCAGTCGTACTTACCAACCCAGGCAGCGGCTACCGCACCTAAAAGGCCTATCATAGCTACAATTGTGGTACCGTATCCCCTACGCTCTTTGCTTAGTGTTTCGCTAACCA
>NZ_JAQBOW010000004.1 GCF_028287845.1 Mucilaginibacter sp.
AAAGCCAGCGCGGTGATACTGGCCACGGGCCACTCCGCCCGCGATGTGTTTGAAATGCTGCATCGCCAAAATATATTGATAGAGGCCAAGCCATTCGCGCTGGGCGTGCGCATAGAGCATCCGCAGGAAATTATAGACCGCGCCCAATACCATTGCGAATATCGTGGTCCGGATTTGCCGCCGTCCTACTATAACTTAGTGGAGCAGGTGGATGGCCGGGGCGTATTCTCGTTCTGCATGTGCCCGGGCGGCATTATTGCCCCCTGCGCTACGGAAGCCAACGAAATTGTGGTGAACGGCTGGAGCCCGTCAAAACGGAACAACCCTTTCGCCAACTCGGGCACGGTGGTACAAATAAATATGGAAGACGTAAAAGGCAGCGATACCGATCCGTTTAAAATGCTGCACTTTCAAAGCCAGATAGAACAGCTGGCCTTTAAAGCCGGTGGCGGCAAACTGGTTGCACCCGCGCAGCGGATGGTTGATTTTGTAGACGGTAGACTGTCTGTTGATCTCCCCGAAAACTCCTACCTGCCCCGCACTAAAAGTGTAGCACTAAAAGAGGTACTACCCGATTGGATAAACGACAGGCTGCGCCGCGCCCTGCCAGCCTTTGGTAAAAAAATGAAAGGATATTATACAAATGAAGCTATATTAGTGGGGGTAGAGTCACGCACATCATCGCCTATAAAAATTCCGCGCGATAAAGAAACGCTGCAGCACCCGCAGGTACAGGGGCTTTTCCCCTGCGGCGAAGGTGCGGGCTACGCGGGTGGCATAATTTCTGCGGCTATTGATGGGATAAATTGCGCGGTAGCAGCGGGGAAAGTTTAACACGATTGTATGATTTTTAGGATTTTTAAGATTTCCTGACCTGTGTTAAATATTAAAAAATTAATCCTGAAAATCGGCTATTGATGGGATAAATTGCGCAGTAGCAGCGGGGAAAGTTTAACACGATTGCAGGATTTTTAAGATTTCCTGACTTGTGTTAAATATTAAAAATTAATCCTATTAATCTAACAAATTCTAAAAATCGTGTTTATGACAACAACCGAAAAACTCCTTCACGAATTAGAAAAAGTATCATCGGGTCACCCCTGGTACGGCTCGCCGATATATGACATACTGGGCAAGGTCACTTTCGAAACCGCTTACGAACGGGTGGGCCACGCGCATACTATTGCCGAGATTATTCTGCATATGCTTAGCTGGACCGAAGAGGTAATGGACCGTCTTAACGAAAAACCGGCTTCGCTACCCCTAAGCGGCAACTGGCCAGAAACCGGTGACCCCGACGAACGGAAATGGAAACTATGGATTGATGACCTAAAACTTGTTAACGTAAACATGGTAAAAACCATACAGGATTTCCCCCAGGAAAAATGGGGCGAACCTATCATTGATGAACGCGGCGACCAGCCGGTTACCACTTACGAGGAATTGGTTTATGGGTTTATACAGCACCAGATATATCATGCCGGGCAGATAGCTTTGCTGAATAGAATGATTATTGGATAAATAAAAAAGGAATGGCCAAGTGCTATTCCTTCCCTTGGGAAGGGGAGGAAAGGGTTAAATAAAGCGGCGAAACCCACCCCTGCCACAGCACATCCGGCCGCACCCCTCCAAGTAGGGGAACTTTAAATTGGGTTAATACTCCAGCTCTGTACACAAAAATCCGGCATCATGCAGCAGAGATTCAATATATCGCGGCGAAACATCGTGCGACACTATGCGCAGTATATTATCGCAATCTTCCAGGTCGAAGTTCCATTCCTCAATAGCCTTCACAGAAGTTAGCAGGGGTTGCACCCTTGTAATCTGCTCAGGGGCAGTAACGCTTGTTGTGAATACCAGTATGTCCATATAGTAGTATTGTTGTGAGTGTTTAATAACTAAAAGATTTGACAACTTTTTAAAAGTTGTCAAATCTCACGGTATAAATGTTATTCGGTTGGTTTAGCGGTCTCCTTTTCAAAGGTATCCCAATCCCTGTTAGACGGATGTCCGTCATTACGTCCCCATGGGCCACAGCCGCCGCGTTCGCGCATTTTTTGTTTGAACTTTTCTTTTTCTTCGGGCGTCATGTTTTTAAAACGTTCTTCCATTTTATGGCGCATCCATGGCGCACCGCCGCGTCCGCCCCAGCCGCGTCCGCCTTTACCAAAGCCAAACAGTATTTTGCATAATATAAATATGCCCATAGCCTGCCAAAAGGTAATGACGCTAACGTGCAGTATTGCGGGTAATAAATTGTTCCATAATTGCATTACTGCAAAGCTGATGAGCGAAAGGAAAGCGACTACCGCAATGGGTATAAATATAAACCGTCCTTTAAAAAATAAATTTTTCATGTTTTTTTGTTTTTAATATTTTGTGATCTCCTGATATAATTGTTGTAACCTGTCGCGCAGATGCAGCACCGCGTAACGCTTTCGCGATACCAGCGTATTTACATTTACGCCCGTAGCTTCTGCTATTTCCTGAAAGGTCATATCTTCCATTTCCTGCCAGATAAAAACCTGCTTTTGGTCTTCGGGCAGTTCGTCCAGCGCATTAAACAATTGCTCCCAAAAAAGGGTGCGTATGTATTCCGTTTCGGGCGTACTGTCTTCCACCATCAGGAAATCTTTAAAGCCAGAGGTATCATCCTCGTCTTCATTGCTTCCGGCAAACAGGTCATCAAGTAAAGTTTCTGATTTCTTTTTATGCTTATCTGTTATCTTGTTCCTTGCCACTTTATACAGCCAGGCGCCTGTCTGCTCAATTGGTTCAGAATTTACCAGTGCGCTAAACTGGTACCATACATCCTGCAGGATGTCTTCAGCATCGGCATCACTCTTAACCCGCTTACGGATAAAGCCCAGCAAATTTTTACCGTACGCTTTTATGGCGCGCAGTATATGGCTGTTTCTTTCTTCGGGCATTAAGGTAGCTATCAATGTATTACTTGTTTAAAGATATAGACGATTCACGTTTAAAAACATTTTAAAAAATTTAAATATATTTTTTGTGACTGCCTTTTGACTGCCAAACACGCTAAATATTACACCTTGGCGTAATATTTGAATGCCTCACTCCAATCCCTCTCTATAGGAGAAGAGCTTAAACGGATCTTTTATTATGGCTGATAAGAAAACATTGATATTAGGCGCAACGCCAAACACCGGCAGATACGCTTACATGGCGGCTAACCGTTTGGCTGGTCATGGGCATTCTATAGTTAACGTAGGGTTAAAAACCGGCGAAGTGGCAGGCATACCTATTGAAAAGCCCGAAATCATTCATAATGATATAGATACCATTACCCTATATGTTGGTCCTCAAAACCAGCCACCGCTGTATGATTATATATTAAACACCCATCCAAAACGTATCATCTTTAATCCCGGAACGGAAAATAACGAATTAAGGAAGATGGCTAATGAAAAGGGTATTGAGACCGAGTATGCCTGTACGTTGGTATTGTTGTCAATAAATCAATACTAAATCCTCTAACCAAGTTTCTTACGGACACTTTAGGATAAACCAACATTCTGTTATATGAGCAATCAAAAAGGAAGCGGTGGCCTGTCAGCACACGCGGCCGGGAGTCTGGCCTGTGAGGTGGCAGCGATTGGGCTGACTTGATTTATTCATTTATTGTTTGTTTTTTATAGGTATTCATGAGGTCGCTACGCTTAGTTTTTGGTTACTTTTGGATCAAAGCCACACGGCGTAGCCTTCTTGAGCTCCTTTAAAAACAAACAACAGCGAAAAACGTAACAGCCTTCCCGCGGCGATTGAGCGGGTGGATGCTTACAATTGCATTACAACTGGTTAAAAAAGATAAATAACTAAAATGATCTTTAGCCATCCCAAAGGCGCAAATCATCATTACACCCCCAACTCCGCAAATATCTCCTTAATAGAAAACCTCGCTCCGCAAACAAACTCGTCCGACGCGCCATAATATATAGTAATGGTATCGCCATCTACAATATGCCCGTTGGTAAATACCACGTTGCCGAAGAAGCCGCTTAGTTCATAAGGTTCGGTAGGTACCATGATAGGGTTTTCGGTGCGGGCCAATACTTTCGACGGATCATTCAAATCCAGTAAAAAAGCACCTAAACAATATTGATGTGCTGCATTGGCGCCATGATAAATCTCCAGCCAGCCTTTATCCGTTTTTATCGGTGCAGCACCGGCACCAACACGCTGGCAGTCCCAGCTATCCTTGCGGGTTTTTACAATACATTTATGGTTACCCCAGTGCACACCATCCGGCGATTCGGCCAGCCAGATAAAGTTGCCGCCAATATCCACACTGCTTGGGCGGTGCAGGCAATAATATAGTCCGTTTATTTTTTCCTCGAAAATGGCGCAATCTTTATTATGCGGAGGCAGTATCATGCCGTGCGATTGGAAAGTCTTCCAGTCGGTAGTGGTGCGCAAACCCACGCCGACACCATTGCCTGATACGGCGGTAAAAGTGAGATAATATTTATCCCCCATCTGCGTAACCCGGCAATCCTCAATACCAAAAGCCTGCAAATACCCTGCACCAAATAAGGGGGAATAGGCATCAACCTCATAAAAGTGCAGGCCGTTATCGCTGCAAAGCAGGCGCAGGTGCGATAGGGTGGTTAAATAATCAAGCCCCTGGTAGCGTATAACCCGCGGATCAGTAGTAATTAGTTCCGGATGCGTTGATGGCAGTTCAACAATTTCAGTTTTACCCAGGTCATTCAGGATCGGGAAAAATATGGAGCCTTCCTTTTGCACCGCATTTTCTGCTACGCGGATGATGAGCCAGGTCTTCCCCTCAAAAGTAAATACACCCGGATTAAGCAAACAAATAATTTGTAAACCTTCTTCGCTTGCTTTAAGGTCAATGGGTGATAATAATGGATTTTCGGAGAAACGTTTGGCAATATCTGTCATGTATATGCTGTATTAAAACAGATTTAACAACCTGTTTTATAAATAAGTTTTAAAGAAAATTTATTAATCATTTCTTTATTGGCACTCAAACAAAAATATTTAATAAATGGTTATTGAGCAGGTATAACTGTTATAAAGGTATAGCTATGAACGGATTGTCACCTTGGGCTATGGTAGCTGCTGATATTTTTAACGATCAGGACCTACCGAATATTTATTATAAAAAGATTAATCAATACCATTTCACCGTACATAATGTTGGCGACTCTTTATACATTATAGCAAATTGGCCAAACGGTGGCCGGCTTGCCTTGCGCGCGGCTTATACGCCTAATGATGATATCCATATAAAAAGAGTTATTGAAAAGGATACCAATATAACCTTTTATATAAAAACCGTAATTGGCGACTATACGGTGAAGCTTGATTTCCCCGACCGGGAAACTCCGGTAATTAGATATACTACCACACTAAAACCATCCGCGCCTTTATTTATCCCATTTTGGCCACGGGATATTATCCCATTAAATAAAGATGGTAATGACGGGCAGCCAAAAGGCGAGATATATGCCAACCAGTTTGGCGCACGCACGGGCTTTGTTTATTTTAGTTTAGATAAACCCAAATCGGGCGCTGTATTATATGTACAGAACCTTACCAGTTTAAATGATTATTGCCAGGAAACCGAAACATCAGCCGCCGACGCTGTAGGCGGCCAATGGCCGGAGATTGGATTTTCGTTGCCTGTTGCAAAAGAGAAACCTTTACCTGCCGGTAAAGAATTTATTATATCAGACGTCTATATAGCCTTAAGTACAGAAATACCTGCTGATGAATTTAAAATGTCGCGGCAGTTTTTAGATATGCTGGGTGCTATATACCTGCACTTATCGCTACCCGCTACCCAACATCATAACTGGCCCGATATTTTAGCTAAAGGACTGAATGATCTGGAAAATAGCCATGCCTGTTGGTCGCATGCCCAGGGCTTTGATTATTTAAATGCCTACGTATCAGACTATGAAACCCCGCCCGAAATTATGGTACAGTTGGCGGTGCTGCTGCCATTGCATGATTATGGTATCTGGAGCAAAAAGGATATCCCTGCAATAAAAAAAATATTAGATGGCATAGAAGCATTTTACAAAAAAGAATTAGGTACTGTGGTTAGGTGGCACCCCGCCGTTGTTGATGACCTGGACGGATCTGAAGAGCAGCTAAAACCAAATGTGATGGACTCATGGTATTTGCACCACCCCATGCTTAATTTGGCAAGGATGGCTTTCCGTGGTGAAGAGCAAGCTAAAAAACTGTTCATGAATTCGCTGGAGTATACTATTAAAGTAGCACATCATTTTAAATACCAATGGCCGGTATTTTATAATATGGAAACTTTGGAAGTAATTAAAGCCGAAAAAGAACCCGGCAAAGGTGGCGAGGGTGATGTGGCCGGCTTATATGCCTATGTAATGATGCACGCATGGGGATTAACCAAAGATGACCGGTACCTTAATGAAGCTAAGCGTGCTGCTAAATGTTTATTGGGTAAAGGGTTTGCTTTATTTTACCAGGCCAATAATACCGCTTTTGCCGCTAACGCGATGTTATGGTTGTGGAAGGAAACAAAAGATAAACTATATCTCGACTTAAGCTTTTTATGCCTGGCTAATATTTTCAGGAATTTCCAGTTATGGGATTGTAATTACGGGTATGCAAAACATTACACTACATTTTTTGCTATATTCCCGCTTAGCGATGCAAAATATACTGCCGCTTATGAGGAGCAGGAGGTGTTTGCTGCCATGCATGATTATTTAGTAATGGCCGACAATGAGGACCTGCCCGGCTCTATCTCCCTGTTGTTAGCAGAGTTTACCCGTTATATTGTACAGCGCGCAGCATATTATTATCCGCCTAATTTGCCAAAAGAAATGTTATCCGAAGAAGTAAAAATGGGCCAGGTTGATCCTAAACTATGGATAGCGCTGGAAGATATCCACGATGGCTGGGAAAAATCGGGTGAGGTAGGGCAGGAAGTATATGGCGCCGGGGTGGCTTTCGGTATTGTACCGCGCCATTATTTGCAGGTAGGCGAGGAGCCATTTTATATATATGTTGATTATCCTACAACAAAATACAGAAAAAAAGGTAAAAGTTTCTCTTTTGATGTGCGTGGCGATAGCCGCCTAACCTGCCGTATGGTCATCGTTAAAAAAGATAAAACCAAATTGCCTGAGTTTACGGTCATCCCAAAAGATGATGGCAAAAAAGCAGCGCTAAAAGGTAAGTTCGTTAAAGGTAATATAGAATATCAAATACACGGTAATCAAAAAGTCAGTATGAG
>NZ_JAQBOW010000030.1 GCF_028287845.1 Mucilaginibacter sp.
TCCCTTACCAATTGTTTTAACTCTTTAATTTCCGGAAAGCGACCCTGATCTTTTCTGTCAAACAAAATATCATCATTTAAATATATAGTATAACGCCCGGCTGTTTCGCTTGGCCGTAAAGTTATTCCGTATAGGTCGTCTTCAAAAGTGGTTAATAATTCCTGGGCCATATAAGCAGCGCGCAAAAGCCAGTTGCATTTTGGGCAATATTCAATAGTGATGGATGGTTTCATTTTACATTTAAGCTATAATAAATCTGTCTTCATTGTGTACTGTAGATACTAATAATTCGTCGCCAACTGCAATGTTACCCGTGCCTGTATGAATTAAATTTTGTCCGAAATATATTTTATTATTTTTTGTACGATAAGAGGCAAGGGTTTTGGCAGGCTCCTTACTGCTTGAAGCGTCGCTTTGGTTAATAGCTATTATATTACATCGGGCACAAAGCTTTACTCCATTAAAATTAACATTATTAATGGTGATACTATTCATAATGTCTTCCTGGTAAGGTTCACCGCCGGTGAACACTATATTGGGCCTAAACCTATTCATAGGTACAGCATTACTTAATCTTTTATTCAGATCATTTAATGACGATTGTCCAATTATCAGAAATGGATAGGCATCAGAAAAAGAGGTTATGCTATCTTTATTTGTATACCGAGGATCGGTAAAGCGTTTGGTATTGTCTGGCATATATACCAGCCTGCAGTTGATTCCTAAAATATTTGTAAACCAATTATCTGCCTCATCGCTAACCAATTGGGCTATGCATGTATCATCCCATATTGTTACCGCTATAAACTGCTGTTTTACAGGAATTAATGGTATATTAATTAAAGTATGGTTTAACGAATGCTCTACCATTAAAAAGCTTGTAGAAATGCTAACATTTAGCAGGGCCAGCATAGCAACTTCGCGTTGCGAAATGAAACGATTATAGGCATCTATCAACATCCATCTGCGGTCATATTCAAACCCCCTGTCAGTTATTAAAGCCTGGTCAACTTTAATACCTGCCATTGATTTGATAGGATAAATATATAGCTCGCTAATTCGAAGCATCTGATCATATTATATTATCACAAAGTAACCTATATGTTTTAAATTATGGAGACGGTAAAATAGATAAGTTGATTCCTGATACAAAATAATTGTAATCAAATTAATTGAGGGGGCTTTCGAAATTATTTGAAAGTTTTTTGTGTATCTTTTTTATTACTTTCTTAAATTAAACATTAGCTGCTTAATTTAGCAATTATTAATAATCGCATTTTTTAATAATTATATATGTTAATTAAAATGAAATTATCCCCATTTTTAACTTTTTGCTGTTTACTGGTCACTATATGCAGTAGCGCAACTGTTCCGCCAAAAAAAGTAAGTAAATTATATATATCTAATTATGAAAATATATTAGGTACATCCTTTGAATTAAAAATAGCTGCCCTATCATCTGCACAAGCAGAATTAGCAGAAAATGCGGCAATGAGTGAGATTGACCGGATGAATAAAATATTAAGCGGCTATAACTCATCAAGCGAGTTTAGCCGTTGGTTGCATGGAGAAAAAAAGGCTGTAAAAGTATCGCCCGAGCTTTTTGAAGTTTTAAGTCTTTTTGATAAATGGAAAGCCAAAAGTGGCGGTGCATTAGATGCATCGGCACAGGTTATTGTAAAACTATGGGCAGATGCGGGCAAAAAAAACACCCGGCCCACTGATGCAGAACTTGTTGCAGCGGTAGCAGAGGTAAAACAACCTCACTGGAAATTAAATGCGGCTGATCAAACCGCTTTACGTTTAGATGATGCGCCTTTAATGCTAAACTCATTTGTAAAAAGCTATATAATAAATAAAGCTTGTGATGCAGCTCTTGCTAAAAGTGGTATTACAGGCATAGTAATGAATATTGGTGGTGATATAGTTGTTCAGGGAGCACATACAGAACAAATACAGGTAAGTGATCCAAAAGCTGACGCCGAAAATGATGAGCCCATAGCAAAGCTTAATATTAGCAATAAAGCAGTAGCTACCAGCGGAAACTATCGCCGTGGAGAATTAATTAATGGTCAATGGCATTCGCACATTGTTGACCCGCGCACAGGCTTACCGGCTGATAAAGTTATCAGCGTGACTGTAGTAGCAGATAACGCTACGGATGCCGGGGCTTTGGCTACAGCAATGAATGTGCTTACACCCGAAGAAAGTAAAGCATTAGCGGCTACAATACCCCACGCCGAATTTATGCTGATAACAAGCGATGGTAAACGCTATGAAAGTAACAGATGGAAGGATTTTGAAATTCCATTAAACAAACAAAATCTAAAAGCTAATATTATACCTGCAGATAATACATGGGATGCAAATTATGAGCTGTTAATAAAACTGGAATTGAGCGAGATAAATGATTTTCGGGTACATAGCCCTTATGTTGCAGTATGGGTAGTTGATAAAGACAAAAGGCCCGTACGAAACATTGCGCTTTGGTACAGAAAACCCAAATATCTGGATGAAATAAGTAGCTGGTATGATACATATTACTCCAGGTTTTCAGAGGGAGACCGTAGTATAAGCTCAACTACAAGTGCTACAAGGCCAGCCGGAAAATACACGCTAAAATGGGACGGCAAAAATGATAAAGGCGAATTTGTAAAACTTGGTGCATACACCATTATGATAGAAGTTGCCCGTGAGCATGGAACGCACCAGTTAATGAAACAAGAAATTGACTTTACTAAACCCGTAAAACCTATTAGCCTGCGTGGAAATGTTGAGGTTGCGGCAGCCTCGCTTGATTATACTAAGAAAAACTAATGACTGATAATACAGGGCCTAAAGCCCGTTTATATAAAAGAAAAGCAGTAGGCCCACCTAAACCGCTTTGGGAAAAACGCACCGCATCTGTTTCCCGGTGGTTGCATATTTACCTTTCAATGATAAGTTTTGTTATTGTATTGTTTTTTGCAATTACCGGCTTTACCCTTAACCATGCAGAATGGTTCGATGGCAAGCAAAGTATACAAAAATATACCGGCAAAGTACAGTTAAAATGGGTTAAAGTAAAAGATACTGCTGCAATTGCTAAACTGGAGATAGTTGAACTATTAAAGCATAACCATCATATTAAAGGTGATGTAAGCGATTTTATTATCGATGATAATCAATGTACCATATCGTTTAAAGGCCCGGGGTATAGCGCAGATGCCTTTATCGATAGGGATAACGGCGATTATAAAGTTACAGAAACCAGCCTTGGTTTAATAGCCCTTATTAATGATCTGCATAAAGGGCGTGATACAGGTAAAAAATGGTCGTATTTAATTGACATAGCAGCTATTTTTATGACCCTGCTTTCACTTACAGGTATCATCATGATATGCTTTATGAAAAAGAAACGTTTAAACGGTTTTATACTACTTGGGATTGGGACATTAGTTTGTTACCTGGTTTATTATTTTATGGTACCTTAATTATTTATGAAGAATTTAAAGAAACGACTTAAAAATGGCGAAACACTTAATGGCTGTTGGTTAAACCTGGGTAGCACAATTACTGCCGAAATTGTTGGCCTGTCTGGCTATGATTGGGTATTATTAGATCTTGAACATGGCGGCGGTTCTGAAAGAGACATACTAAACCAATTACAGGCCCTTGAACACACCCCCGCAGCAGCATTGGTAAGAGTTGAAAGCACACAACGGCAACGCATACAAAAAGTATTGGATATGGGCGCCGAAGGTATAATGTGCCCGCATATTGATAATGCAGCAGAGGCCAGTGAAGTAGCCGCTGGCTTGCACTATCCGCCACATGGGGTTAGGGGAGTAGCTAAGATGGTTAGAGCTACCGGATATGGTCTAAACTTTGCAGATTACTATAAGAATGCCCAGGATGACATTTTAGGCATCGTACAAATAGAAACTGTCGAATCTTTAAACAACCTGGATGCAATAGCCGCAATAGATAATATAGACGTGCTGTTTATTGGCCCCAATGATCTTACTATGGATATGGGCATTCATGGCCAGTATGATCACCCGTTATTTAAAGACGCCTTAAAAAGAACCGTTGATGCCGCCGAGAAGGTAGGTAAGGCAGCAGGAATACTTATTTTTGACGTTAATGATTATCAAATTTATATGGATGCGGGAATAAGGTTAATTGGATGCGGAGCAGATGCAACATTTGTAGCTAACGGCGCGCTTGCTATGGCCAACAAAATAAATACGGTCAGAGATAATTCTAAAAAATAAAGGCAGGTATTCCAAATATCACAGAGACATGGGCCATTAGTCTCACTATCCCGGTGAGACTAATGGCCCATTTGCCTTTCGAGAGCCACAAGGCGCATTCCGCTAGCTAGTGTTTGGTTTATTTAGCCGTTATCTTAAACTCTGTCCGACGATTTTTAGCCCTGTCCTCGTCGGTAAGGTTAGGTGCAATGGGTTGTGTTTTACCGTAGCCTTTAAATACTAGTCTTGCCGGGTCAACTTTATGACTTATCAAATAATCATAAACAGATTTGGCCCTGTTTTCTGATAGTTTTTGGTTAAGTTCATCATTGCCTACATTATCTGTATGGCCCGATACTTCAATATGTATAGTAGGATTTAAGGCTAAAAACTCCATCAGCTTTTGCAGTTCTGATCTTGATTCAGGTTCCAGTTCGTATTTATTAGTATCAAAAAATATATTCTTTAATATCACTTTATTACCCACTTCAATAGGTTCTAAAAAAACCGTGATATTAAACGGATTACCTGAAGTGTGTTTTACCAGCGAGAAGTTTTCAGAATAAAATAAGTATCCCGGCTTTGAAATATTTAACCCATAATTTTTACCGGATGCTATGGTGGCTAAAAAATCGCCCTTTTCAAACGAACTGTAGTCCTGGTAAACAGGTCTCGTGTTTTCCAGGTCAAGTATCTCTACCGCAGCTTCCAGTGGCTGTTTGGTTTTGGCATCGCTTACAAAGCCTTTTACATAGGTTACAACATTTGGCCTCAGGTTAGGTGGTACTTCAAAAGTATAAATATCAAATCCTCCATAACCACTTAATTTATTCGACGAGAAAAAGGCATAGCTGCCATTTGCTGTTAAGCATAACCCGCTTTCGTCGCCATTGGTATTAATTGGATACCCCAGATTTTGAGGCACCTTCCATTTACCATCTTTACCTAAACGACTAACAAACAGATCCTGATTACCCATGCCGGGCCAACCGTTCGAACAAAAATACAGTGTGCTGTCATCCGGATGAATAAACGGCGATTGTTCATTATAAGGAGTATTAATAGTAGGCCCCAGGTTCTCAGGCTCTCCCCAGCCCTTTGCCGTAAGGGTTGATTTCCAGATATCATAACCACCATAACCGCCCTTGCGGTTGCTTACAAAATATAGCGTGCGCCCATCAGCACTTATAGATGGTTGTGATTCCCAGCCGGGAGTATTTATTGGCGGACTCAGATCAAAAGGTCTACCCCAATCGTCGCCCTTTTTTTGAGCAACATAAATATCACAACGTCCTAGACCGTCAGGACGGTTGCAGCCTGTAAAAAACAGAAACTTGCCATCCTGCGAGATAGATTCAGAACCTTCATTATAATCGGGTGTATTGATCTTATCACTTAAATAAACAGCCTTTTGCCATTCAGAATTTACCTTGTTACTTTGATAGAAGTCTTCATTGCGCTTAATCTGGCGTGTAAATATGATGGTATTATCATCAGCTGTTGCTACCGGCGAATATTCATCGTTAGCGGTATTGATATTTGGGCCCATGTTGATGGGTTTAAACGGAACGGGGTGCTGTAATGCTTCTATAGCAAACAGGCAATCTTTTGCAAGTTTTTGTGCATACCGTTTCTTTTCGTCTGTTATGCCGGTATAGGTTAAATACTTTTGCACGTGTTTTAGGGCATCGGAGTACATAGCCTCAGATATTTCAATATCACCAACTTTAAGATAAACAGCACGGCTAAAATCAGGGTTTAAGGCAATAATTTTATTAAATTCTTGTATGGCGCCGACATTATTACGCTGCAGGTGCATCATATCACCTAACTGAGCATGTGCCTCTATAAAACCAGCATCCTCTGCAATAGCTTTTTGTAGTTGTGTAATAGCCTGGTCATACATGTGCTCATCAATACTTTGATTAGCTAACGCGAAATTCTTTATAGCTTCTTTATTGGTGGTACTGTACTGGGCCTGGGCGAAGGTGGAAACAGATAATAAAAGCAATAAAAAAAACAGAATAGTACTTTTCATTTCTGCTGATAGTATAGTTAATATTCTAAGTTACAATTATTAAGGAATATTTAAATACTTATGGGTTTGTAATGATATTTCCCATTTTGGATTATTCATTACATAGTCAACAATAAGCGGGATCATTTCTTTTGACTTTGACCATTCAGGCTGTAAATAAAGCTTGCAACCTTCAGGTACTAATCCGGCATGCTGCTCGGCAAATAAAAAGTCCGATTTATTAAATATAATTACTTTCAACTCGTTGGCATGCTTTGCCACGTTCGCCATTGGCGCCTTGAATTTTTTAGGCGACAAGCATATCCAATCCCAATGGCCCGAAAGGGGGTAGGCGCCTGATGTTTCAATAAAGGTTTTGATGCCTTTTTCTTGCAGCTGTGCGGTAAGGTAATCCAAGTTATAAATCAATGGCTCGCCACCGGTAACAACCACAGCCTTGCCGGGGTAAAGTATGGCGTTCTCAACTATCTTATCAGCAGCAGTAAGCGGGTGCAGTTCGGCATCCCAACTTTCTTTAACATCGCACCAATGGCAGCCAACATCACATCCGCCCAAACGGATAAAATAGGCAGCTTTACCGGTATGATATCCTTCTCCCTGTATCGTATAAAATTCTTCCATTAAAGGAAGCAATGTGCCGTCTTCCGGAACCTGGTGTGCCATAATAGGGTGCAAAGGTAGGCTTTTGGGCTGAAAGCAGAAAGCTAAAAGCGGAAAGCTATAAAAGTATGACTTAATAAAGAAAGACCTGATTTAATCATTCTAAAACCTTTTACCTTTCACCTCAAACAGTTATATTTGATATAATGAAGAAACGCTACATCTTAATGCTTCTTTCTGTAACGCTCTGTTTCACGTCATGCGTGGATATTGAGGAGCATTATGACTTTAAGCTGGATGGGTCATGTAATGTAGTGTATGGGTTTGATATGGGGCGGGCGGTATCTGTGTTTATGAATTTAATGTCTGATTCTGTTAAAGCAACCCCGCAGTTTAACGTGGTGAAGGATACTACGCTTAACTTCTATACAGCTTTACCAGATAGCATTGAGCGGAAGCTGAATATAGATGAAACCAATATGGCCAAGAGCAGCAGCTTATCTATTAAAATGGATCTGAAAAAGAACATTATGAAGATGAGCATTAGCCACCTGGCAAAAAATTCTGCCGACCTGGAATATTACCTGAAGCATCTTTCAAAAATATCTATGAATAACCAGCTGAGCGCGGTTACCAAAAACAGCGACCCGGTACGTGCTTTTAACGCGCAGCAACTGGTTGCCGGGCAGGATTACTATTCCTACGAAGTTACACCGCATAAATTTTATCGCATAGTTGATAAGGTGAAGTTTAACGCGTTTTTAAAAAAGACCCAAACCACCTTAGTTATGGCAAAAGCCATGCTGATAGATATGCCCTACAAGGTGATACTAAATTTTGCCAAACCGGTAAAAAAAGTAAATAATCCTAAAGCGATTGTATCGGCAGACCGGAAAAGAGTTACCCTGATAACTACTATGGACGATGCCATTAAAGACCCTACGGTGATGAATTTGAAGATCGATTTTTAATTGATATGACCTGGTATAAAGTACCTGATATTCAGTATACTAAAAATCCATTTATTAAAAAGGTAAAAGTTAACGGCAAGGGTATTTGTTTAGTTGGCTATGAGGGTGAAATATATGCACTGGCAGCAATTTGCCCGCATGCGGGTGGTGAGTTAAGCGGCGGATGGTGCAAGGATGGGAAATTGATATGCCCTATTCATCGTTATGCTTATGATATCCACACAGGTAAAGGCGACCCGGGTCAAAATGATTATGTGGATACTTATCCGGTAGAGATTCGGGAAGATGGTATTTATATTGGTATCACTTCTTTTTTGGAGAAAGTCAGAAACGCATTCAAATAAAGTCCCTTTTGTCATCTCGACCAACGGGAGAGATCTATACACGCGCTAAGCGGATAACTATCAATGTATAGATCTCTTGCTATGCTCGAAATGACAAATTCGTCATTCTTCATTAATTGCCTCATTTAAAAACTTCCATTCAGGATTAAAAGATTCTATTAGTGACATTTTCTTTTTTCTGCTCCACTTCTTTATTTCCTTCTCCCGTTGTATCGCAAAATTGATATCTGAAAAATGCTCATAATAGATAAGATTATAGCAATAATATTTTCCGGCAAATGAGTTTTTGTTGCCTTTGTTTTCGGTGTGTTCTTGTATGCGTCTATTGAGATCATTAGTCACGCCTACATACAATACTGTTTTGATGGGATTGGTGGTAATGTATACGCAAAAATTATAGTTCCACATGGCTAATTACCTGGCTATGTATAGATTTCTCGCTATGCTCGAAATGACACGAGGGTTAAGAGTAAACCTCTTTCTTAGCCGAAGCCAAAGTGTTTTTCAGCAACCCTATAATAGTCATCAAACCAACACCACCGGGTACCGGGGTTATCCATGATGATTTAGGGGCCACGTTTTCAAAATCAACATCGCCATAAAGCTTAAAGCCAGATTTGGTTACGGTTGATGTTTCCCTGTTCATACCTACATCTATCACTACCACTCCATCTTTTACCATATCGGCAGTAATAAAATTCTTTTTACCGATAGCTACAATCAGAATATCAGCCTGTAAAGTAAAGTTTTTAATATCAGGTGTACGGCTATGGCAAATAGTTACCGTGCAGTTACCCGGATAGGTGTTCCGCGCCATCAAAATGCTCATAGGCGAACCTACAATATTACTGCGGCCAACTACCACGCAATGCTTGCCTTGTGTTTCAATGCCGTATTCTTTTAGCATCAAAGTAATACCATAAGGTGTAGCCGGTATAAAAGATGGTAGATTACGCTGCATGCGGCCCAAATTAACAGGGTGAAAGCCATCCACATCCTTACGGTAGTCTATGCGTTCCGTTACTTTTTCAGGGTCGATATGTTTGGGCAGGGGTAGCTGAACAATAATGCCGTCAATATCAGCATCAGCATTTAACTCTTCTACTTTTTTAAGCAGTTCTTCCTCAGTAACGGTATCTTCATAACGTACTAAGCTTGATTTAAAGCCTACGTTTTCGCAGTTTTTTATCTTGCTGGCAACATAGGTTTCGCTGCCGCCATCATGGCCAACCAAAACGGCCACCAAGTGTGGCTTGCGCCCGGTTTGCGCTAAAATTTTAGCCGCTTCGTTAGCTATTTCAATTTTAAGTTTTTCTGATACGTATTTTCCGTCTAAGAGCTGCATGTATTTACTATTAAAGCGTCATTGCGAGGACCGAAGCAATCTCTAAAGAGGTAGGCTTGTACGCAATTTTATAAATAGGGCTTTCGCCATTAAAATAATTTTTCCTGTTTGATTAGCATGTGTAGAGATTGCTTCGGTCCTCGCAATGACGATCGAAACAATGCCCTATATCTAATCTAATTTCAAAACCGCCATAAACGCGCTCTGAGGTATCTCTACGTTACCCACCTGGCGCATGCGTTTCTTGCCTTTTTTCTGTTTCTCTAACAGCTTACGCTTACGCGATATATCACCACCATAACATTTGGCGGTAACATCCTTACGCAGGGCTTTAACCGTTTCACGGGCAATGATTTTGGCACCTATTGATGCCTGTATAATGATCTCGAATTGCTGGCGCGGTAAAAGCTCTTTCAGCTTTTCGCATATCTTTTTGCCAAAATCATAAGAGTTACCCCTGAATATCAATGACGATAAGGCATCAACCGGTTCTGCATTCAATTTAATATCCAAACGCACCAAATCACTTGTACGGTAACCTATCTGGTGATAATCAAACGATGCGTAACCTTTCGATATGGTTTTTAGTTTATCATAAAAATCAAATACAATCTCGCCCATCGGCATTTCAAACACCAGTTCAACACGATCAGATGTTAAGTACGACTGGTTTTTTATAAACCCACGTTTCTGTATACAAAGCGACATTACCGACCCAACAAATTCTGATTTGGTAATGATGGTAGCTTTAATATATGGCTCTTCTACACGATCAATTTTACTTGGATCGGGCAGATCAGATGGGTTATTTACAATAATTTCTTCGCCTTTGGTGGAGTAAGCAAGGTATGATACGTTGGGTACGGTGGTAATTACCGTCATATCAAATTCACGCTCTAACCGCTCCTGGATAATTTCCATGTGCAGCATGCCCAGGAAACCGCAACGGAAACCAAAACCTAAAGCCGCGGATGATTCCGGCTCAAAAACCAGTGAAGCATCGTTTAACTGCAGTTTAGCCATCGATTCGCGCAATTCTTCATAGTCCTCGGTATCAACCGGGTAAATACCCGCGAACACCATTGGTTTTACTTCTTCAAAACCTTGTATTCCACCTTCGCATGGACGTGCAATGGTAGTTATGGTATCGCCAACTTTAACCTCGCGCGATTCCTTAATACCTGATATGATATAACCAACATCGCCGGTTTTAATTACGTCTTTTGGTAATTGCTTTAGCTTTAGCGTGCCAACTTCTTCAGCTATATATTGCTTTTCGGTAGCGAAAAATTTCACACGGTCGCCTTTGCGTATTTCGCCGTTAACAACTTTAAAATAAGCTACAATACCGCGGAACGAGTTATAAACCGAATCGAATATCAACGCCTGTAAAGGTGCTTCCGGATCGCCAACAGGGGCGGGGACACGCTCAACAATGGCGCGTAAAATATCATGCACACCTAAACCTGTTTTGCCGGATGCGGCTAAAATTTCCTCGCGTTTACAACCTATCAACTCCACAATCTGATCCTTAACCTCCTCGGGCATAGCGCCTGGCAGGTCCATTTTGTTTAGCACCGGGATAATCTCCAGGTCGTTCTCTAAAGCTAAATAAAGGTTGGATATGGTTTGCGCCTGTATACCCTGCGCGGCATCCACTATAAGCAAAGCGCCCTCGCAGGCAGCTATGGAGCGGGATACTTCGTACGAAAAATCAACGTGGCCCGGTGTGTCAATCAGGTTCAGGATATATTTCTGCCCGTCAAGCTCATAATCCATTTGTATGGCATGGCTCTTTATAGTTATACCACGCTCACGCTCCAAATCCATATCGTCAAGCAGTTGTGCCTGGCTTTCGCGTTGGGTTATGGTGTTGGTATATTCTAATAACCTATCGGCAAGCGTACTTTTTCCGTGGTCAATATGTGCTATTATACAAAAATTGCGTATGTGCTTCATTCAGTCGCAAAAATAGCTTTTTTGGGCGATAAATTAGTATGGTTTAAAAGGATTTAGCTACATTGCTAATAATTATTAAACCACTTCTGCCAGCATGAGAATATTATTAACGTTCGCATTTTTATTGAACGCTATTGGCGTCACGGGGTGCGAGTGCCTGATTATATCACCAATAAAAAATAAGGAAAACCTTAAAACGTATGATTTTGTTGCCTTGGTAAAAGTTGAGCGTATTGATCCTGCTACAGATAACTCCCGCGAGGATCGCGATATTAAAATTCAGGTAAAAGAATTATTTAAGGGAAGTACCACAATGGTGTTGAATATTCAGGATTTTAATAATCCTTGAGAGACCTGCTCCAAAATTAAGTGAGGAATTACTCGTTTTTGGTTATCTAAAAGATGGGCACATCCAGATAAGTACCTGTAGTTTTTACAGATTAAAAGAAGAATATCCCGATCTGTCGCCCTATGATGGAATGGAGCAATTAAAGGCGCTGAGGCGTATTTATGAACATAAATGAAAGCATAATTATTATGCTTTATAATCCAATTCCGTCAAATCCTTTACCGAGCCAAAGCCGATCACATCTTTTATCACTTTGCCATCGGTCATTTCAATAGCACGTACCAACTTATCAGAGCCAAATTTATTCTTGATCTCGTGCATGGCTTTTAGCGCGGTTTCTTTGCGGTCCATATCTTCAAATAAGCTATAAAGCATGTTGCCGTTATTTACAAAGTTGGTAATGGCTACCCGCATGCTATTTATTTCGGTATTAAAAATGGGCCCTGTTCCGGTTAGTTTTTCAAACTTATCTACCCGTATGCGTATCATCTGCATCAGGCTGATTGCATCCTGCACAGGCGTAGTAATGGTAAAGGCATCATCCCAGCGGGTACCGTCTTCATACCTTGCCGTAAAACCTACCGATTTACAATAAAATTTATGGCTCACCATGCGCTTTTCCAACGTTAGGCAAAGCGTCATGAATAGCTGATCGATATAACTTATGTGCTGCCTTTTTTCTTTTGATATCTGCCGCATGGCCTGCATGCCGCGGTAATCATGCGCTGCAATATTGGTTTCAATAAAATTTAGGCGATAATGCCAGTAAATACCCTCAATGCCTTTAAAAATCGACTTTAACTTATCAGGCCCCGCATAGCGCATCTGGAGCGGTGTATTTATACCGGCACGCTCCAGTCTGTAGCTCATATTAGCCCCTATGCCGGGCATATCGCCCAGTTTCAATGGCCGTAAAACATCATCAATGTTTTGGTGGGTGATCATTAACAATCCATCCGTCTTCTTACCGCGTACAGATGCCAGTTTGGCCAGGAAAGCGTTAGGGGCTATGCCAATCGAGCAGGTAAGCCAATCGCCAACATTGTCTAAAATATCTTGTTTTATTTGTTTGGCTATAGTTAAAGGGTCAAGATGATTATAATGACCCAGGTTGATGATAGCTTCGTCAATACTTTTGGCAACTACATCTTTGCAGTAGGTGAGTAACAGGTTAATGATCTTGGTATGATACTCGCGGTAGCGGGCAGGGTTGCTCTCTACCGGAACCAGATCAGGACAAACAGCCATGGCATCATTTAAACGCATTCCTGCCTTTAAACCGCGTTCTTTAGCCTCTGTCGACAAGGAAATAACACAGCCATATTTGCCGGTATAAACACAAACGCCTACCGGCCTGCCGCGCAGCCAATAGTTGGCTTGCTGTTCGCAACGGGCAAAGTAGCTGTTCATATCAATAAACAGCACCCGCGATTCGGTCTTTACTTCAACACTATTTTGATTCACCTAGCAAATTTGCTAAAAATATTAGCAAATTCCAATTAAATCTTTAATTAGATCTTACCGGTATAGGCGATACGTTCCTGAAAGCATACGGATCAACATCTTTTATTTTAACATCCATAGGGCCATCTGCATGTTTTATATTAACATTTATGGTTCCATCCGCATTAACCGGGATAGAGACATAATGCCGGCTATCGGCCATTGCAGGTGTAATAATACCTTTAAATAAATTAGCTGTTAATGCTATGGCAATAATGGTCAGTACAATTTTGGTGTAGGTGTCGGTTTTCATAAGCTGATAAATTAGTAATTGTATAAAATTAAAAGGACTTACTAAGTTTCAACTCAGTAAGTCTTTAATAAAATTAGTTATTTTATTCTTTACTTAAAATAGCATTTCTGCAGGAGGTTTTACACCTTTTAAACGCAGGTAAACGGTTGTTTGCCCGCGGTGATGGGTTTGGTGCTCAAACGCTTTAGCTAATATTAATGCTTTAGGTGTTTTCATTCCTTCGGCCGTTACTGTTTCCTGCATTTTGTCTACAGGAATGCTTTCCAGGGCAGTGATGCAAAAATCATAGCTGTCCATAACTGCTTTTGTGGTAGCATCCTTAGTTTGTGCTACAGTTTTTTCTGCAGACGATTTACCTAACGGACTTTCTTTACCGCTTGCTACCGAAAGAAAATAATAATTAGCATCTGCTAAATGCAGCATTTGTTGTGCGAAGGTGCGTACCTCGGGTGTTGCTTTAAAAGTGTAGCCATCTGCAGGCATAGCATCTAAATAGGCTTTTGTGTAAACCTTGGCACGTTTCCATTCGCCAATAGCCTGTTCTTTGGTTAGCTGCGCAAAAACAGAAGTGCAGGTAATAGTTAATAAAACAATTACAAATGATAATTTTTTCATGGTTTGTTTGGTTTGATGAATAAATATGGAGTTTGATTTTATTCTATAACTAAGATACGGTTTAACTGCAACTGTTACAAAATTAAAAGACTGCGAATAAAAAATCACTCATTCACATTCAATCAATTACTCATTATTTTATTCGCCTCTTTTCAATCCGTATTTCTCTATTTTGCTGTAAAGGTGGCTACGTTGTATATCAATATCATCTGCGGTTTTTGATACGTTCCAGTTGTTTTTTTCCAGCTTAAATTTGATGTATTCCCGTTCGGCAAAATCTTTATATTCCTGGAAGTTTTTAAACTGGTTAAAATCTGTTTGCGGGGCAGCAGCTTCGCTTGAAGCAGGCGCCGGTGCCGACGGGTTGGCAAAAGCCTTAACGTCTTCCTCGGTAATAGTTTTATCACTCAGGATGATCAGGCGCTCTACCATATTTCTAAGCTCACGTATATTACCTGTCCACGGTAAAGCTCTCAGTGCCTCTAAGGCACCATCTGATATCTTTTTAAGCGGCATGCTATAGTCGCTGCATATTTCTTCTAAGAAACTTTGGGTAAGCAGCGTTATATCGTCCTTACGTTCAGTCAATGGTGGTACGTGTATCAAAATAACACTTAGGCGATGGTAAAGGTCCATACGGAAATTACCAGCCTCTATCTCTTTTAAAAGGTCCTTGTTGGTTGCCGCTACAACGCGTACATCAACTTCTATTTCTTTTTCGCCGCCAACGCGGGTTATTTTATTTTCCTGTAGGGCGCGCAATACTTTTGCCTGTGCCGACAGGCTCATGTCGCCAATCTCATCCATAAAAAGCGTACCGCCTGATGCAGATTCAAACTTGCCGATACGCTGTTTAATGGCCGACGTAAATGAACCCTTCTCGTGACCAAATAATTCGCTTTCAATTAACTCCGACGGGATAGCCGCGCAGTTAACTTCAATTAGGGGCGCGTTAGCACGGTTTGATTTTTCGTGCAGCCAGCGGGCCACCAGCTCCTTGCCACTGCCGTTTGCGCCGGTTATTAATACCCGTGCATCAGTAGGGGCAACACGCTCTATGGTTTCTTTTATTTTAGCGATAGGAACGGAGTCGCCTAAAATGGGGCGCACTTTAGATACCTTGCGTTTTAACACCTTGGTTTCAACAACCAGGCTTCCGCGGTCCAGCGCGTTACGTACGGTAATTAGCAGGCGATTAAGATCTGGCGGTTTAGATATAAAATCGAACGCCCCTTTTTTGCTGGCCTCAACAGCGGTTTCAACCGTACCGTGGCCCGATATCATGATGAAGGGAAGATCTGGCTTAATAGCTAAACCCTCGCTTAACACCTCCAAGCCGTCCATACGGCTCATTTTTATATCGCAGAGGATAAGGTCGTAGTCATTTTTACGGATCAGTTCTAACCCGTCAATGCCATTGTCTACGTCTTCCACCTCGTATTCTTCATATTCCAGTATTTCGCGCAGGGTGTTGCGGATTGCCCGCTCATCGTCAATAATCAAAATTTTAGCCATGTGTGTGTTTATTCAATGATAAGTTATGGTAACGTTACTAATATAGGATTTGTATAGGAAACTAAACACTTTTTTGGTGGAGTTGTTTGAGTGGGGTGTGATTTATTTTCAGGAGGTGAAGATTAAAGATTGGTGATTAGAGATTGGTTGCTTATCGCTTTGTCACGCGCCAGGACTAATCTTTAATCTTTAGTAACCAATCTTTAAAACAGTTGCTTATCGCTTTGTAATGCGCCAGGCAATCTTTAATCTTCAATCACCCATCTTTAAAATCACCCCCCTTTGTTTCACGAAAATGTGTAACAAAATGTAACAAGTGTAACAAGATTTCGACTTAACATATTGATAATAAACAAACTATAAAAAAGTGATGTAACAAAATGTAACAACTTATTCGTCTGTTTCTTTAAGTGGAAAATTTAATTATTGTGATGATTATCAGTAAATTGCAATTTGGTACTTTTGGAAGTGGTGTAATAAGATTTCCGCGATGTTTTTTGGTGGTGTAACAAGGCTATTTGCAGGGTACTGACAAACTAGTGTCACCACTACTGTGCGCCGGGCTGGGTATCTTGCATAAAATCTTTGCAAATCATGAATAATTACAACACACCCGCGCACTCGTCGGCGCGGCCGATAGAGATTGAGCTGATCCGCTCTATGGCGCGCAAACCGTTAACCACCAAACAAAACAACCAATTGGATGAACTTTTGCGAAGCCCCGCCGATAGCAGGGATGCCTTTATTATGAAACCCGCGGCCGACTGGCTGCAAACACCCAACGATAGCCAGGATGCCACAGCCACGCTGTTTGGCGATTTTTGGTACCGGGGCGAGTTATGCATTATGTTTGCCGATACCAACGTGGGTAAATCCATATTGGCGGTGCAAATTGGCGATAGCCTGAGCAGGGGCGAGCCCATACCCGGCTTTGGAGCGGCAAGCAAGCCCGAAAAAGTGCTGTACTTTGACTTTGAGTTGAGCGCCGCGCAGTTTAGAAAACGATATAGCAGCGACGTTTACGGTAATTATAACTTTGGCCCCGGTTTTACCCGCCTTGTTTTTAACCCCGATGCGGATGGCGCACGCAAATTTGCCAGCTATGCCGATTACCTCAACAACGCTATCGAAAATGTATTGGTAACCAGCGGCGCCCGCATCCTCATTATTGATAACATTACCTGCCTGCGCAGCGGTACCGAGGCTGCTGCCAGTGCCGTAAACCTGATGAGTAAGCTACAGGCCATTAAGCACAGGTACGGCCTGTCTATATTGGTGCTGGCGCATACGCCCAAGCGCAACCCCGCAAAACCCATAAGCCGTAATGATTTGCAAGGCAGCAAAATGCTCATCAATTTTGCCGACAGCGCCTTTGCCATTGGCGAAAGCCAAACCAGCGCCGGTATGCGTTACCTTAAGCAGATTAAACAACGCAGCGGCAGTCAGGTTTACGGCTACGATAATGTGTGCCTGTGCCGCATGATAAAGCCCTATAACTTTTTACACTTTGAGTTTACCACCAACGATGCCGAGACCGCCCACCTGCTGCACTATACCGAACAGCACCGCAAAGCCACCGAGGACCGCATAACCCAACTGCACAGCCAGGGCCATACCCTGCGCGCCATTGCTACCGAAATGGGGATATCGTACGTTACGGTGTTCAGGTTGGTGAAACGGTTGAACCGCTGATTTAGGGTGATTTTTGGATTTCGTAGATGATTGATTACCGCCTGCTAAAGCGTGGACGCTTTACCAGGCAGTAACGGCCATATACCCATTCCCCTCCGCTGTCCGAATGTCTCCGACTTCGGACCGCTATGTAAATAGTCTTCGGACTATTGTGCTTTCACCTATAAATAGACCGCGCGCTAATGCTTTAATATAGGCTTTGCGTACTGTAGTTGCAGACTACATGCATAATTGTCCGAAGTCAGAGGCGTTCGGACAGCGTTATTGGAATACTACGGACAGCGGGGTGATTGATCGTCCAAGCTTTAACTGAAAACGTATTTCAATCTGTTTATTATTGACAAATACGATATATTTTCAAAATAAAAAACTACTTTTAAATCGTAACAATAATATTGTAATTACCAAATTAGACCTAATGGCACTACAAGAAGAAATCGAACAAAGATCGAAAGAAATACATACAGAAAATCTCGGAATGTCCATAGGTGAGATGATGAGCATGTATGCAGATGGCGATCTTGATATCCATCCTGAATTTCAACGATTTTATCGCTGGACTGATTATCAAAAATCCAGACTTATTGAATCAGTATTATTAAACATTCCTATACCTTCAATATTTGTTGCACAACGAGAAGATGGAGTATGGGATGTAGTTGACGGCCTACAGCGTTTATCTACTATACTTGAATTTACCGGATATTTAAAAGATGAGAACGGCAAGCCGAAGTCGCCCTTGAAATTACAAAAAACAACTTTTTTGCCATCTTTGGAAAATAAAACATGGGCGCTAGGCGTAACAGATTCATTCACAGAAGCCCAACAGCGATATTTTAAAAGAAGTCGCTTATCATTTGTGATAGTACAAAAAGAAAGTGACAATAGTAGCAAATACGAGTTATTTCAAAGATTGAATACAGGTGGCAGTTCTCTTACACCTCAAGAAGTTAGAAATTGCTTATTAGTAATGAGCAATCCATCTTACTTTGATAAACTTAAAACATTAGCAGAATTCGAACCTTTCTTGAACTCTATTAATATATCCGACAAAAATTTAGAGGAACAATATGAAAAAGATTTGGTAACCCGATTTCTTGTATTAAAAAATGCTGACATTTCGGTTTTAAGTGGAATCGTTGATCTTAGTAATTATTTGGACGAAAAAATTGTTAATTATTTTGAAGAAAATTTCAATAATTGGCTTGATGTTGAATCATTGTTTAAAAGAACATTTACACTTATTAAAGACCATGTTGGAGACGATGCATTTAAACGCTACAACACAACTAAGGGTTCTTTTTATGGAGGCTTTATAGTATCGGCATTTGAAATGGTGGCACTAAATCTTGCTAATAACATTGATTATTGGGAAAGTCACCCCAAAGAGATTCTTAGTAGAATAATTGCTTGTTGGGACAAAATCAATACTGATGGAATATCTTGGAAAGGTTTTAGTGCGTCAGGAAGACTTCCAAAAACAATTTCTATAGGACGGAAAATTTTTAATGAAGGTCAGAACGCTTAATGAATTAGAATCTAGTATAGATTCTGAAATTTCTTGGCGTAAAAAAGAATTGGTTGATTATAAACTCACTGTAGATAGAAATATTAATTCTACTATAGTTATTCCCTTATGTCGAGGAGGAATTGCATTAAGTTATGCCCATTGGGAGGGATTTATTAAATCAGCTTCTTCGTTGTTTATTAACTACATTTCTATGAGAAAAATCCCTTTAAATTCATTGAAAACTAATTTTGTCGCTTTAGCATTTCAAAGACAATTAAACAAAGGCAAAGCCGTGCAGGAATGTGTTACTCTCATAGATGAATTACTTTTCCAAAGAGATAAACCAGCGAAATTTTTCGAGCGAGATATTATTGATACCAAAGCCAATTTACGATTTGGGGTTTTAAGTGACATTTTGCTTTCTTTAGGCCTTGATAAAACACAATTTGCAGCTAAAGAGAATTTTTTAGATAAAAAACTTGTAGAGCCACGTAATGATATAGCTCATGGTACATATAGAGATATTTCATATGAAGATTACCTAATTGTACATGAGAATATCATCCCTTTAATGGAGCATTATAAAACTTTAATTGAAAATTCGGCAGCTTTAGAAAGTTATAAAATTTAGTTCCCCCCCCGCTGGCGCAAGTATGCAGGGTTAGCCAAAAGCGCGGTGTACTTGTGCCTATACAAATAGGCAGGTAATAATAATGGCACAAGTACGCTTGCCCGCTTGCCACCGCTGCATACTTGCGCCAGCCATTGGGCCCAGCCATTGGGCACCCCATACCCCGAGCGTCATTGCGAGGAACGAAGCAATCTCTACATAGGACATTCAACTAAACGGAATTTCATTTTTTAGCGTATCAGACAAATTATTTAATTTGCAATATGGTTTTTCAACGAGGCGCTTAACATCATGACCAATAAGCTTAATAAGGTTTTATACGTCGGCGTAACGCCCGAATTAACCGGCCGTGTATGGGATTTTCATAGCTGATTAGCTTACGTAGAGATTGCTTCGTTCCTCGCAATTGTAAGGGTTTAGTAATTCGGTAACAAAATTAGGTATTTATTTTTTGTTGTTTAGGGAGACCATATCGATAGGTTTTTTGCCATTAATACCTTGATGCGGCCTTTCCCAGTTATAGTAAACGAGATATTTAAGCAGTTCGTCTTCGAGTTCTTCAAAACTGTCAAAGTCTGTATCTTCGATCAGGTCTTCTTTAAGTGTTCGCCAGAATCGTTCGACCTTGCCATTGGTCTGCGGACGGTAAGGCTGCATATATCGGCGCTTGATACCGGTTTCTATTAACATTCGCTCAAAAGGATGATTGCGTTTATTCTGACTAATGGCAGGGCCAAACTCGGGACCATTATCGGCGATAATCTCTTCGAACTGGATGCCGAACTCCCGTTTAAGTGCTTGCATACACTGCAAGGCAGTGAACATGGTGGTAAGTGCGGTGATGTCCTCCATTACCTGCGCCCAGGCCAGGCGGGAATAGTCGTCCAATACGCAAAGCAGGTACAGCTTCCTATTTTGCCCTCTAATCACGCTTTTACTCAGGTGATGACAGTCGATATGCCCTAACTGACCCATACGTTCCTTAATAATCTTTCTCTTTACTTCTTTATCTGCGACAGTTAAACGGTTCTTGTTGTGCCGTTTCAGAATGTTGTATACGCCTGAAGGCGATGGTGTAAAGTTATTAGCTTTTTGCTTAAACTGGTCGGCTATCTCAAACTTATTGCAGCCCCGCAACCGAAGATCGAGTACTTGCTGTTCATCTTCGGGAGCAGGGCGCCGTGTACGATACTTAGGCCCGCGTTTGGCAGGCAGCAGGTCCAACTCATTGCCTGACTGCTTGAACCGGTTATAATACTTTAAGAAACTTCTCGGATCTGTATCATGGGCCAAATAGAAGTCTTTAGCGAACTTAAAGATAGGATGCTCTCCTCGCTTTACCTGCTCATATTCGCTGATTAAAAATCGGTACTTACTAAGGTAATTACGTTTTAGAGTAAGATCGTTGTTTATATTCCGCATAACTTTTAGCTTTATTCTTTAAAGCTAATTCTGTTACCGAATTATCTGACCTTTACAGCAATGACG
>NZ_JAQBOW010000048.1 GCF_028287845.1 Mucilaginibacter sp.
TTGGCATTATGCTGTTATTGTTTTTCTTTCAGCAATTTGGCACAAAGGTAGTTGGCTCTGCATTTGGACAGGTTATGTTAATGTGGTTCTTAATGATAGGCGTATTAGGAGCATTACAAATTATGCATGATCCGGGTATTTTTAAGGCTCTTAATCCTTATTATGGCGTAAAATTATTAACAGATCATCCTAAAGGTTTCTGGCTTTTGGGGGCGGTATTTTTATGTACCACCGGTGCCGAGGCATTATACTCAGACTTAGGTCATTGCGGCCGAAAAAATATTCAATGGAGCTGGTTATTTGTTAAAACCACATTGATATTAAACTATTTAGGGCAGGGTGCATGGGTTTTAAAACAATCGGCCAATTTTAATTTTACCGGGCTTAATCCCTTTTATCAAATTGTACCTAATCCGCATTTATTGATGATACCTTGTGTGGCTCTGGCTACACTGGCAACTATTATTGCAAGCCAGGCCTTAATTAGCGGATCGTTCACTTTAATAAGTGAGGCGGTAAGTATGAATTTTTGGCCGAAGATTACCATTAAGTATCCGTCAAACATTCGCGGACAGATATATATACCAAGTATTAACTGGATATTATGTTTTGGCTGTATAGCAGTATCATTATATTTCCGCACATCAGAAGCCATGACCGCAGCTTATGGTTTTTCAATCACCATAGCTATGTTAATGACAACTATATTGATGTACTATTTTATGCGGTATGTAAAGCATTGGCCGGTGTGGTTAGTTACCATTATACTTTGTGTGTTTTTATGTGTTGAGTTCTCATTCTTTGTAGCCAACGCGGTAAAAATCCTTAAAAGATTGTTCTTCCTGGTATTTGAGTTTGGATTGATATTTACCATGTACATTTGGTACAAGGCACGTAAAATAAATAATCGTTTTTTAAATTTTATAGATTTAAAAGAGCAGATACCCTTGCTTAATGCATTAAGTGCCGATGAAGGTATTGCTAAATATGCGGGCCAGCTTATATATTTAACAAAAGCTAATAATGGCAAACAAATAGAGGAAAAAATAATGTACTCTATCATGAGTCGCAGTCCTAAACGTGCCGATACTTATTGGTTTATCCATATTGATACTACCGATGAGCCTTACACCATGGAGTATAGTGTTGACCAAATAGAAAAGGGTAAAATAATACGGGTAGATTTTCGCCTGGGTTTCAGGATACAGCCCCGGGTTAATGTGCTGTTTAGGAAAGTGATAGAAGACATGTTAAATAGAAAGGAGTTAGATATCATCAGCAGATACGATTCGTTAAGTAAATTCAAAATAATATCTGATTTTAGGTTTGTGATACTTGAAAAGTTCCTGTCATATAACAATGCATTCAGTGTAGCAGAAGGGTTTATTTTGAATAGTTATTTCAACATAAAAAAACTGGCGCAATCAGAAGCGAAAGCTTTTGGCCTGGATACCAGCGAAACTCATGTTGAAAAAATACCTTTAGTGGTAAAGCCTGTAACCAACTTTAAATTAAAACGAATTGATCCGTTTAATGGCGAGGCAATACCAGAGTTAGTATTGAATCATAATTAATTTCACTTAGCACGCGGGTAAACTACCCTTTTACCTGTGTGCTATTTACTTAAAGTAATTAACCGCATAACCTACTACCTCTTTGGTATAAGACTCCCAGTTAAATAACGTCGCAGAATCAGGTATAAAATCGCTTACCACAAAATGGTTATTTGTTCCGAAAAAATTACATGGATAAGGCACAACATCAATACCGGCTTTTTTAAATATCATAAGCGATCTGCGCATATGGAATGCCGAAGTAACCAGCAGATACGGTGGCGGCAAATGTGTTTGGCTTAATAACATTTTTGAAAACTTTGCATTTTCTATAGTATTTTTTGAGTTGTTTTCAATTAGTATTAAGCTATCGGGTATATTTAGTTCTGTTAACTGGGTTTTAACCCAGGCAGCTTCTCTAAACCCGCCGGGCAGCAAATTACCATTACCCCCGCTTATTAATATGTGTGATGCCTGTTTAGTGGCAAGTAATTTAATCCCTTGTATAAACCTGTCTGCAGCCGTATTAAAGTGGCCGCCATCCTGGCCGCCGCTTGATGAAAATCCACCCAATACTATTACACAACTATATTTTGTGGCTTTATTTATTGTGGTTGCCCGAACATCCCATATTCTCTGAAATGTATTTAGCAGGAGTGGGTTTGAAAACAGATAAAACACAATTACTGCCGCAATTAAAAACTTTCGTTTTCGTTTTCGCTCTTTGCTAACTAATGCGATGACGAGCAAGATTATTATCCAGTAAATTGGCAATATTAAAAAAAGTAAAATTTTTGAAAATATAAAATACATAGCTATCTAATGACTGCCTAAATGTATTTATAAAATCTTTATTTACACTTATTACCAACCGTATAATCTAAATGCACGTGTGTACAGCACCGGTTTGTATAATTATTAATGCATAACCCTTATAGGCGGCGGCCAGTTATCTGTACGAAACGGCCCGGCAGGCAATCCATCTTTATTATATAAATTACCCGGCGGATTATCAGCCCAATTATATCTTACCGCTATTGGATTAGCAACCTCATCGCTTGAAACCACAACCGTATTGCCCTCAATAACTGCTTTTGCCCAAACAAATTTCTGGTCTGAGCCTGAAATGCCAAAGCCTTTAAGTTCTGTAACACCCGTAGCTGCTGTTCCATCAAGCGTGGGCCTGCCGGTGATTAATCCCTTGTTTATTTCATCAAAGCTGATAATTATTTTATTGCCTGCAATCTTCATTGACTTATAAACCGGACCAGAGTATACCAGGTTTTCATTATATGCAACGTGCCGGGCCACCAAAGCCAGCCTGTATGCCGGATCAACTTTATTGGTGGGGTGTATATTTAAGGCATCGCCTACATCTGTAATTACAGTCATGCCTGTCGCGGGTAATGATAATGTTTTAAGCTGGGCCTCACGTACCCAGGCCCAATTTCCTTCTGAGGGGCTCACTGCCGGGTCACGAAAGTTAGGAAGCTGAACAAATAGGAAAGGAAAATCACCTTGCTCCCATTGCGTGCGCCAGTCATATATCAACCTCGGGAACAAATCTTTATATTCAATTGCATCTGCAAGTTTATCGCCATTTCCTTCGCCCTGGTACCATATTACACCCTTTATGCCATACCGCAGTATAGGTGATATCATACCATTATAATCATTTGTGGGTGCGCCAAATCCGCCTTCCGGATCAGCAGGGGCATGTGGTGCAGGGCGGGTTGGTTTTGGGCGAACTGGTAGCACCTGGCCATTTGTCCTCGCCTGCAAAACATCGGCATCCCATTTCTTTAAAACTATTGCAAAATCATTTCCAACTTCTGTGTTCCAAATTTTTACGCTATCCTGGTAGGCTGCCAATTTCTGCGGATAAGTTTCTTTTGAGCTTTCATAATTATCAACCAGTTTTTGATGGTCATCAACATACTTTGTAAATGGGGGGCTGTTTTGCAATCCTTCTAAACTTATCCATGCCTGGGCCGGTGTGCCCCCTTTGTAGCTGGCTATCATCCCCATAGGTACACCTGTTGATTTACGTAAATGCTGTGCAAAATAAAAGCCAATGGCCGAAAAACCATGCCATGCAAATTGTGGGTTTGCCAGCAATTCTGGCGAACAAACTACCCATTTCCCATTAAAAGAATCGGCAGGTACTTTAGCAATACTTTGTTGAGCCTGTAAAGCCTGTGCCATGGGTACATAAAAAAAATGTATCTCTTTATCAGTAGCTTTTGCAATGGCTTCTGCTCCATGCAGTTCTGTTTGTATACCAAACTCCATATTAGACTGTCCGGCAGCCAACCATACATCACCTATCAATATATTTCTTAATGTTAAGGTAAAGCTTTTGCTGCCAATGCGCATTTCGTACGGTCCGCCTGCTTTGTACGAGCCCAGCTTTACAAACCATTTGCCATCGGCACCGGTAGTAGTTTTATAGGTATTGCCCATAAATTCTACCTCAATCTTTTCGCCAATTTCTGCCCAGCCATATATGGGTACATGCATATTGCGCTGTAAAACCATATTGTCGCCAAATATGGCTGGTAGCCGCACACCGGCAAATACTGCACCGCTGCTTAGTGCCAAAACAACTATAAGTAAATATTTAAAACAGTTGGTTATTGGGTTCTTCATAAAGAAATTTAAATGGTTTATTATACTAAGATATATTAATTGCCAATATGCTTTATAGCAATTGAAATATCAAATAAATTAACGTGTTTAGTGATTAAATCGATATAAAAAAATTAGTCCTCCGCGAAGTAAGCAAATGCAGCAATAAACCTATATCCATTAAATATTATTACTATACTGTCCCATGAACACATGGATACACCTGGGACACCTGGCACACTTGGGACACCTAAAAATTACAATATGCTGAAAATCAATCACATAAAACTATCGCTCCTTCGGAGTCAAATGCCGCTTCGTTTCAGCAAATATTGGCTCCGGAGGAGCTCCCTGTTTATAGAAGGACCAGACAAACCCTATTTTGGCTGCATCGGAGCCTCCTTATCTATTATGCGATACTCTTAAGTTATTTTAATGCGTTTGTTACCGGCAGGGGGTACAAAACCTCTCGTATAATTAAACGAAAGCTTTGCGCCACGCATAAAAAAACCTCCTGACCAAAAGATCAGGAGGTTAATAACTGCTATTTGCGGTTATCTTTTTAGTGAATTACAGTTGTTGTTGTGTTACTGTAGTTTTCTTTACTATTAGTAGAACCTGCTCCAACTATAGAAGCGCGGAAATAGTAGGTACCTTTGGCCCAGTGTGTTCCGGCCCATTTAACACCATAGATATTAACGGTTCCATCTGCCTTCAAAATATTATTTATCGGAAGCGTTATTGGCGTTCCGAAAGCATAATATTGAGTGCTTTGCGCCGGTCCCCAAACTTGGGTAGTAGGTACGGTGTTGTTAATACTAAAGTTCCACCTGTTAACATAATAAGCAGTACCCGTTTTTTGACTCACATTTCCGTTAACTAAAGGGTAGTTATTAACATACAGGCACAAGTTGTTGGCATTGGTTAAGTTATTATTAGCCAGAGTTGCTTGTAATGACCTTGTAATTGTAATAGTTGCCAATGTATCAACCATAGTTAATGTAAGGTGGAAATAAGGATACACCTTATAAGTAGGTATTACAGTTGTGGTTTTAGGTGCAACAGTTACGTTTAAAGTATCAGGTTTTCCACCCGGCGATGCCGCGGTTGGAACAACACCGTTACCTGTATATACCCAAGGTCCTGATCCTGGCAATGGTAATACTCTATAATTTTCTGAAAAAACAAGTGAATTATAAAAAGTTCCATCCTGTTTCAGCACATAATCTAGAGCCGATGGTGCAGGATATTTTGCAGGATCATTTACTATAAACCTGATACTACCCGCATCTGTTCCATTTTGCTTCAGCTCCATTTGGCCGCCCGTTTCTGCATCCAGAAATGTGCCGGAAATTGTCGCGTCAGGAGCTGGGTAATTATCCTTCTGGCATGCCGAAAGAGCCAACAGCAAGCAAGGAATTATATAAATTAATTTTATCGTTCTCATATTTTCTATTAATTAATAACCAGGGTTATGACTAGGTACCAGTAATGGATTTTGTGAAGCATCTGTACCCGGAATGTCGGCATAGTAAAACTGCGCACTAAGAGTCCTGGTACCACCAGCGTTTTGTTTGATATACACATAATCATTCGTATCCAAATCCCAGTAGCATTGGAGGGTGTATTCTTGCCTGTTGCTAAAGTCAGTAGCTAAAGCTCTCCATCTTGAATAATCCCACCAGCTTTTGTTCTCATAGGCCAGTTCTACCAAACGTTCATGGCGGATAAGGGCCCTGCTGATGGTAGCAAGTGCAGGTATGCCCGCTCTTGCACGCAACAGGTTAATGGCTGATAGCTGCTCGGCAGCCGGTTTGCCCAGCTCGAATGAGGCTTCTGCAAAGTCAAGCAATACTTCTCCGTAACGAAGATCCATCCATGAGGTGCGTGAACTATAATCATGTATCAGGGTGATATCTGTTACCGGATCGGTCCATTTCTTCAACCAGCATGAGCCGTTATCATCACTAGCATTAGCCGAGTTACCGGTACCAACAACATAAGTGGTTGCTTTACCGCCATTAAATTTGGCCGGGTTAATATTAAACTGCTTGTAGGTGCTGCTGGCTGGGTTAGTATCAAAAAATTGTTTGTAGTCATTTCCATTTATAGTGGCATTATTTAAGATAACTCCCCTTTGCGCGGTAATGATCTCTGTTCTAAAGAACGTTCCGTTAGATACGAATGTGCCGTGGTAACGCGGGTCCTTCATCAGGAACGG
>NZ_JAQBOW010000082.1 GCF_028287845.1 Mucilaginibacter sp.
TTGGCTTGAAAGCCATGAACGGCCTGCAAGAACTAAATAAGGATAAAGATACCGCGTCAAACGCGCAGATTATGTTTTTGGTGTTACACGCGTCGGGCTTAACGCTTTTACCCATAGCTATTATAGCGCAGCGGGCCATCTATCATTCTAAAGACCCTACCGATATTTTTATCCCTTGTATTATAGCAACTTATGTTGCAACGCTTGCCGGTTTAATAGTGGTAAGTATTAAACAAAAAATAAACCTGTTTGATAAGGTTATATTAACCTGGCTGGGTGGTATAACCGCTTTTATAGGGTTGGTAATTTGGTATTTCACGGTCTGGTTAACAAAAGCCCAAATAAGCGAAGTTTCAAAAGTATTTAGCAATTTAACTTTATTTGGTTTGCCTGTACTGTTTATTTTAGGCGGCGTAAGAAAGAAAATAAATGTATTTGAAACTTTTATTGAAGGTGCAAAAGAGAGCTTTGACATAGCTATAAAAATAATACCCTACCTGGTAGCTTTATTGGCAGCTGTAAGTATATTTAGAATTAGCGGGGCGGTAACCTATTTGGGCGATGGCTTTAAATGGATATTCGGCCACTTTAACATAGATACCCGCTTCACTGATGTTTTGCCTATTGCTTTTTTGCGTCCGTTAAGCGGATCTGGCGCGCGTGCTATGATGCTTGATAACTTAAAAACATTTGGTGCAGATAGTTTTACCGGGCACTTATCCAGTGTTTTATATGGCACGGCCGATACTACGTTTTATATTGTGGCACTATACTTTGGTGCCGTTGGTATTAAAAAAACACGCTATGCCATACCCGCCATGTTGATAGCCGATTTTTTTGGAATAATTACCGCTATTTTAATCTCTTATCTTTTCTTTGGCTAGTTCTTTTTATATAAAAAAAGCAGGCTGGAATCACTTCCGGCCTGCTTAATCACTCTAAAACAATCACCTCTTAACTTTAGAAGTATTTTTGATAATTGATATATGTATATATAAATATTAATTATTGACCTGGTAAATACTTTAGTCAAAGGTATTAATAAGTTATTTGCAAAATTAAATAGTATAATTTTTTTACTGCTGGGTGACAGTAAGTTATTAGCTAATACATCAAGCCTTTTATAAAAATATCAAGCAATAGCAGGCGTTTGGTATGTATCTCTTCCAGGTGCTCTTTTTGCGGAAATATTACCTTTTTATGTGATACCGCGCTTACCCTTACACCATGCAATGCGTCTAATAACAGGTCTACAATCTCACCCGGGTTATCAACCGGTTTGATATTACCCTTATCAGCTTCAATTTGAATAGCGGCGCTTAAAAGCACCATTTCTGTTTGATGTATCTCGGTTATAATATCCCAAATGGTATCCGGCAGATTTTGCTCGTTCACCCTGAAAAAATCAAAAAAATTGTAATTCTTTACAACAAAGTCATGTTGGGTATCTATTTGAACTATGAAGGCCTCTTTCAGGTTTTCAAACTTATTAAGTTTATTTTGCAGTTTCTGTATATATTCGGCCGCCAGTTTACGCATTACTGCAATATATAATTGACTCTTATCTGGGAAATAATAATACAATAGTGCTTTTGAAAGTGATAGGTCGCCGGCTATTTCATTCATGGTAGTTTTTGAATACCCATAATGTAAAAACCGTTGATAGGCTGCTTCTAAAATCTTCTCTCTTTTTATATCTTGCTGGTCGCTTCCTGAGCTCATTTGTAAATTAATTACTGCAAAACTGACTATTTAAACAAAATTATCAAAAATTCTACATTATTAACTCAATATGTGGGCTATAAGTGTTTAAACTCCCAAAATTGATATAGAAATTACAATGAGGTTACAGAGTATCCATGTCAAACAATTGTGAGAACTATTACTTGAACGGTAGCGAAAAAATATTGAAGGCCAGTATGTAGATAGACCTGGAGTATAATACAACCTCCGTTCCTACGCATACTCTTATAAATTGTAAAAGTCAGATAATTCGTTAACGAATTATCTGACTTTTACAGAAATGGCAAAATAGCTTGTAATGTTAATAAACTGCTTCTACCTGTCTAACTGCAGGCTTAACTTTTTTTCTGAAACGTTCTTTAAGCCTGTACCGGATCAAATACATACAAGGCACCAATATTAAAGTAATGATTGTTGCAAAGCCTAAGCCAAATATCATTGTCCAGGCTAAAGGGCCCCAGAAAGCCACGTTATCACCGCCAAAATGTATGTGCGGCGCAAAGTGAGTGAATAATCCCACAAAGTCAATATTAAAGCCTACTGCCAATGGTATAAGCCCCAATATGGCTGATGTAGCTGTTAACAATACCGGTGTCATACGGGTATGTCCGGCCTCAACAACTGCATCATGAACGCTGGCTCCCTGATCCATAAGCATATCTGTAAATTCAACCAGTAAGATACCGTTACGTACCACTACACCCGCGAGGGCAATTATACCCACTCCGGTCATTACAATTGATATTGTCATTTTAAATATGCTCACACCTAAAAGCACACCTATAATACTGAACAATATTTCACTTAAAATGATAAGCGTTTTACCGGTGGAGTTAAACTGTATCATCAGAATAATCAGGATCAATCCAAATGATGTAGCCAACGCGCCTAACAAAAAGTTCATAGCCTCCGCCTGATCTTCTTGTCCACCACCCATTTTTATGGAAATACTGGTGGGTTTCTTAAAGTTATTTATCGCTTTTAAAATGTTAGCGTTAACCTCGTTTATATTATTTGGCTTTATAACGTTCGAACCTAATGTTAATACACGCCTTTGTTGCTTGTGCTTAATGTTGCTATAAGTTGTAGTGTATCTAACATCTGTAAATGCAGATATCGGAACCTGACGTATAGCGCCGCCTGTAGCAAGATCACGATAAGTAATCTTTAAGTTCTTTAAAGCGTCCAGATTGCCGCGCTGGCTTTCAAGGGCGCGAACTTTTATCTGGTAGTCGTCCTCGCGTGTATTCCTAAAATCGCCTGCTTTAGCTCCGAACACCGCGGTACCTAAAGCCTGGGTTATCTGGCCGGTACTTATACCTTCGCGGTTGGCACGTTCGCGGTCAACGTCAAATACAATTTCAGGTTTATCTGTCTGCACATCAGCTATTAAGCCTTCAATACCGGCAATATTTTGTTTAGCAAGGTAGCTTTTTAAATTATTTGCAGTTTTTACTAATGTATCTATGTTATCGCCGGCAATTTCAATACTGATGTCTTTTTGTACCGGTGGACCGCCGTTTTCCTGAGCCACGGCTATTTTTGCACCCGGTATTATTCCCTCAACAGCTTTACGCACATTTGCCAATACTGCCTTGGTATCTTTGCCATGACGTTTGCCAAATTCTACAAACGCAACCGTTATCTTACTCTTGTTTTCGTAATCGCCCTGATCTTCATCGCTTGGGTCGGCCACGCTGGCTGTAACGTTTGATATGATAGACGAAACAATATCTTTATCGGGCTCAACCGCTTCTGCAACACGTTTCTCTAACTTTTTGGTAACTTCATTAGTATAAGCCTGATCTGTACCGATAGGCATAGTTATGTAAACAAATGCAAAGTTAGGATCTCCTGCCGGGAAAAACTCCACCTTGGGTGACCGGGCTACCAGAAAAAATATAGTGAATATAAACAGCATAACGGTGCCGCCTAATACCCATACCGGCCTTTTAACAGCACGTTCAAGCCATCTGGCATACCAATCCTTAAATCGCGGCCATAAATTGTTTTGAAAACTGTCTATCGTCCTTAATAAAACAAAATGGTTTAAAAGATACAACGCTATAACCAGCACCATAAAGTTACCAAAGCCAAAGTTTATCAAATAACCAACTACAGTAGCTATAACCAGGTATACCAATGAACGCCGTACTTTTTTATCAAATTTTGGATTGTCGTGTTCGCCCTCAACGTGCGGTTTCATAAAATCAACAGCGAATACCGGATTAAACAAGTATGCAACAACCAATGATGCTAATAATGTTATAATAAGCGTAATAGGCAAGAAAAACATAAAGTGTCCTATCAGACTGTTCCAGAAAGCCAACGGAATAAATGGTGCAAGCGTGGTCATAGTACCTGAAAATACAGGTAAAAACACTTCACCGGCGGCCATTTTAGCCGCTTGTTTTATAGGAATGGCTCCGTTGTTAAATATCCGGTGCGTGTTTTCTATCACCACAATCGCATCGTCAACCACAATACCCAAAGCAAGCAGGAATGAGAACAACACGATCATATTTAACGTAAAACCAATGGCCGGCATTACTAAAAATGCAATAAAACACGACAGCGGTACAGATAGCGCCACAAATATGGCGTTGGTGCTGCCCATAAAAAACATCAGGATGATGGTAACCAATATAAACCCAATAATAATAGTATTAATAAGGTCATTTAACGTAGTACGTGTTTTATCAGACTGATCACCCGTTACGGTTATCTTAAGGCCCTTAGGGAAAACTGTTTTCAGTTTCTGCGAAATAAGACTATTTATTTTATCAGAAGCCTGGATAAGGTTTTCGCCGGTACGCTTACTCACGTTAAGCGTAATTACATTTTTAAAATCTTTGCTATCATTTGCTTTTAAACGCGCATAGCTTTCCTGCTCTAAAAATGAATCTTTTATATCGGCAATATCACGCAGGTATATGGGTTGCCCCTTAGGGTTTCTTACTACCATTTCGGCTACTTCGGCAGCGCTTTTATAGTCTTTTTTAATATCAATACTACGGCGTATACCATCAGTAGTTACGTTGCCGGCAGATGCTATAATATTTTCATTACCAATTGCTTGCGTAATGTCATTAAAGCTTAACTGTACTGCCGCCATTTTATTCATGTCGACATTTATTTGTATTTCGGGTGTTAGCGCTCCAACCTCTTCAACCCGCGATATTTCTTTATAACTTTCAATATCGTCTTTTAAGTTATCAGCATATTCTTTTAACTTCTTCAAGTCGTAATCGCCAGAAATATTTACGTATAGAATAGGAATATCGGCTACGTTGATATCAGATATAATAGATTCTTTTAAGTTAGCATCATTTTGCGGAAGATCCTGCTTAGCTTTATCCACAGCTTCCTTTACATCAATCTTGGCATCTCTAATTTTAACGTCGGCATTAAACTCGGCAGTTATAACTGATATGTTTTGTTTGGAATTTGAGGTTACCTTTTTTAAACCTTTAAGTGATTTTAATTGCTTTTCTAATTGCCTGGTTACTAACAACTCAATATTTTGCGGCGATTGGCCAATATATGGCGTACTCACAAAAACTTTTGATTGTGCTATATCTGGAAAATTTTCCTTGGGCAAATTATTGTAGCTGATAAGACCCAGTACGGTAATTAAAAATATAAGTACGTATATGGCAGTCTTATTATCAATGGCCCAGCTTGATGGCCCAAATTCTTTGTTAAGATCTTTCATTATAGATCAAATTATTTATGTGTGATTAATTAGCAGACTGTAATACAGTTACTTTGTCGCCGTCATTCAAATCGCTGGCACCGGCAGTTATTAGCTGGTCTCCATTAGCTAAGCCGGATATTATTTCGGCCTGGCTTCCATAGCTTATACCAACTTTAACATTTTTGCGCTTAGCTACACCGTTATTATTAACATATACATAATCACCCTGCTCTGATTTTTGAACCGAGTTTAGCGGAATAACAATAGCTTTACTATTATTATAATCAGCAATTTTAATAATCGCTGTCATGTTAGGGCGCAGGGTTTTGCGGGCAGGTAAAGCTATTTCTATAGCAAAACTACGTGATGTTGGGTCGATAGCTTTAGCAGCAAAAGTTAACTTAGCTGTTAATGAATCATTACCATCAGGCACAACAATTTTTACATTGTCGCCCTGGTTTACACGGCTTGCGTATGACTCAGGAACATCAGCTTTAACTTTCAAAATATCAGCATTAACAATACGTATGCCTGTAACACCCGGCTGCGCAACCTGGCCAAGTTTAAGGTCCATTTGGTCAATAGTGCCGCTTATAGGCGAAGTGATACGATAAAGATCTGCTTGTTGACGTAAAGCATCAACTTGCTTTTGGGCGCTTTGCATTTGTGTTTGTGCCTGTAAAAACTGTACTTCGGTACCAATTTTTTGATCCCAAAGGTTTTTCTGGCGCTGAAATAATGTCTTAGCCAAAGTTGCCTGCGTTTCTGCCTGTATAATATTTTCTTTAAGCACACTGTTATCCAATTGCACTAAAACTTGCCCGCGACCTACATGCTGGCCGGGTGCAACAAAAATACTGGTAATTACACCCGGCGATTGCGGGTAGGCCATTACGTTGTCTTTAGCATCAATTTTACCTTGTATATCAACATAGTGGGTAAATTTGGTTTCTGTAATTTTCAGTATGCCTATATCAGCACTTTTTGATGAATCCTGAGGAGCACTACCAACCTGTAAAGATGCTATTTTTGAATTGATCTCTGCCTGCTGCTTTTTAAGATCGGCTAATTCTGTTGCTTTATCCACTGGCTTTTGCGAACATGCTGCCATTAAAAGCAAGACTGGTATGTATATTAATTTTTTCATTTTTATAGTATAAGGTGATTTAGTTTTAGTTAATACGTGCATATGCTTTGTCCAGGTCCACTTTGCTTATTAATGCATTGTATAATGCCTGTATGTATTGATTATCTGAATTTTCTAATTCGGTTTGTGCCTGTGTAACTTCTATACTTGAGCCTACCCCCTGCGCGTATTTAATTTTTGATACCCGCAATACTTCCTGCGCTAACTCACGACTACGTTTTTGGTTATTTAACGATTGCAGGCTGTTAAAGAAAGTAATCCGCGCAGCACTGGCTTGTAATTTAAAGCCATTACTTGCATTGTACAGATCGTTCTGAGCTTTTTGTACATTTACTTGCGATTGTTTTAATTGATTACTGCGCTGCCCCCCACTAAATATTGGAATATTTACATTTAAACCAACAAAGCTGTTAGGATACATATTATTATATAAATACCTGAATTGGTTTTCCTGGAAAACTTCGCCATAGCCGGCATTTAAACTTACAGTAGGTAAAAATGTAGCCTTTTTACTTTTAACATCTAATTGATTTAATGTAACATTGGTTTCCAGCAATTTGTATTCGATACGGTTATGATAAAAAGCAGTATCAAGCGTAGCTGATACCACCTGGTCAAATTTAATATCTGCCAGCTTATCGGTTAATGTTATCTCCTCTTCTATCGCCATACCCATCTGGAACTTTAACATCTGGTAATTTAATATTAAAGCGCGTGCAACATTTTCTCTGTTAGTAACCAAATTATTGTACTGAACAGATAAACGGTCAACATCTATCTTCTCAACAAAGCCCTGTTTGTTTTGTTGGGTAGTTTGATCTAATTGTTGTTTTAACTGGGCTATATTCGCGTCCAGTAATTTTATTTCCTCATCGCTAACCAATACCTGGTAGTAAGCTTTAGTTACGTTAACATTTGTTTCAATTTTCGACCGTACCAGGCTGCGTTGAGAAAGCTCCCTGAATGTTTTTACTGCCTGTAAACCAACTATAAAGGTACCACTAAACAATAACTGACTGGCTTGCAAAGAATAGGTATTATTATACTTTACAGCACCAAACGGGAATTTCACCAATGGTGCATTCAAGTCAATTGGCGTAGCAAAAATGTTAGGCCCTACTGTTGCCGGTGGTTTCAAAAAATCCTGGAAAGAAATACTTCCATTTACCTGTGGCAGGCCAGAGCCTATCGTTTCCTTAACCTTATATTCTGCGCTTTTAACATCAAGAGCGGCATTTTTTACCGAATCTTGATGCTCATAAGCATATTTTATACAATCGGCCAGGCTAAAATCACGCGGCGTTTTTGGTAGCGGTACCTGTTGTGCATAGCTGCTTAACGCTATGGTACAAATTAAGGTCGCTGTTAAAAAAATACATTTCATTGGTATATTATTATTGTGTGTTTGGTTGTTTATTAATTTATTTTCTTTTCAAAATAACAAGTCAGGTATGACAGCCCTATGTCAACAGAAAAGCTATTCATCATTAATATTTTTAAATTGATTTAATAGCTTATATCCCTTCAGGGTACAAATACCAAAATTAAAATGCTCTAATAACTGGTACTGCACTTTCCATATACTAAACTCGTTATGTGGAAATACAGATGTATTAAAGCCCATTTCTACCTGGCTTACACGCATACGTGCTATGATTTTAACATCAATGTCGGGCCTTATGTATCCCTGTTTAATACCTTTTGTTAAAAGTTCTTCTAAAGTGCGTATCAAAACATCAGCCTTAAAATGCTGGAACTGCTTCCATGCCTCAGGGTGATATTTTTGCAGATCATGTATAACTATAGGGTTGATCCTTGAAAATATCTCTTCAGAGCATTTCATCATATTGATCATTTCCTCAATCACATTGTTTGATTTGCCAATGATATCGCACATCTGGTTTTCATCATCCCGCAGCTTTTTCTTTACTAAAGCTATCACTAACTCATTCTTATCCTTAAAGAACTGGTAGATGGTTTTTTTTGACATGCCTAAGTGCCTGGCAATATCATCCATCGTAACGCTTTTTATCCCTGCTGTTAAAAACAGTTCTTCGCCGCCTTGTATTATTCTATCTGTTTGAACCATTGACTTAATTAGTCAAAACTATGGAAACATTTTTAGATTTCAAAGTTTCCAAAACAAAAATGTTTTCCACATCTGTTAACCACAGATCAATGGGTATTCGCACATTTAAATAATGCTGAATTTATTACCTTTGCACAAAAATCACCAACCATGACACTTACACCACTTTCTGCAATATCTCCTATTGATGGCCGCTACCGAAAAACCTCCGCCGAATTGGGCGAATATTTTTCAGAGTATGCATTAATAAAATATCGGGTGTTTGTAGAAATTGAATATTTCATCGCTTTATACCAACATCCGCTGCCACAACTACAGGGTTTTGATAAAAATCTGTTAGAAAAGTTACGGGATATTTACAGAAATTTTACTGAGGCCGATGCGCAAAGCATAAAAGACATTGAGAAAGTAACCAATCATGACGTTAAAGCAGTAGAGTATTTTATCAAACAAAAGTTTGATTTGCTCAACCTGCAAGCCTATAAAGAGTTTATACACTTTGGGTTAACATCGCAGGATATAAACAATACGGCGGTACCTTACACCTTTAAACTGGCATTGAACGAGGTTTACTACCCGGCAATTGACGAGTTGGTTAACTTATTAAAAAAATACGCTGCCGATTGGGATAAAATACCAATGCTTGCCCACACACACGGTCAGGCGGCATCACCTACCCGTTTGGGGAAAGAGATACAGGTATTTATTGAACGGTTAGAAAATCAACTGAACTTACTAAAACAAGTACCTTCATCGGCCAAATTTGGCGGGGCTACGGGCAATTTTAACGCGCATAATATAGCTTACCCGCAAATAGACTGGAAAGTGTTTGGTAATAGCTTTGTAAATGATACGCTTGGACTTAACCGCTCGCAGTTTACAACACAAATTGAGCATTACGATAACTTTGCCGCGCAATGCGATGCTTTAAAAAGAATAAACAATATCCTGATAGATTTGGACCGCGATATGTGGGCCTATATATCGATGAACTACTTTAAGCAGCAAATTAAGGCAGGCGAAGTAGGTTCGTCCGCCATGCCGCATAAGGTTAACCCAATAGATTTTGAAAATTCTGAAGGTAATTTGGGTATAGCTAACGCTTTATTTGAGCATTTGGCTGCTAAATTGCCTATCTCAAGGTTACAACGCGACTTAACAGACTCGACCGTATTGCGCAACATTGGTGTGCCGGTGGCACATACACTTATAGCCATAAAATCAACAGTAAAAGGATTAGGAAAATTATTGCTAAATGAAGCAGTGATCAGCTCTCACTTAGAAGCTAACTGGGCCGTGGTTGCAGAGGCCATACAAACCATTTTAAGGCGCGAGGGCTATCCAAACCCATACGAAGCTTTGAAAGAGCTTACCCGTACCAATACACAGGTTAACGCACAGACTATTGCAGAGTTTGTTGATACTTTGCAGGTTGGGGACAGCGTTAAAGAAGAGATTAAGAAAATAACGCCGGGTAATTATACGGGGATATAAAGATTGGGTATTGAAGATTAAAGATTGGTAATTGCAATATCTCCTAATCTTTAATCTCTAATTAACTAATCTTTGTAAACCAACGTCACACACAGGTCATAACTAAATTAGCATGATACTTTAATCAAAAAGCTATTTAACTTTGTTAAGTAAATAAAATATCAAGATGAATATCAACGTATATACAGAGTCTACGCCTAACCCGGCAACAATGAAATTCATTGTGAACAAGTTGCTGATTAACGGCAGTACAGATTTCGCTACTAAAGAAAGTGCAGAAAAATCTCCTTTTGCTAAAGAGCTATATAAATTTTCATTTGTAAACGGCGTTTTCTTCGCCAGCAATTTTGTTACGGTTACCAAAACAGAAGGCACAGACTGGGAAGATATTGAACCAATATTAAAAGAGTTTGTAAAAGGCGCTGTTGAGTCTGAACTAAAAGTACAGATAGAGGAGCAAACCGGCGAGGTTGATTTTGAAGGAACTGACACCGAGATCAAAATTCAACAGATATTAAATGATTACGTTCGTCCGGCTGTTGAACAGGATGGCGGCGCTATCTCCTACCGTTCGTTTACCGAAGGTGTGGTTACTGTTGAGCTGCGCGGTTCATGCAGCGGGTGCCCGTCATCAACCATCACCTTAAAAGCAGGTATTGAGAATTTGCTTAAACGCATGGTTCCTGAAGTTACAGAAGTAGTGTCAGAAGCATTGTAATAAAGATTAGTTATTGAAGATTAGAGATTAGTATTTGCAATATGTTCTACCAATCTTTAATCTTCAATAACTAACTTCAATAACTAATCTTTAAAATACGTTTGGATTGCCTGCAGCAGCTCCTCTGTAAACTTCCCGTTAGTAGCCAACAGCTCACGGGTATCTAACACCTCGTCTCCGCCTTTAAAGTTTACTACGTGGCCTCCGGCTTGTTTTACTATTACAATGCCTGCAGCAGCGTCCCAGGCATTAAGATTGTATTCATAATAAGCATCAAAGCGCCCGGCAGCGGTATAAGCCAAATCAACAGCTGCTGATCCTAATCGGCGCAAACCGTGGCAGTTTTTCATTAGGTAGGTAAACAGATCAATATATTGCGACTGTTTTTCAAAATTATAATACGGGAAACCTGTAGCAATTAAGCTATCGCCAATGGTTGAGGCTTTGCTTACTTTAATTTCTTTGCCGTTTAGGTACGCGGGCGCGCCTTTCCATGCATAAAAACATTCATCCTGGTTAATTTCGTATACCACGCCTAAAACCAGCTCATCATATTCTTTAAGTGCTATACTAACAGAAAATACCGGCAAGCCATGAATAAAATTGGTAGTACCATCAAGCGGGTCAATTATCCAGTTATATCTTTCGGCTGTGTTGTTTTTGGTTTGCTCTTCGGTTATAAAGCCCGCATCGGGTATTATTTTCTCCAATCCGGCTACTATAATTCCTTCGGCAGTTTTATCAACGTACGATACCAGGTCGTTTAGCCCTTTGTATTCTATTTTATCAGCATTAAAGGTTTTTCTTTCCTGGCGGATAAAATCGCCGGCTTGTTTAGAAAGCTCAATTACCTGATTTACTACTTGCTCCAGCTGCATGATGTCTTAATGATAGGCTAAATGAAAAAAACTTATGTACAAAAAAGCTCGCGAAAAACAAACTCAACGCAGCTGCTACCCTTGCCATTGGCGGATACATATGTAATGACCTTATAAAAAAATCTAACAGACTTAAATTTGCAAAAAAACCAATTATAGCTACTGTTACAAATCGTATAAACTGCTTTGCCGGTGATGAAACCGACTCGTTAAATACCATGTACCGGGTTATTAAAAAATTAACCACTACACCCAAAAAGAAGGATATAGCTAAAGAAAGCGTATAGTTATCAAACGTATAGGAAAAAACATTATAAGTTGGCCGCTCCAGGAAATTATGATAGAACATATAGAAGGCAAATATGTCAACCAAAAAACCCGCACCTGCCGAAAACACAAACCTGGCTACCTGATTTTTAAACAGCTTTTGCCTAAATGAATTATTAGCCATGCTGTGCTTTTAATTTTTTTTCGCGATTCAATCCTGATATAATTAAGTACAATCCTCCTATAAACAGACAAAGAGATATCATTTCGGCTTGTGTAAATGGTATGCCAGCGACATGATAACGCGTATTTACGCGTATTAGTTCAATTAAAAAGCGTTCGACACCGTTTAATACCAGGTAAATACCAAACATTACACCCGGTATTTTAATACGGCTACGTATGCTCCATAAAAACAGGAATAACAGCAAGCATATTACACACTCATAAAACGAAGTTGGGAATACCGCTTCTCTTAATTCATTACAATACTTGCCTACACAATTGGCAATTTTATTACCCTCGTCTTCCATGCTCACGTTATGCGGAAATTTAAATGCCCACATCCAGTCAGGGGCCCAACTTAACCAATGTGGTTTTGGTAAATGATTAGGTATTCCCCAATCTCCGTCTCCCGACATCTGGCAGCCAATGCGACCAACAGCGTAAGCTAACATCATACCCGGCCCGCCAATATCCAGCATATTTAATGGCTTTATACCGTGTTTATTTGCAATATAAAGTACCGCGGCTCCTCCACAAATTAAACCGCCATAAAAGGTCAGTCCGCTAAAACCAATAAGCATGCCTACCGGATCGCGCATAAACTCGTCCCAGTTTTCTAAAGCATTAAACAGTTTGGCGCCGGCAAAACCACAAACCGCGGCCCATAACAAGAGATTACCCATTAATTCGTACGGATGAACTTTTATTTTTTGGGTTACCGGCTTATCTAATTTTTGTTTTTTATTTTCGGTATACGCCCAATAGGCAAATACTGCCGCCAAAATAATTCCCCCTACAAAATTGCCGCGGGCAGATAAAACAAATGTCTGTGGATCATCAATAAAAGCATGGTAGTTAAATACCATGTCTAACAATTTATAACCCAATACAAATCCAAAAACACCATTACCTATTAATTCGGGTATTGTAATAGCCGAACCCACAGTTACTGTTTTCTCGAAAGAATGTATATAGCCTAACTTTTCCTTGCGCTTAAATTCTTCACTAAAGGCCCAATAAGCCGCTATAAATGCTAACGCTACAAAAAAACCAAAAGTTTGTATGGGCAGAAGAATATCTAAACCGGTAAGATATTTTATAAGCGAACTAATACTTGGAAACATAGTTAGATAATTTGCAGCGAATATAGAATTAATGTACTAATATTTCCTGGCCCTCGGTTATTTCAACATCACCATCGGGTGATATTTGTGTTAGATAAACTGTTTTTAATTCGTTTACCAATACCGGGTCGTATTTGGTTTTTACTTTTACATAGTTGCGGGTAAAACCATGCATAAAACCTTCTTTAATATCGCCCTCAAACAATACTTCTTCTGTCCGGCCTAATTGGGTATCATAAAATGCGCGGCGTTTTTTGTCAGATAATATGTGCAGCATCTTACTCCTGTCGGCCCGTGTTGAACCAGGCACAACACCGCTCATTTCGGCAGCTAAAGTATTTTCACGTTCAGAATAAGTGAATACATGCAGATATGCTATATTCAGCTCGTTTAAAAAATTATAAGTATCTATAAAATCTTCTCTTGTTTCGTCGGGGAAGCCCACAATTACATCAACACCAATACAGCAATTGGGCATTAACTGCTTTATCTTAGCTACCCTGTCTACATACAACTCGCGTTTATACCGGCGGCGCATCAGGCTTAGTATTTTGTTTGAGCCCGATTGCAACGGAATATGGAAATGCGGTACAAAACGTTTTGATGCAGCTACAAATTCAATGATCTCATCTGTTAATAAATTGGGTTCGATGGATGATATACGTATACGGTCAATACCTTCTACTTCATCCAATGCTTTTACCAGGTCAAAGAATTTAGTTTCTCGCTTGCCATTGATGATACCGAAATCGCCCAGGTTAACCCCGGTTAGCACTATCTCTTTTACGCCTGATGCCGCTATTTGTTTAGCTTGCTCAATTACATTTCCAATAGTATCGCTCCTGCTGGCGCCTCGCGCTAATGGTATGGTACAGAATGAGCAGGAATAATCGCAACCATCCTGAACCTTTAAAAAGGTACGGGTACGATCGCCAAATGAATGTGCAGGAATAAACTCATTAGCCGCTGTTACCGGCTGATTATATATTAATGTTTTAGGATTTTTAGTAAGATCGGTAATATGATCTATGATCTGAAACTTCTCTGCAGCGCCTAAAACCATATCAACACCCGGGATTTCGGCAATCTCTTTTGGTTTTAGCTGTGCATAACAGCCTACAATGGTTATGTAAGCATTGGGTGATACTTTAAGCGCTTCGTTTACAACCTTCCTGCACTTTTTATCTGCATGGTCGGTTACCGAGCAGGTATTGATAACATATACATCGGGCGTATTAGTAAAATCAACGGTATCAAAACCCGCGTTACTGAAAAGACGGCCTAGTGTTGATGTTTCAGAATAGTTGAGTTTGCAACCCAGTGTATAAAAAGCGACTTTCTTGTTCATTATTTGCCGCAAATATACGAATTATGGTATAATGAGTGAATATCGGTCGGCTCACATTTTTATTGCCCCTAATAATATTTTTTCGTCACCACTGGTACGTCCTGGCACCCAATAAACATCACCTTTTAGCTCTTTAGGAACTTTATAAACAATATTAGTGGTTTTTGAAACAAGCGGGTTAATTTGATCTAACACTAAACCCCATCCATCTAACAAAATAGTTTCAGATTTATCAAAGTCATAATCCTTACCATTGTAATTAACAGTTAATTTACCATCAATAAGCATCCTGCTTTCCGTGTCAATATTTTTAAATGTTGCATTAAAGACAATATATTGAGAACCATCTTCTCTTTTGAGATCGGCAAATTCGTTACCAGTATTTACCCAATCCGAAACCTCTACCTTATTTACTCTAATCTCAAACATGTCAGATTTCAAAGTTTGACCTACTTGAATAACATTTGACGAGGATGATGGCACCTCGTTTGACGTAGATGCATTAGTTGTGCTACTATTTCCACTACTATTATTAGTTGCATCATTTTTACTTAACTTACCAATTATAAATAGAATGAATAAAACTATTAGCAGAATTTGCCACCATTTCCATTTCTTTTTAGGCTGAGGTTTTGCCCACTCTGGTATGGGTTGTTTATTATTTTCCATCTATGTTAAGGTTTAGTTTATGGGTTTATTGTCAGCAAGTTAAATAAAGTTTTTCAATTTCAAATGCCTATAAACAATTATTCGCCCCAACGATAACTATCATTGTCCAATCCTATCAAATCTATTACCCTATTTACAACTGTTAAGGCAACTTCTTCAACTGTTTGCGGTTTGTTGTAGAACGATGGTACTGCCGGGCAAATAATCCCACCAGCCTCGGTTACTGTTGCCATATTACGTATATGGATGAGATTTAAAGGAGTATCGCGGGCCACCAATATCAGTTTACGACGCTCTTTTAATATCACGTCGGCTGCGCGGCTTACCAGGTCGTCAGATATGCCGCCGGCAATTCTACCCAAAGTACCCATAGAGCATGGTATAATTACCATGGTATCAAACTTTGCCGAGCCAGATGCAAAGGGCGCCATGAAATCGTTTTTAGCATAAAATTTATAAGGATAATTGGCATAATCTTCATTATCCAATTCAAATCGCCATACCTGCTTTGCATTATCAGACATAATTAGCGCAACCTCGGCTATTTGGCTGTTTAGCTGCTGTAATTTATTCAATAATAACCTGGCATATATTGCTCCGCTGGCGCCGGTAATAGCAACTACAATTTTTTTCTTCATGGGTCCGCTCTAAATCTCCTCCGGTAGGGAGACTTTTATAATTATTAAATCAATTAAAAACAGTTTAAGTTTCTTTCAAAGATAAGTCTAAATAACAAATGAAGTGTCGTTGGTTTGTATAATGAAAATTTCCAAGTCTTCCCTCCGGGGCAGATTATTCACAATTCTTTATTTTTTCAAAGTGTTCATGAAAGCTCCGCCGTTTAGAGGGAGGGCAGGCTACAAAAAAAGGGTCGAATAACTAGTACCCGACCCTACATCTACCTATGAAAAACATGCCCTTTTAGAGGGCATTACAAATATAATAACACTTTTTTAATTATTAAACAATTTATTAAATTAATTTAATGAAATTTGACGTAATTCTTATCTATCAATGTTTGTATAATACCATCAACCATGCCTACGCTGGGCACATGCATGCTCTTAATGCCGGCCCATTTCATTACAGATAAATATATTTCGCAGGCCGGTATAATAACATCTGCCCTATCCTGGTTTAGGCCCAAAACATTAATACGGTCTTTTAGCGAAAATGAATCAAGATAACCGTAAAGCGATTTTAGCTTATTAAAGGTTAACGGTGAGTTATCTTTTTCTTCGGATAATTTATAAAGCTTATTAATATTTCCACCGGTACCAATGCCTGATATATTTTTAAAATGCCTGGTATGTTCCCGTATAAACTCTCTCATGGAGTTCCATGATTCCTCTGTATCCTGGTTATCAAGTATGCGGATGGTACCAATGTTAAAAGATTTAGACGCCACTAAATCGCCTGATGAAAACAACGAAAGCTCTGTACTGCCACCACCTACATCAATATATAAATAGTTCTTTGTTCTGTCTATATTTTGCTCTGCATGACTGGCGTAAATGATCCGCGCTTCCGCTTGTCCCAGAACAATTTCCAAATCGATATTCGCCTGTTCCTTTATTTGCTTTACAATATGATCACCATTTTTAGCTTCGCGCATGGCAGATGTGGCGCAAGCCATATAATCTCCCACCTTGTATACATCCATCAGGTTACGGAAAGCATACATGGTTTTTACCAAATCAGTTGCTTTTTTATCAGAAATATGCTGATTTATAAATGCGTCATCACCCAAACGTAATGGTACCCGGATCAACGTATTTTTTTTAAATGAAACAGACCCGTCGTTTTCAATTATATCAGCAATAAGCAATCTTACCGCGTTCGAACCTATATCTATTGCTGCGTATCTCAATTTATTTTGTTTTTATTTTTCAGATAATTATAAATGTCTATTTGTGCCCTCACTGGTACCTCAGTGTTTGTTTTATGGTGTTTGTTGGTATTGTGACTATTAATTTCGCGCGCTTTGGTATTATCATTAAGCTGAATATCAATTATGTCTCTTATCTCTTTCTTGATTTTTTTATCATAAATAGGGAAACCCACCTCAACGCGGGTATCAATGTTCCTGGTCATAAAATCGGCAGATGTTAAGTACATCAGTTCATCTCCGCCATTACAATAAATGTGTACACGGGCATGCTCCAGGTATTTGTCTACAATGCTTACTATCTCAATGTTTTCGCTGTAACCTTTTATACCGGGCACCAGACAGCACATGCCTCTTATTATCATTTTAATTTTCACACCAGCGTTACTGGCCTGATATAGTTTAGTAATTAACTGCTCATCAGCCAGGCTATTCATTTTCAGGATCATATAGGCAGGCTTTTTGGCCCTGGCATGCCTGATCTCGGTATCTATCAATTTATAAATTGCCGGCCGCGAATCAATTGGCGACACAATAAGGCTCTTTAACCCTTTAGGTAATATGCTTTTATTTAAAGCTTTAAAAACATTTACCAAATCATTGGTTATTTTTTTATTAGAGGTGAGCAGGGTATGGTCGGCATATATCCTCGCTGTTTTCTCATTATAATTTCCGGTAGATAAGCAAGCGTAGTAAGCCAGTTTATCCTTTTCTGTGCGGCTTACCAAACATATTTTAGCGTGTACCTTATATCCCTCAATACCATACAATACATTTACGCCCTCTTCTTCCAGTCTGCGGCTCCAGGTAATATTGTTTTGTTCATCAAAACGCGCCCGCAGTTCAATTAAACAATTTACTTTCTTGCCATTCTTTGCCGCATTTATCAAAGCATGCATTATACGCGAATTTTCTGCAAGGCGATACACCGCAATACTTATCTCTTTAACCTTTGGGTCAATAGCGGCCTCACGTAAAAAATGGATCACATAATCATACGTTTGATAAGGGGTATTGATGAGATAATCCTGCTTAGCTATCATAGCCATTAAGCTTTTATCAAAAGTCAGGCTATCAACCGGTAATACTGCATATCTTACATACTCCAACTCGGGTCTGCCTACGTTAGGGAAAGCAATAAAATTTTTAAAGTTATGGTAACGGTTGCCCGGGATAAGGCTTTCGCCATGCAGGCCCAATTTGCTTACCAAATACTTTAACATATCCAGCGGCATTTCAGAGTCGTATAGCAAACGCATGGGTTTGCCCCTACGCCGTTTTTGTAAGCTTTTAGATAGTGAATCAATAAACTTCTCGCTTACTTCCTTATCCAGGTCCAGTTCTGCATCGCGGGTAAGCTGTATGGAATAGGCGTCAATACTATCATGTTCAAATATGAAAAATATATCTTCCAAACTGTATCGTATAATATCATCTAATAAAATGATAAATTTCAGGTTATTAGTTTCGGGCAATACAATAAACCTGGAAAGATTATCCGGTATTTCAATTAAAGCGTAAGTTGTTTTTTTATCCTTAGTGAGCTTTACAAAAAAGTATATGGAACGGTCGCGCAGCTCGGGCAATACATTTGTATTATCCAGCATGATGGGCACCAGCGTTGCCAATAGTTTTTCGCGGAAATAGCTTTTCACGAATGTACCCCTGGCTACATTTAACTGTTTATCATTAAGCAGGAATATCTTTTCTTCGGCAAGCTGTTTAACAATGATATTTTCGTATAGGTTGTTAAACTTCCGTTCTTGTTTTACAACAACGTTTTTTATCTGGTTTAATAGCTTTTTAGGATTATAACCCAAAATTTCCTTAGCCTTTTCATTCAAATTGGTAAGGCGGCTTAATGTTGCCACCCTAACGCGGTAAAACTCATCGAGGTTTGATGAAAAAATAGCAAGAAACCTTATCCTTTCAATTAAGGGTACAGTTGGATCGGCTGCTTCTTGTAAAACGCGTTCGTTAAAATATAACCAGCTAATTTCTCTGTTAATTAAAGGTATGCGTTTAATATCCATATAAATTGAGTGCTTTGCAGCACTGTATGCAAATCTGCTTATTTATTTGTTAAGTTAATATTAAGTGATTGGTATATTATGCTTTTGTTTTTAACAATAATAGTTACTATTTGATTTTATGGCTTTATATATACTATCATTACATTAATTTTGTAAACATCAATTTTAAACCAATTACCCATGCCAACATTTGATATAGTAAGCAAAATAGACGGCCAAACGCTGGATAACGCTATCAACATAGCTAAAAAAGAAATTTTGAACCGCTATGATTTTAACGATTCAAAAAGCACTATAGAGCTTGATAAAAAAACCAACGTAATAACGGTAGTTACCGAAAACGATATGCGTATTAAAGCCATACAAGATGCAATTATAAGCCGCATGGTAAAGCAGCAGCTTGACCCAAAAGCAATGGATTTTGGTAAAGAAATAGCCGCATCGGGCAACATGATACGTAAAGAAATAAAAATAAAGCAAGGGCTTGACCAGGATACCGCCAAAAAAATTGTTAAGAAAATTAAAGATAGCGGCCTAAAGGTACAAGCCAGTATTATGGATGACCAGGTACGCGTACAGGCTAAAAAAATAGACGACCTGCAAGAAGTTATTGCGCTTTGCCGCAAAGAAAACTTCGACCAGCCGTTGCAGTATATTAATATGAGGGATTAAGTTGTTTAAAGCTCTTTCCGTTGGAAAGGGATGGGTGAGGCCAAAACGAAAAAGACCGCCCCAAAATGGAACGGCCTTTTTCAAACTAAACCAACATTACTATTATGAAAACTCTCTTTTCGGTATTCCGCGGGTCCGGTCCCCTTTCACTTATAAAGCCTCCCACAAACCGGACCTTTGGATTTCCCGATATAACTTATTTTACAGCTATTTCTCTTGATTGAAATTTAGCCTCTTCTTTTTTAGCGATGGTCAATTTCAAAATTCCGGCTGTATAATCAGCTTCTATTTTTGAATGATCTGCGCTTTCAGGTAAGGTAAATGACCTTGAAAATGAATTAAAGCTGTATTCGCGTTTGGTAAATTTCTTGTTCTCATCAACGGTTTCAGTTTTCTTTTCGGCCGAAACGCTTAATACATTTTTATCCAAATTGATTTTAAAATCTTCTTTGCTCAAGCCCGGTACGGCTAATTCAACTTCAAATTGATTATCGCTTTCTGCAATGTTTACCGCAGGTGTACGGGTTGCTAATTTTTCGTTTAAAAACGAATCGTTTAATAGCGAATACACATCATTAAAAAATGGATTCACTAAACTGTTTTTTTGATCCTTGCCAAATTTTACTAAAGTCATTTTTATATCCTCCTAAGTTTTTGTTTTTATTATCTTCGCCAAGAGTTGTTCAACTGTTGTACCAATAGCTTTTTTGATGCTATTTAGTAGACAATTTGTCGTTTAACTATATTTTTACCAGACATAATGGCGCACAATGGCTGAAAAACTATCAGATTACAAATACAAAACCCATATCCCTATCCGCTTCTCGGATATAGACGCCGTGGGGCACGTTAACAACGCTATTTATTTAACCTATTTTGAAATTGCCCGCTTTAATTATTGGAAAGAAGCCATCGACTGGAATTTCAGTGAGAACGGTATCATCGTGGGCCGGTCGGAGGTAAATTATCTGAAGCCCATAACCCTGCATGACCAAATTGCGTGCTACGTACGTGTGGTGCGCATTGGTAACAGCAGTTTTGATGTAATGCATGTACTGGTTAAGATAACCCCACATGGTGAGGAGATTTGCACTACCGGCAAAACAGTTTGTATCTGTTATGATTATTCGGCCAATAAATCTGTAAAAATACCCACCAACGAACGCAAGCGGATGATTGAGTATGACGAGCCAAGGCTGATATTAAATACTAATTAAAGTCTTATATCAACAAACATTTTCGCAGTAGTTTCCCGTGGTGTATGCTGCCGGGATAGTAACGATTATTACCTAAAAAAGGTGATATTAGTGTTTCACAAATTAATGAAACACATGAAACACTCTTTTAGGTTAACATATTGATATACAGAAATTTGACAAAATGAGTGAAACACTTTGAAACAGTACAAATACTTTAGGTAAAGTAGAATAAATAACTTATAATAAGTACTTTATGCTATTTTTACGTTTTTTTGCAAAAATGGGGTGAAACACCTGATGTGAAATACTTTTATTCAAAATTTTGCGACCCCGCCGGGACAATGCTATCGATGTAAATTTGAGAAATCATTGGAATACTAATATTAAAATATTAGCATTGTATTATGGATATTCATGCGTATTTCTCTAGACATCCTTTATTAAAACAGCATATATCTTATTATTATTTTTTTAAAACTGATGATCCTCAGTTTAGTGTCAACTATTATTCTTTCCCAAATTTAACTACGCCATTAAATATTCATAAAAATATTGATACTAAAATCAGCAGTTATACTACCAGCATATTTGAAAGTAAAACAGAAAATAGTGTTTTGCTGGTACAGGGAATGAGAAAATATCCCCTATTGGTTAACTTAAATGGAAAGCTTGATAAGATAACTATTCACTTTAAACCATTGGGATTGAATCATTTTATTAAGAAGCCATTCATAGAAATAGCGCAGCATGATTCCCAACTATTTACAGAATGGAACAACGAGCCGGGTTATAAAAATTTTATTAGTGCGTTTTATGCCACCAATGAACTGGAAAACAGGGTAAATATATTAGAAGAGTTTTTACTATCGGTTTATACACCTTTGGATATTGATCCTATTTATGAAAAAGCGGTATCTATGCTTACTGATTTTACGAAAGAAACAAGTATTGAACAAATTGCAAAAGAGCTAAAAACATCCACCAGAACACTAGATCGTTTCTTTAATAAGCATATTGGAATATCGCCGGTCGGCTTTAAAAAGATAGCTCGTTTCAGGCACTCGCTCGATAATAAATTACTTGATCAACACAATAAAACACTTACAGATATAAGTTATGAAAGTAATTTTTATGACCAGGCTTATTTTATAAATGTATACAAACAAATTGCCGGCTCAAACCCAAGCACGTTTTTCAAAACCATTAGTAAATTAGCAGATGACCGTTTGGTGTTTCAATTTTTAGATACCATGTCTGAAAAATACAATTCTCTGTAATTAAACATTTGTTCCTTTACAAATAACTAACGCCGTAGCATCATGTTATATCAACCTAAGAAAAACAAATGAAAAAAATAATAAACTGCTTGGTTTTAATAATTTCGGTTTTAGCTACATTAAATACGCAGGCCCAGGAGTTAATGAAATACCAGGAGCCCAAAGAATACACATTACCCCCAAAACTTATTCCCACTCCCAGAAAATATTGGGTAAGCCTGCCTAAAGATTATGATCAAACAACAGTCAGTTACCCCATAATTTTTTTATTTGATGGCGATGAGACTTTTTTAAGAAATTCGATATTAGCCACTACCGATTATTTAACAAATTTTTTAGAAATGCCGCCTTGTATAATTGTAGGTGTGATACAAAGAAACAGGGTATTGGATTTTGGACCTCTCTATGCTGTAAAAAACAACCCAAGTAGCGGCAAGGTGAATGGGGATAAGTTTTTCGACTTTTTAAAACAAGAACTCCTGCCTGAGCTAACTAAAAATTTCAGAACGCAAAATTTTAAAATAGGTATAGGGCATTCATTAGGAGGGCTTTTCCTTACACACAGTTTTACTAAAGATCCTGAATTTTTTAACGGCATAATTGCTATTAGTCCCGCTTTGGAGTTACAGCGTGATAGTATATTGTTTGCCGACCTAAAAAGCACATTACGATCTAACATACATAATAAAACGTTTTTTTGCTGGGGATCAGGTACAGAGGGCATTAACGAAGTAGCTTTTAAGCCTGGATCAGTAGCCTTAGGTAAGTTATTTGCTCAAAACCCTAACCCGCGTTTTACTTATAACTATGTAGATCTTCCGGGTAAAAACCACAATACTACACCGTTATTTACAATTCCGGAAGCACTTGCATTTATCTTTAAAGATTGGAATATGAATGTATGGTTCAAAGATATTTTTGCCGGAAAAATAGATCCTGATCTAGCGATGGCTAGCAGGCAAAAGTTAATTAAAGATAGTTACGGCTTTGATATAGATCCTGTTGAGGTACAAATACAAGATGCTATAGGCAATGAATATATGACTTTAAAAAAGTATGATAAAGCACAGCTGCATTTTGAAAAAGCCATACAAGTTAGCCCAAACCAACATGACCTGTATTCAGATCTTGGACTTGCTATGGAAAAATTAAAAAATTATAAAGATGCATTGGCCAATTTAAAAACCGGATTTAGTAAATTAGACAAAACCGACAAGGATTATCCCGATCGTTCAGAATTATATCAGAAAGATATAAAACGGATAGAAGCGCTTTTTACTCCTTAAAAATCAATCACTTAAAAAGATAAAGGATTTATAATCCACGTAAAGTGCATCGGAGATTGAAATTTTAGACCCTTTTCAGACTTTCGAAATTTAAAAATTCGAAAGTCTTTACTTCGATGTCAAAACTATCTTACTTCACCCCTATCTCAAACACTGTATTTACCTGGAAGCTTAATTTTATTTTCTTGAAATTAATGTCCGATTCGGAGGGAATACTAACCTCATTAAGCGACATAGCTTTATACATAACCTGTCGTGGTTGCGGGTAATTACTGTTATCATTTTCAGTAATATTTAGTACGTTGCCCAGCTTTTCGCCCAGGCCATTGAGCAAATAGGTTGCTTTGGCTTTGGCCGCTAACAACGCTTTTAGTTTAAGCTCGTTTTTTAGCTGATCTATTTTTGAGTAGTTGTAGCTGTCAATATTGGTACTTTGTATGCCTTTAGGGTCAACCTTGCTTAGTATCTGGTTAAACTTATTCAGGTCATGAAATTTAATGCCATATTGTTTTGAAGCCAAAAAATCGGGGTTCTTTTTCTTTTGGTAAGTATTATTATAGGCCGACATATTATTTACCGTAAAATCTTCTTTAGCAATACCGGCATCGCGCACAGCTGCTTCCAACTGATTTTCTAACTCATCTATAGTAATTTTTGTTTTCCCGTTAATGTATTCCTGCAGAGAAATAGAAACATTAATAATATCAGGGGTAACTTCCTGTTCGGCAATGCCGGTAACTTCAATTTTGCGGCGCAGATCTACGCTTTGAGCGAAGGTGTTGTAACCAACAATAATAAGTGCGGTAAGTATAAGTAGCTTTTTCATGTATATATTTTTGTAGATATAGAACAAAGAAACCTATTAAAGTTTAATCAATTGTAATTATTATAATATACCAGGACTATAAATTGTATATTTTTATTTTAAATTACATCATGAAAAAACTGATCTTGATTCTGCTGTTACCTTTAGCATTAAATACAAAAGCGCAACTACTTGTTGATACCCATAACGATGCCATATCAAACCAGCTAATTACCGGTGCCGACCTTGGAAAATTGCAACCAATTGGCAATTTTGATCTGGTACGTGCCAAACAAGGCGGGTTAAACGCGCAGATATTTTCTATATGGTGCAGCGGGCAATATGGCAAAGGCACAGGTTACGCAATGGCTAACCGCGAGATAGATTCGTTATACGCATTAATTAATCGGCACCCGGATATGATAGCTATGGTTACCACGCCTAAGCAATTAACCAAAGCGGTTAAAAAAAATAAGCTGGCAGCTTTAATTGGTGTTGAGGGCGGACATATGATAGAGGATAGTATAGGTTATGTTGACCAACTGGCCAAACGCGGCATGGCTTACCTAACGCTAACCTGGAACAACAGCACCAGTTGGGCAACATCAGCAGCTGATGAAACTACAAAGGGAGATTCGTTAAAGCACAAAGGGCTTACTGATTTTGGTAAGCAGATAGTGCATCACTTGAATGATTTGGGGGTTATGGTGGATGTATCGCACGTGGGCGAGCAAACCTTTTATGATGTGATAGCTACTACTACCAAACCGATTATTGCATCACATAGCTGCGCGTGGGCTCTTAACAAAAACCGCCGCAATATGAAAGACGCGCAATTACAGGCGCTTGCAAAAAATGGCGGTGTGGTATTTGTTAACTTTTACAGCGGTTTTGTTGATAGTACCTACGCCCAAAAAGAAGGTGCTTTTATAAAGGTACACCGCCCGGAACTAGACTCGCTTATAAAAATTTATAACGACAGGGATTTGGCTATCGAAAGATTAAGCGCGATACATAAAGCAGAATCGGACATGGTGCGCCCGCCATTAAGCATGCTCATTAAACATATTGATTATATAGCTAAACTTATTGGAGTTGAGCACGTAGGCATAGGATCAGACTTTGACGGTTCAGAATCGTTTCCGCAAGAAATGGATAGCGTTGCTGATTACCCCAAAATAAAAACCGAACTATTAAAGCTGGGCTACAGTAAGAAAGACGTTGCCAAAATATTCGGCGGTAATTTTATGCGGGTATTTAAGGCTAATAAAGGATAGTATTAAGCGCTACATAGTCGGGATATGGATAACAGCCAGCGCAATTTAATTCGCAGCAGTCAATCTAACCAAATACTGCCCAAACTCATCCTCCAGTAATACTTCCATAGTAAAACCGGTTTCGACAGCAATTTGCTGTAGGGTATGCTCATCAATATATAGCCAGTTAAACCATTCGGTTTTTAACTTTTTATAATTGTATTGGTATTGTATCTCGCCATAATAGCCCTGTGCTGGCAATTTGCCTTCATACAGGTAAGCAATATCTGATGAATCGAATAATATTTGTCCGCCTTTAGCTAACAGGGTTTTTAAATGGGTAAGCAATTGTTTTAATTGTTGAAGTGTACCTGCCAAACCAATACCATTCATCATAAATAACAGGGTATCAGATTTCTCGGCGTTATAATTAAATATATCAGCCTCAACTGTTTTTTTTACGCCCCGGTCCTTCATTAGCTGCACACATAACGGTGAAATATCTAATGCTGTTATATCCAGGCCCTGTTCTTGCAAATGCAAAACATGGCTCCCCGCTCCCGCGCCAATATCCAATACCTTCCCCCGGCATTGTTCCATGGCCATATATTCAATATCGGGCATATCGTTCTCTTCCCTAAAATAGGCAGCTATAGGCATTTCTTCGGGCGGCCCGTATTTATTGTTGATCCAAAGTTTACTTTTAGATAAAGTGTGGTAATGATCAAATAGGGCCCGGCCTAAAATGTCGTTCATTTTGTTCATTTTTAAAAACGTGCTTATATCCGCATGTAAACATATACTTTTATAATAAAATATAACAACTGCATTTATTGTTATATATAAATTCCTAAATACCCCCCCTTTTTTAATTTCAAACTGTATTAAACTAAATATCTCGTTACAATTGCCGAAGAATTATTTGTTTTGATAATTTTGTCTACATCTTTCTTAACCTATGAGAAACCTAAATTACCTATCGCTAATATTGTTTTGCATATGCGCTTTGTTTTCGTGTAAAAAAAACGAAATAATTGGTGGAAAATCACACGCTGCATTAATAACCGGCAAGTGGCTGGCTTACCAGCAGCACACCATGATATATGACTTGAACACTGCTGATCTTGTAAAAGACACTACCATGTTGTTTAGCTCTACAAACCCGAAGGCGTGGTATGAAATATTTAATGACGATGGTTCTGCCTACATAACTACTATCCCGCATAAAGTAGCAGGTTCATCGGTTTATGCTACTGATAGCACTTCCTATTTGCATTACACAATTTTAGGTTCGGTATTAACCGTTAAACAAAATGGCGGCGGAAGCGAAACTGACCCTATCATCCGGTTAACCGATACTGACCTGGGGCTGGAAACCATATTTCAAAGCAATCCACAATCTGGCTGGGGGCTTGATGTAAATACTTCTTACAAATACATAGTAGATACTTACTACAGCAGGCAATAGCAGCTATTTGATCTTACCGTTTACTATATTACCTGCTTCGTTTCATTACGCGCACCAACTGCCTGTGCCTTTTAACGGCATAATAATCATTTGTTACCAATATGGCATGTATAACGCCGGGGATCCAGAAAAACAGCGTCAGGAAAATACTCAGGATAAAGGCTCCTATCCTACCCGTAGTGAATACAGCAAGCGGTGGTAATAAAAAGCAAAGGAAATAGCGCATGATATAAAATACTAAGTTAACTTATGTTAGACTTTGCTTAGTACGTATAGTTACAGTACATTTAATTTGTTAATGAGGCAGCCAACTAAGGAATAGATGTTTTACTATTGCGCCCAACTATAAGATAAACTATTGAGCCAATAAAAGGGGCAAATAATACAATAAGTGCCCATATTAGTTTAGTAACAGCATCTTTGAAATCTGAACGTACAATATCAATTAAGCAAATTATACTTAGCACAGGATAGGCCAGTGCAAAAGCTATAACGATCAATTCGAACCCGTTAAATTCAAAAAACAGTAAAGTATTCATAATAAAGGTTTTTACTAAATTACTATTTATATTACATTTTAGTATCTGCATTGTTATTGCAGATAAATCTATAAAGCATCATGAAAATATACCAGCAACAATTACAGCTTAGCCACTACAGGCGCGGCTTCCATTTAATTACCGCAGAGGTTATACAGGCACTACCGCAGATTATTGATTTAAAAACAGGTATTTGCCAGGTGTTTATTCAGCACACCTCTGCATCGTTAACCATTAATGAAAATGCCGACCCGACAGTGAGAAAAGATTTTGAAATGTACTTTAGTAAAACCGTGCCTGAAAATGATTCTGATTATATCCATGACGATGAGGGCCCTGATGATATGCCTGCACATTTAAAGTCCTCTTTATTAGGAAGCTCAGTAACTATCCCCATACGTAACGGAAAATTAGCTTTAGGCATGTGGCAAGGCATTTATTTATGCGAGCACCGCAACTACGGCGGACAAAGGAGCTTGATGATTACAGCCTGGGGAGAGTAATTATCGCAGTATTTATTGTCTGACCCATGAGATATTAGGATTGCCTTGATTATCTGTATAGCACTAAATCAAGTCCATCGTTTAGGTTCAGACAACTACTTATCCCATATAAAACTTTTCCCGATACCCTGTTGGCGTCATCCCTACTGTTTTTTTGAATATCTTACGGAATGCTTTTGGGTCGCTATAACCAGAGTTAATCATAACCTCGGTCATTTGCTGGTTAGTTTGTATCAGTAGTTTTTTGGCAGCTTCTATGCGTGTTTTTTGGAGATATTCTATAGGCGTAATACCCGTTACCTGTTTAAACCTGCGGGCAATATTTCTCCGGCTGCCGGGTATTTCTTTTATCAGTTCTTCAATAGTGCCGGTATTTTGGTAAGCTGCTGCTATATTTTGCTGTGCCATAGTTACCAGTTCATCATTATGGCTTTGTAATGGCGAGAATGTGCTGAAATAAGTTTGCTGATCCCTATCCATATCAATAGAAAATAATTTCGCTATACGTACGGCTATATCTTTACCGCAATACTTTTGCAGCAGGTGCAGCATTAAATGAAAGCTTGAAGTTGAACCTCCGCTGGTATACAATCCACCATCGCCGGTAACTACTTTATCAGATTGTAATTTTACCGTTGGGAACGCGCTGGCAAATTCTTTACAGGCATCAACGTGCGTGGTAGCTGTTTTGCCGTTAAGTAAACCTGTAGCACCCAGTAAAAAAGCGCCGGTACATACACAAGCCAACTCTGCCCCTGCCTGAAACTGTTGCTGTAGCCAGGGTATATAATTATAATTTTCACGGATAGCGTGTACAATATCTTCAGACCTAAACGCAGGAATAAATATCAGATCCTGCTTTGGAGCCGTATCAACCGGTTGTATTTTATATCCGTTAAATTCAATCGCTTTGTCTTTTATTATATCAGCTGCACAAAAAAGATTGATATTAAAAGCGGGTTCTTTATCATCAGCAACATAAAACCGGTTAACGCTTTCAAAAACATCCAGTATAGCGGCTACACTTATTAACCGATATCTATTGGTAAGCAAAAGACCTAATTGTATCATATTGGTAAATTTTAAATGGCAAGGCTAATATATAGAATTTTTGTCTTAAATGCCCCCGATAATTGACCGCTAACACCATTTTTAATACCATTATAAGCAGGTAACTTAGTAAAAATAAATACATTACTTAAAACAACAAACAATGGCTAAGATCAATCCTTACGTAAACTTTCTGGGCAAGACCGAGGAAGCTTTTAACTTTTACAAATCAGTATTTGGCGGTGAGTTTTTAACATTGCAGCGCTTTAAAGATACTCCGCATGGCGATAACATGTCGGCAGAGGATAAAGAGAAAGTAATGCATGTTGCACTGCCCATTGGTGATAATCTATTAATGGGCACTGATGTGCTGGAATCAATGGGGCAAAGCTTAAGCTTTGGTACTAATTTTTCTATAGCGATTGATCCTAAAGATATGGATGAGGCTAACAGTCTTTTTAATGGGCTTGCAGTTGGCGGCCAGATAATGATGCCGTTAGAGAAAATGTTTTGGGGTGCATGGTTCGGTATGCTGTTTGATAAATATGGTGTACAATGGATGTTGAATTATGACGATAGCCAAAAATAAGCCGCGATTAACATGAATGATGTTTTAACAGAATTACAAGACACTAAGGCTAACCTTAAACTGGTCATCTCTTCATTTAGTGATGACCAGTTTAATACTGTTCCTTTTAAGGATAGCTGGACACCCGGACAAGTATCAGATCATATTCTGAAAGCTGTAGGGGTTGGTGTGCTTTACGGAAATACCAAACCAACAACACGAAACCACGACGAGAAAGTAGCCGAAACTGCCAAGCTGTTTCTGAATATGGATATCAAAATGAAGTCCCCTGATTTTATTTTACCATCAAACGCGCCTCAAAATAAGCAGGAGACATTGAATAAGGTTGATGATACCTTTTCAAGGCTAATAGAAGCGGCTAAAACTTTAGATCTATCCTTAACCTGCCTGGCATTTGAAGTGCCTGGATTTGGTGAATTTACAAGATCAGAATTTATATGGTTCTATATTTTCCATACCCAACGACATATCTATCAGTTAAAAAATATAGCTAAAGCATTAGGCGATTAAGAATATGGTAGTTGAAGTTTTTAAAACAAATGTTGCTGAGGTTAGGCTGTCTGAGTTACTAATTCAGCAACTGCTAAATCATTTCCCGGATAGCCGGGTAAACTTTGATATGGAAGACTGCGACAAAATATTACGTATTGAGGCCGAGGCTATTATTCCCGAAAAAATAATTGAAGTATTAAACGCAAATGGTTATTCTTGCGAGGTTTTGATCTGATTATTAACCCGGTACCCATTTCCCCCCAACTAATGACCGTCAAAAATATATTTTCTATAATACGGCAATCGCTTAATGGCGAGGAACAGGATTATACACAAGGCAGCATCCGTAAGGCGGTTTTCCTGTTGGCTATTCCTATGATATTAGAGCTAAGCCTGGAAAGTGTTTTTGCTTTGGTTGATATATTTTTTGTAAGCAAGCTGGGTCAGAATGCCATTGCAAGCGTTGGGCTTACAGAATCTGTTGTCACCATTGTTTATTCTATTGCCATTGGTTTAAGTACAGCGGCAACGGCCATTGTGGCGCGTCGAATTGGCGAAAAAAATGCCGAAGGTGCCGCACATGCGGGTGCGCAATCATTAATTATAGCTTTCATAATCAGCGGCTTTTTAACCGTTGCCGGGATGGTTTATGCCGGCGATATTTTATCGTTAATGGGTGCAAGCAAAGCCGTTGTAGCAGAGGGCGCTATATTTACCCGCATAATGTTTGGCGGCAGCCTGGTAATTATATTGATATTTCTAATCAACGGCATTTTTAGGGGGGCGGGCAACGCGGCTATGGCCATGAAGAGCTTGTGGATTGCCAGCTTAACCAATATAATACTATGTCCCATTTTAATTTATTTTTTCGGGTTAAAAGGCGCGGCAATTGCCACGGTTACAGGCAGGAGCTCGGGTGTGCTTTATCAATGTTATCACTTAATAAAAGGGCATGGTATTATAAAATTCACTGCCAAACATTTCAACTTTGACGCGCCGGTAATTAAATCTATCATCTCCATTGGCTGGCCCGCTACCCTGCAGTTTGTAATTGCAAGCGGCAGTTGGATGGTTGTGGCCCGGTTGGTAGCAGAAACCGGCGGAACGGCAGCATCGGCGGGTTATCAAGTAGCTATACGCAATGTGGTTTTCTTTATCCTGCCCGCGTGGGGATTAAGCAACGCAGCCGCTACCTTGGTGGGTCAAAATCTGGGGGCCAAAGAAACGCGACGAGCCGAAAAAAGTGTTATGATCACCGCGAAGTATAACGCTGTTTTTATGGGAATTGTAATGGTGATATTCCTGTTTTTTTCAAATCCTATTATCCGCATATTTACACAGGAAGAAATGGTGGTAAGATTTGGCACCCAGGCTTTGCAGATATTCGGATCTGCCTATATTTTTTACGGTATTGGCATGGTAATGACACAAGCGCTAAATGGCGCCGGCGATACTAAAACACCTACCTGGATAAATTTTGTATGTTTTTGGCTCATCCAGATACCGCTGGCCTATTTTCTATCAAAAACACTGGATATGAAAGCTACAGGAGCTTTTATTTCCATCCCCATTGCCGAAACTATGCTTGCTTTAGCGGCATGGTACTATTTCAAAAAGGGTAAATGGAAAGAGGTGAAGGTATAAGTCTGTTTATTTCTTCCACACATCTGTAATCACCGTTGCTTTTGTAGTGTCGCTAACCGGTAAATTATACATAGCCTCTATGGTGTGCAGTAAATTATAATGGTTGATCTTTTCGCTGTATTTACCCTTATTTATATTCGCACCGGCAAAAATTGTCGGGATATAATTAACGGGTTTAAAATCGTCTTCATCAAAGGTTACTATTAACAGGCTATTATGCTTTTTGGCCCAATTAGCGTAATCACCCAAATTATCCTTTAGCCACTTATCTCCTCTTTGTATAGCCGCGGCGTCACCCGGTTCACCTATATTATGCATATCATTATCCATGTTTGGGATAACGAAGGCAACAGTAGGCAATTTATCAAAGTCTTTAGGGAACTCATCCATTGGTAAACTTAATGCGGGCGATATGCCATTTACTTTATTACCCAACCAGTTTGCCCATGGCACATGTTTACGCGCGTATAGATATTGGTGCGTCAGATCGCTTATTTTATAATTACAGGGCAAATACCCTGCCGAGGGCATAGTTTCTGCATACCCATTAAATGTTAAACCGCTGCCTATTAAGGCGCCGCCTAAATTTGGTGATGTATAAGGAGTTATAGTTACCAGGCACTCATCGCCTATGGTATTTTGTACACTGCCAGAAAATAAGGCCAGGTAATTAGGCTGACTTGGGTGTGTTACCCCATGCGAATCTGTAAATAATGCGCCGTCATTAGCAAGTTGATTAATATAAGGCGCATTAGGCGAGCCTATAAGTGCATTATAGCCATGATTTTCTTCAATAACTACAATTACATGATCATAACGGTGTGGCTGATTTTGTGGCTTTTTACTAAAAGAGAAGCATATTATCCCAACGCCTGATATGGCTGTTATGCAAAGTAGTTTCGGAAAGAATTTCATAGTTCAATACTGTTTTGCAAAGAAACTAAAAATCCTATCAAATATTGTGGGATAATATTTAACTATTCAAATTTTTAGGCGAGGTATAATTTACAGATCAGTATATTGTTGGGCGAGTTGTTTAATGCCCGGGGCTGTAAGCTTTGTCCACACCCAAATCTCTATCAAAAATGACCTATCGGTCATTTTTCTTAACTAATTTTAACATTTACAATCACAATATCCACCCGGTAAATAACGTCTTATTTGCATTATATTTAATCACTAAAACTCAGCAATCTTTGAAAAAAACGTGACTATTCAATTATTTAAAATCATCACAACATGAAATTTAAAATGAAGTTAGCCGACGGTACTACCCAAATAATACAAATAACTGCCGACTATTTTAAGACCTGGCGCGTGTGGCGGGTACAGGTGAACGGAAAAGTTGCCATGCTATACAAATTAGGCAACGAGTGGATGCAGCGTCATGAAGATTATTTAGATGCCCATACTTTATCAGTTATAGGCAAATATATTGATAGCATGCTTTCGTCGCCGGGTAATGCTTCATTTGCCTGACATTATATATTGGGAGTAAAAAGGTTAAGGTCATAAATATTCATTCCTTTTTCAATTTGAGTTACTTTATCAACGGCCATATCAAAGCCGTCGCCGCCAAATTGTTCCTTTTCCTTTTTCTCAAAATCTTCGCCCAGCGAATCGTATTCATGTTTAGAGATAAGCTTATGCAAGGCAGGGAACAATACGGTATCTTCCCGTGCTTCATGGGGGCTATACATTCGTACAAACGCCTGCATGTCCTGCGCCATCAACTTTCGTTCATCAGCTGTAGGGTTGGGCTTTTTTGTATTTTCAATAATACGCAAGGTTAATAGCCGGCCTTTTTTATGTTGTATCCTTAATACTTTGGTAAGGTCAGTCAGCTGCCCGGCTTTTTCAAAACGCGGAAATAAGTGATCTTCTTCCAGCTTCTCATGGTAATCCTCTACAAAACTTTTAATAAGATTGGCCGATTGCCCAACCAGTGCCAGGTTGAGGTCCTTGCCTGTTATAAGCCGCGATGATGCCTCATCATAAATAAGTAGTATTCTTTTCAGTACACCATGCTCGCGCATCAGATCCTCGTTAGTGGTCACATCATCATCTTCTCCCTTCTGCAATCCGCATGAACTGATACCGGTTAAAGCTATGCCTCCTGCTGCAAGCAAGCTGGTTTTAGTTAAAAAATCCCGGCGGCCTTTGCCTTGCTGATCTAACCGGTTAGGTTGATTGTTAAGATTCTCCATGAGCAATATTGAATAACTTATTACTGCACATCAAAATTAATACCATTACTGCCTGCTATTTTAAAAGTAATGAATTTAAAGTTTACCTGATGATAGTGACGTAACCCGACATGGTTTTACGGCCATGTTTTGGATTAATAAAGTAATAATAAACCCCAGTTGGCATGTCCTTGTTATTAAACCTTCCATCCCATGCCATTAGGTAACCTACTGATGTATAAACTTTTTGCCCGTAACGGTTAAATACCTCAACGGTACAATCCAAATAAGCATCAAGGTGTTTAATATCCCAAACATCATTAATACCATCGCCATTGGGTGTAAAAGTATTAGGTATAACCGGGCTTTTTAATACCGAAACAGTAACCTTATCGCTTGCAGAACACCCTTCACTATTAGTTACAGTAATGGTATAAGTAATATCCTGCCCCGGGTTAACCACCGGATCAGGAACAGCAGCATTACTTAAACCAATAATTGGTAACCAAGCGTAGGTAATACCATCGCCGGTTGCTGTGGCATGTAAGGTGGTGCTGCCTCCTGCTAATATGGCAATTGCAGTGCCAGCGTTTACAGTTGGTATCGGCTTAACCATTATGGTACTGCTTATGGTGTCAGCACAGGTGCTATTAGCTGTAAAAATGTACTTTATATTAAATGTGCCCACGCCAACACTTGCAGGATCAAATAAACCTGTACTACTTACACCTGTACCTGAGTATGCGCCCGATCCTGGAATGCCACTATTTTCTTGCGCATTTAATTGAATTTTACCTGCATTTAAACAAACGGCCGCGGGCGCGTTAAAAGAAACAGTAGGTGTAGCCAGCAGCGTTATGGTTTTATTCATTTCTGACACACAGGTAACACCCGAATAGGCCAGCATACTTACCTGGTAATTCCGGGTAGCCGGCGACGTATGAAATTCGGGATAAGTGTGCTGATAAGGCTTCCCTGAATATGGGTTGTTATCTGTTTCTTGAATGGTTATATCACCGCTATCATAGTACCATACTACTTTGGTGATATTACCAATGTCGACAAAAGACTGGTTGGTAAAATACACCGGCCGGTTACTGCATAGCGCCGCGGCATTTAATACATTAAAAATGGCGGTTGGCGTAGAGCCATTTACCGTAAAATCTTTAATTGTTGTAACCTGGCACCCATTAACCGAAGTTACAGTAAGTGTAACATGGTATAGTTTTGCTTGTGCATATTTATGTGTTGGGTTCGTAAGGTTTGATATATTAGGATTTGCAGCCGTAGCATTTGCATTATCGCCAAAATCCCATAAATAAGTAAACCCGGCAACTGTATTATCGGCTATCGTTGTGCTGTCAGTAAACCTGGCGTATGTATCAGCAAGGCATACCGCAGGCGTACCAAAATTCACCACTGGTAGAGGGCTTATTTTAATAGTTTTTATCAGGGTTGAGGTACAGCCTTTATCATTAGTAATAAGCAGTTTTACCGTATAAGTACCGGTAGCGGCATAGATATGCTGAAAAGCTTGGTTATCCACTTTTGGTTCGGTTATGCCATCACCATAGCTCCATGCGCGGGCGGTTATTATACCGTCTGCGCTGGTTGATATATCATTAAATGTAACAGCCTTGGTAACACAATCGGGTGTCGAATAATTAAATGATGCAACGGGCGCTTGCCCTACATGTATACTTTTAGGGGTTGATACCGCTGTACAGCCATTACTATTTGTGACTGTTAATTGTACGGTATAATTACCCAGTGCTGCATAAAGGTGCGATGGATTTTGTTTGACAGATGTTTGCCCGTCGCCAAAATCCCATAACCATGTTACGTTTGCTGTAGATTTATCCTTAAAAGCCGTTGAATCCCCAAAGCAGGTATTATCGGGAGCTAATAGCGCCGCCGTGGGCGTAGGGAATACCGTTAGTGTGAGCTGGTTTGATGACACCACACAATTGGAAACATTAATATTATCTGCTTGCCCCGAAACTATCCGGTAAGAATAAGTACCGGCAATTGTTGGTGATGAAAAGCTAAAGGAAGAATTAGTGCCCGCCGGTCCTTGGTCTGTCCAAACACCATCAACCAGCAGCTGACGTTTTTGATTATAGTTAGCGGCCAATGTTGTAGTAGTATTAATAATTACCATTTGCGACGTGCCTGAGCATAGCGATTGTGAAATAGCAGGGTTATCAAATACTACCGCTACCTGGGCGCCATACGCCCTGAAGGTTATATCATCAATAGCAATATCATTGCCTATACCTCCCGGAGCGTTATTAACCATTTTTAAAACTATGGCATCGGTACCTGCCGGCGTGGTAAATGTAAAAGGATATTGTATCCACGCGTCGCCGGTTGGGATATCATTGGTATTGCCTGTGCCCAATACAGTTCCACCCGCGGTTTCAATAGAAAACGTTACATTAGGTAAAATCCCGTTGTTTTTTAACAAGTTTTTTATCCAGGCTGCAAACTGATATTTGGTGTTACCACATAAACCTGTAACTGTACGGGTGTAAAAAATACCGGGTGTGAAACTGCCGTTCACCAACATAAAATAACCACCCGGGTTACCGGTATGATCGGTTGTGATCCACCAGCCCCCATTGGTATTACTTGAAGTATTTACAATGGTATAAAAATTATCGTTAGGTGTACCGCTGCTGTAAGTATAGGAAGTTGAGCCTGAGTCTGCTGGTAAAGGGCCCGCATATTTATTGGTACCCGAGCCAAAAGTAATATTAACAATAGGATCGCCTAAACTTTGTGTATATCCTTTATTGCTAAAAAACAAACCCAAGCTGATAAAGATAACAGCGTAAATATTTTTACGAATAGCTATTCCTGTAAAGTATTTAAACATCGGTATCCCCGGCAAGCATAATTTGGTTTCAATGTTAAAAGTATCATAAATAGATTAAATACACCATAGAATTTAATTGAAAATTATTGGCTATCAATTCAATTACCAACTTATGGCCGATAAGGCATTTTAACGCCGGGGACTAAAACACTCTATCGAATTTAACAATGGTGACCCTCCGCTATTGCCTACTCCTGCCGCGGTATATATTTTCTTGTCGTAATAAATGGCACCTGTAGCGTGCCTGCCTGCAATAAGCGGTGGTAATGTTCTAAACTTGTCGGTTTTAACATTGTAGGCCTCCACTTCGTTATGCGATATTTTCTGCACAGTGCTTTCTCCCGCTATTACCAATATCTCATTTTTTACAACTACTAAGGCGTTGCCTGCACGTAATGTGGGCAGCTTAGCATTTGCTGTGCTCCACTTACCGGTGTTAAAATCATAAACATCCACCTCTGCAATAGTATTATTTAACAATTTCTTTTCCATTGCATTTGATTGTACACCGGCAATGCAATATAATTTATGACCAACAACAGCAGCTTTAAAATGATCCCTGGCCCTGGGTGCATCATCAAGTTTGGCCCATTGGTTAGTTTGCGGGTCATACTCATCAAACCATGCCACGTTTCCCGTCCAGTGCCCGTCTAATATCCCGTTAACCAGGTAAAATTTATTTTTATAAACAACTACACCGCCCGATCCTCTTTGCCTGTCGTTAGGTATTTCTGCACCTACGCGCCAACTGTCTGATGCAGGATTATATATATAAATATTGGCAACCGGCTTTTCATGCGGGAAACCACCCGTCATGGCACCGCAGATATAAATTTCATCTTTATATACAATGGCCTGGAAATGATTTAGTTCGATAGGCGGTTTTGCACCATTTGTCCAGGTGGATGTCTTGGGATCAAATACAGAAATATTTTTTACCCCCCTGCCGCCCAACAGGTAAAACAGCCCTTTAATATTTACAAAATCCCCTTCCTCCCTTAATATAAAATTGCCGTTTGTAGCTATAATTCCCCAGTTGTATCCTTTTAACTGGGCATTGACAGGAAGTCTAAACAAACAAATTGTAATTAAAATAAACAGGCTGATTTTTTTCATAATTGAGGCAGGTGCGAATTGGTTAAAGCAAACTTATTTATAGCGTTAAAACGATCTTACTTGTGTCATTAATAACAGTTTTTCGTCCAATTGTACTATATAGTTATTGTGTCCGGTAACTAAAATCACAGCCTTCAAACAATCATTATTTTTACTTACTTGCCTTCGTATCGATTTTAACTTAAGCTTTTTAATAATGCTTTCAACCAAAAGCAAGTCGTTATAATCGGCAGAAGTAAATTCAATAACAAATAGTTTATCGTGATGTACTTTATCAATATACCGTTCCAGTAACGAGAAAAGTTTTAAAACCAGCAAAGACAATATGGTTGTAATTAAAGCCAATGGATAATCGCCTGCACCGGCTGCCATGCCTATAGCTGCTGCAATCCATATTACTGCCGCTGTAGTCAGGCCGCTTACGCCAATATTATCTTTAAAAACAACACCGGCTCCAATAAAACCAATCCCTGTTATTACATTAATATTAACACCTAACCCTGCCTGCTGGGCCACCATAGTAAATAATGTTGAACCAAGTGTAATAAGTATGATAGTACGGAAACCAGCGGTTTTGTTTTTATACTGTCGTTCAATGCCAAGTAAGCCGCCACAAAAAACGGCAAATCCTATTTTAAGAAATTCGTCCGTTGTTAGTTGAAACTCTAATGGCAAATGCATGATTAATTATTGAATGAGTGATTGAGTGTATGTTTTACTTTATTTGGTCAAATATTTTCCCCGGGTTTAATATGTAATTTTTATCAAAAACCTTTTTAATACCGCGCCATAGTTCAAAATGTATGGGCGAATACTTTATTGGCATAAAATCTTTCTGTACCAGCCCAATACCATGTTCGCCGGATAAAGTGCCATCTAAAGATACCGTTAACTCAAATATTTCGCGTATGCCATCTTTTAATTTGGTGTTCCAGTCTTCATCACTCATGTTGGCTTTAATAATATTTACATGCAGGTTGCCATCGCCTGCGTGGCCATAGCATACAGATTCAAAACCATATTTAGCTCCCGCATCTTTTATGCCTTTTATCAGTTGCGGTAACGCCGCGCGGGGTACTACTGTATCTTCTTCTTTATATACAGAGTTTGATTTTACTGATACGGCCATAGTGCGCCTTATGCGCCATAACTCTTCCTTTTGAGCTGCCGATTCGCCAAAAAGTACGTCTGTACAACCAAATTCTTCTAAAACTGTATTGATTTTTTCACAATCTGAAAATATTACATCCGGATTAGTGCCATCTACTTCTATCAGCAAAAACGCGGCTACATCATCTTTCAGATCAAAAACTATCCCGTCGTGTTCTATTACCCACTCTACCCCTCTGCGCTCCATAAACTCTAATGCCGATGGTATTATACCGGCCCTGAAAATAGCCGATACCGCGGCGCATGCCACTTCATTCGATTTGAATGATGCCAGCATCAAGGCATCAGTAGTTGGCGCGGGAATAAGTTTAACCACAATTTTAGTAACAATACCTAATGTACCTTCCGACCCGATGATCAGCTGGGTTAAATTATATCCTGATGAATATTTTAAAGTATTAGCGCCCGTCCAGATGATCTCGCCCGATGGCAAAACTATTTCCAGGTTTAGTATATACTCGCGTATGGTACCATACTTTACTACCCTTGGCCCGCCAGAGCCATGTGATACATTCCCACCTATAAAACAACTGCCCTTGCTTGCCGGGTCAATAGGATATAATAATCCCTTAGCGGCAACCTGGTTCATAAATTCTTCGGTTATTACGCCCGGTTCAACAGTAGCCTGCAGGTTTTGTTCGTCTATATGCAGTATTTTGTTAAATCGCTCCATGGCTATAAGCAAGCCGCCCATTATGGGCAAAGCACCACCGCTTAGCCCTGTACCCGCACCCCTTGGTGTTACAGGTATTAAATGCTCATTGCAAAGTTTAAGCAGCGCGGCAACTTCCCGGGGCGATTTGGGCTTAGCAACAACTTCGGGATAAAAGTGCAGATCTTCCGTTTCGTCATGGCTGTATTTTTCCAGATCATTAGGCGTTGTTATAACTGCATCGTCACCTACTATCAACTTAATTGCAGCTAATATATCTTCAGTTATTTTATTGTAAGTCATAAAATTTTAAAAACCTAAAATTATGGATTTATGTACTATAAATTGATGTCCGGATAAAGATAAATTAACCACTCTAACAACCGGAAAGAATTACCCGGGATGAGCAGCGGGCCGTAAAATTCGCCAAAAAACAAACCCGGCGAAAGAAAATTTCCGGTATGATGAGTACTATCTTAAATAATTATTTACTGTAATTAATTGTAACGCTTGAATATTTGGTTTTGGCACCAACCAACGGATTGAGCTTTTTAATAACAACCTGTATAGTATCTACAAAGGCATATTGTTTTTTTATTTCGTTGATAATTACTTGTGCTACTGTTTCAATTAGCTTTTTGGGAAGCTTCATTTCTTCGCAAGCAATATCATAAAGCTTTTCGTAATTTACGGTGTTACTTAAATTATCTTCGTTAATATTACCTGTTGGCGTAAAGGCAACCTCCACATCAACAATAAAATAACTCCCTATTTTTTGTTCTTCGGGGTAAAAACCATGATAGGCAAAAAACTCAGCGCCATGCAATGCTACAATCATCATCAAAAGTAATGGTTTAGTTGAATAGTGAGCGATGAATATTAAGCAGTTAGATTACTTTTTTATTCACCATTCATCACTCAATATTTTCTATTCAGTTATATTTGTTTATACTAATTCAATTCCTCATGCCAAAAACTGATCTTTTTGAATCGCCAGACTATTATCAATTAGATGAACTGCTTACAGACGAACATAAACTGATACGTAAAAGTGTGCGCGATTGGGTAAAAAAAGAAGTAAGCCCCATAATTGAAGATTATGCCCAACGGTCAGCGTTTCCAAAACAATTATTAAAAGGCCTGGCAGCAATTGGCGCATTTGGACCTACTATTCCGGTACAATATGGCGGGCTTGGTTTAGATTATATGGCTTATGGCATAATAATGCAGGAAATTGAGCGCGGTGATTCAGGCATCAGATCAACTGCATCTGTACAAGGGTCATTAGTTATGTATCCTATTTATGCTTACGGATCGGAGGAGCAACGCATGAAATACCTGCCCAAATTAGCGTCCGGCGAATTAATGGGCTGCTTTGGGCTGACCGAGCCAGACCATGGGTCGGACCCCGGCGGCATGACTACCAATTTTAAAGATGCCGGCGACCATTATATTTTAAATGGGGCAAAAATGTGGATATCAAACGCCCCATTTGCTGATATAGCTATTGTTTGGGCAAAAAATGAGCATGGAAAAATACATGGATTGATTGTTGAGCGTGGAATGGAAGGCTTTTCAACGCCCGAAACGCATAATAAATGGTCGCTGCGGGCATCAGCTACCGGCGAGCTGGTATTTGATAATGTTAAGATCCCGAAAGAGAATTTATTGCCGAATGTATCCGGGTTAAAAGGTCCGCTTGGGTGCCTTAATCAGGCCCGATATGGTATAGCGTGGGGCGCATTAGGCGCAGCTATGGATTGTTATGATACGGCGCTGCGGTATGCTAAAGAACGCAAACAGTTTGGTAAACCAATTGCTGCTTTCCAGTTGCAACAAAAAAAGCTGGCCGAAATGATAACTGAAATAACAAAAGGACAATTGTTGGTTTGGCGGCTTGCCACATTAAAAAATGAAAACAAAGCTACACCCGCGCAAATATCAATGGCAAAACGTAACAGTGTAGAAACAGCTATGCACATAGCCCGCGAAGCGCGCCAAATACTTGGCGGTATGGGAATAACAGGCGAATATCCAATAATGCGGCACATGATGAACCTTGAATCGGTAGTTACCTATGAAGGCACGCATGATATTCACTTATTAATTACAGGATCGGATATAACCGGAGAAGAAGCATTTAAATAATGGAATGGTAACAAAATTGTTCATTATAGCCAAATATGGCTGATAATCTTATATTTGTATTACCCCTATAACTAATATACTTTGATCTGTCAGGAAAGGTATTCTGCTTATAAAATCACTGGCCACAAGCTGTTGTTTTGTGTCTTATTGCTGGCAATAAATTCTTGCAAACCCAAAAATACTGATCCTATAGGTTATTCAGACGATTTTAAACCTATACTAAATAAAGTAGATACCTTATTTGGAACTAACAGGGTTGATAAAGGGCTTTACGTTCTTGATTCGGCCCTGAGCCGCATCAGTAAACCCACTATCGAAGACAAATTCAGGACGTATGGATTTCATTATGTTTATTATCACAAAACAAAGGGTGATAATAAAAAAGCTTTGCTTTATGCTGATAGCATGCTTAATGTGGCTAACCAAAGCATAACCAATAAACAATACGTAGCGCTTTATGCTGAAGCAAATTTTGCTATTGGTGATGCCTACTTCTCTATGCAGCAGTACAATGCTGCCTATCAGCATTTTTTCCAGGGTTATATGGTTGGAAAAAATAATTTAAACAGGAAAGCACTTGCAGAGTATATGTATCGCATGGGTATGATAACCTATAAGATGGGTAACTACAAATTTGCTACAGACTATTTTAAGAAAAGTTATGGCTATCATTCCGCAACTACTAATGAGTTTGTAACCTTTTACAATATACAGGAACTGCTTGATAACATTGCCTTAAGCTATAAACACAACAATCAGCCGGATAGTGCGATTGTATATTTTAATAAGGCTTTAAATTTCCTGGATGAATATGGCTCTCAATTTAAAGACAGGCTTAAAATGATTGATATAGCCAAGGGGGTTGTATATGGAAATAAAGCAGAAGTATTGGTTTTACAGGGTAATTATACAGAAGCCATTAAACTATTAAAAAAAAGTATTGAAACTAACCTACAAAAAGGATATGATAGCAACGACGCCCAATTAACAGAAATAAAATTGGCCCAGCTTTATTTTGATTATAACGAGGATAAGGCTCTTATTAATTTATTAAACACCATAGGGCCCCAGTTGGATACTATTAAAAACGCGGAGGCTCAAACAGACTGGAACCGTTTAATGAGCAAGTATTATCTCAGAAAAAAAAACCTGCCAAAAGCATTACATTATCTACAAACGTATAATACATTAAAAGACTCGAACATTAAAAAGCTTGATCTATTAAGAGAAAGCGATATAAATAAACAGCTGGATAGTTATGAAAAGCAGCAACAAATTGAGAAACTAAGCAGCAATAATAAGGTGCAACTCATATCATTATACGTAATAATAATTTTTGCTGTAATGGCTCTGGTTATTATATTGCTGATTTATCGTAACTGGATAAGGTCTAAAAAAGATGTACAGACTGTTAATCTGTTAAACAAGCAAATAAATGAGCAAAACAGTATTTTAGAAAACGCCTTAAATGAACTTAAAATAAGCAGCCAGGAGAAAGACAGAATATTGCGTACCGTTGCCCATGACTTGCGCAACCCTATTGGTGGCATTGCATCATTAACCAGTTTAATGGCTGATGATGAGTATACCGAGGATCAGAAAGAATTAATAAACCTGGTTAAAGAAACGTCCTACAATTCTTTGGAGCTTATAGAAGAAATATTAGAAGCAACAAATATCTCTTCTATAGAGTTAACTCTGGAACAGGTGGAGATCAACTCGCTGGTAAGCAATAGTGTGGAATTATTGCGATTTAAAGCTATAGAAAAAGGCCAGAAAATATTCTTTGAACCCCTATGCAAACCACAGGATCTTTACATTTGCCGTGAAAAAATATGGCGTGTAATAAGTAATCTTATCAGTAACGCTATAAAATTCAGCCCTACCGGTGCATCAATTTTCGTGAAAGTCACTACCCAAAATGACGAGACGATTATAGCTGTAAAAGATAATGGCATTGGCATACCTGATAAATTAAAGGACCAGGTTTTCAATATGTTTACTACAGCACAACGGCCGGGTACATCAGGCGAAAAATCTTTTGGCCTCGGCCTATCTATTTGCTGGCAGATAATGGAAAAATCGTATGGTAAAATATGGTTTGACAGCGATAGCAAAACCGGAACAACATTTTTTATAAGCTTTCCGCTTCACAATCCTGATGCACCAGGTAAATCACCTCAGCAAGTTAGCATACCACAATCCTGATGCTTTAATGGTGCGCTGCTGCGTTTCAAAATCAACATAAATGATCCCGAAACGCGGTTTATAACCTTCTGCCCATTCAAAATTATCGGTAAGGGTCCATATAAAGTAACCACTTACTTTACAGCCTTCGTTTTTAGCTTTTAAAACCTGCTGTAAATAATTCTGCAAGTATTCTACACGTTTGGGGTCATTAACTTCGCCATTTATAATCTCATCCGGGAAAGCGGCACCGCTTTCGGTCAGATATATTTTTTTTATCTGCGGGTATTTATCATATTTCTTTAACATATGGTAGATAGAAGCCGGGTAAACCTCCCACCCCATTGTCGTTACAGGAACTTTTCTTTTTTGGGCTTTAACCAGGCTGGCATGAATGTAAGGCGTAAAAAAAGAGTACTTTACAATTTCGCGCGTATAATTTTGTATGCCGATAAAATCAAACTCAAACTTTAAATTATCCTCATCGCCCGGCAAAATATATTTCTCCATGCCTTTTAACACGGCAAGCTCGGCAGGGTAACCCAAACCCAATATGGGTTCAATAAATAAGCGGTTAAGCAAAGCGTCAACACGCACAGCTGCGGCAACATCTTTAGGATTGTCAGAATATGGCTCGATATATGAGCAAGAAAAGGTAGTGCCAATTTCCGCATCAGGCAAAGCGCCGCGTAATACCCTGGCTCCCGCTGTAATACTTAAAACAGCGTGATGAATAGCGGGCATGAAATTTTTAATACCCGTTTTACCGGGAGCATGTATGCCGAAGAAATAACCCGCGCCTGTAAACACCGCCGGTTCGTTCATTACCATCCAGTGTTTTACCCTATCGCCAAATGCATTGGCGCATATCTTTACATATTCGGTAAACCAGTCAACCACGGCCCGGTTTGTCCAGCCGCCTTGTAGTTCAAGCGCATGTGGCAGGTCCCAATGATATAAGGTTAGCCAGGGTTGTATACCCTGTTGCAGACAATAATCTATTATACGGTTATAGTAGTCAATCCCAGCCTGGTTAACAGCGCCTGTTCCGTCAGGCAAAATACGTGCCCACGAAATAGAGAACCTGAAGTTTGGAATGTTAAGCTGTTTAATAAGATCAATATCGTCTTGATAACGATTATAAAAATCGGTGGCTGTACGGTGATGGTGCCCGTTTAATATTTTACCTTTTTTAGCTGTAAAAACGTCCCAGATAGATTCACCTTTACCATCGGCATCATGCGCGCCCTCAATTTGTACAGCCGCGGTTGATACCCCCCACGTAAAATCCTCGCCGAAATGTTTTTTATTGATTGGTGTATCCTGAATAGTAGAGTCCATTAAATTGAGCTACGCAATGCCCAAAATTGTATATTATAAATTGCAATAAAAAAATTTCGTGAAAATAAACTTAGTGTATAAAAGAAGATCTCATGCTTTTTAAGATCATCCATTCGCGTAAGCTATTGAATAAATTGACGATGAATTTCATAACAGTGATTTTTATATCCAATACTAAGGTACGCTGCCGGTATATGTTTATGATGACGTTAATATTATGTTATTGTTAACCACCCTAATACTTACTTTTGTTTCTGTTAAGCAACTATGTCATGAAAGATTATTTTACCCGTTTACTTGAATACGATCTATACGCCAATCAAAAAATATTAAAAACTATTAGAGAAGCCAATAATCCCGAAAAACCGGTACAATTGTTAGCTCATCTTTTAGCAGCCCAGCAAAGGTGGCTTAGTCGTTGCAAGTATGAGACAGTTGCTGAAAATGAGCTATGGCCCGAAAAAGAAACAACCCCGTTTGAGGAGTTAATAGCCAGTAATTATCAGCAGTGGATAAACTTTTTAAGCGCCATTGCTCCTGCTGATATGGAACAGACCGTAACTTATAAAAACTCTGCCGGAACCGAGTACACCGATAAGCTGGTTGATATTTTAACTCATTTAATTAACCATGGCACACACCATCGGGCACAGATTGGCCAGCAGCTAAAGCTTACAGGCGTTGAAAGCTTGCCAGTTCTCGACTACATATTTTATGTCCGCAATTAAATTACTTTTTGGATGTAAATCACAACTTTCATTAACGTAATTTTGAAGACAAAATACATCACAATAATATGAGAAGGATACTTTTGTTTGCATTTACCGCATTAACATTAAGCGCTTGCAGCGATCCAAAAGATAAAGAAAAAGCGATTTTAAATGATGTTATCAAAATTCATGATAAAGTTATGGGTAATGATGACCGCTTAATGCACAATAAAATGAAGCTGGACACCTTATCGCGGGTTGATACCTTAACTAAAGAATATAATCTACAAGAAAAAGCGACCATGAAGGCACTCAACTCAAAACTAATTGAGGCTGATAAAGCTATGGAAAACTGGATGCAAAAATTCGACCCCGAACAAAAAGGGAAATCGCACGATGAGATAATGGCTTACCTGACCGATCAGAAAAAACAGGTGATGCAGGTTGATTCAATGCTTAGCATTGCGGTTAAAGAATCAACAGATTATTTAAATCATCTTAAAAAATAACGATGAAGAAACTTATTGGTGCGGCTGTTATCATTTTGTTATGGAACGCCTGTAAATTTAATGAACAAAAAACATTGCCCATAGCCGGTAACCGCGATGCGGTTACAGAAACAGTAGATGGTAAAACTGTAACAGATACCGTTTATCAAACTATACCCGCGTTTAAATTTGTTAATCAGTATGGCGATAGCATAACCAACAAAACCCTGGATGGCAATATTTATGTGGCCGATTTCTTTTTTACCACCTGCCCTTCTATATGCCCGATTATGCACCGCAATATGCTTACGGTTTATAATGCTTTTAAAGATGTGGCCGATGTTAAGATCATATCGCATACCATCGATCCACAGCACGACAGTGTGGCTGTATTAAAAAAATATGCCGATAAGCTGGGTATTGCGGGCAGTAAATGGTGGCTGTTGCAAGGTAAAAAAGAAGACACCTACAAACTGGCTGCCAGCTACCTGGTAAGCAGCCCGCAAGTAGATGCCAAAGAAAAATATGTACACGATGGTTATTTTATATTGATAGATAAACAAAAACGTATACGCGGCCAATATGACGGCACCGTGCCCGAACAGGTAACTAAACTGATAGAAGATATTAAAACGCTAAAAGCCGAACCCGACCAAACCACCGCTAAATGAAATTAAAAGTTATTAGCGGAATATGCTTGCTGTTGGCCATATTCCTTTATTCATGCCAGAGCGAAGACGAACTGGAGTTTAGCCGTTATTATTCGGCCGGGAATGTTATATACCAAAGTAAGTGTATGAATTGCCATGGCAAAAACGGCGAGGGCCTGTCGGCATTGATACCACCGCTTACCGATTCTGTTTACCTTAAAGTGCATAAAGACTCCCTGTCCTGTTTTATAAAATATGGCTTAAAGGGAAAGATCACCCTCGCTAATAAAACCTTTGAAGGCGAAATGCCCGCGAACGACTTCGCCCCTATAGAAATTGCCGAGGTGTTGACCTATGTAACCAACTCATTCGGTAATAAAATGGGGACTATTACATCGCAGCATGTTGGCGACGATTTGCAGAAGTGTAAGTAATAAATATACCTGTCATTTCGAGCGTAGCGAGAAAACTATACACCCGCATAGCCAAACGCGTGTATAGATCTCCTTCGTTCCTCGTCGAGATGACATTTAATCTAAATTCCCTACCTTTACACCGCAAAACGTTCTATCGCTGCTATGACCCACGGTCAAGGCGGAGGAAAGTCCGGGCAACACAGAGCATCCTGCTTCCTAACGGGAAGGCGCCCGCAGCGGGCGACAGCAAGTGCCACAGAAAATAAACCGCCTTTCGGGGTAAGGGTGAAAACGTGAGGTAAGAGCTCACGGCTTTTCCGGGCGACCGGAATCGCGGTAAACCTCAGGAGTTGAAAAACCAAATAGGTCCTGAAAGTGGAGCGGCTCGCTCCCGACCCGTATTATGCGGATCGTTAGGATGGGTAGGTTGATTGAACCTGTCAGCAATGGCAGGGCCAGATTAATGATAGAAGTCGTCATTCGGCGAAACAGAACCCGGCTTACAGATTTGCTGCTGATTAAAAAAGCCCCGCCTTATGGTGGGGCTTCTTGATTCCTAAAGATTAGTTATTGAAGATTAAAGATTAGGCCTATCTTTTTATTATTAATTTGATAAGCCTAATCTTTAATAACTAATCTTTATTGCTTCGCAATTTTATATAACTTACCGCCATCGGTGCCGGCATAAATAGCACCGTCTTTACCTGTGGCAATGCAGCGCCAGCGTTCGTGTTTATCAGCTAATAAACGCTCTTCGCCTACTACTTTATTATTTTCAATAACCACGCGAGCGATGTACATGCCGCTTAGTCCGCCTACAAACATGTTGTTTTTCCACTCGGCAATGTTACCGGTATAAAACATCATACAGCCCGGCGATATTACAGGGTCCCAATAATAAACCGGCTGTATGGTACCTTCTTTTTGTTGTATACCATCATAAACCTTCTGGCCGCTGTATTCAATACCGTAAGTTACAAAAGGCCAGCCGTAGTTACCACCCGGTTTTATCAAATTAATCTCGTCGCCGCCACGTGGGCCAAACTCAACCTCCCAAAGGCCGCCGGTAACGGGGTTAATAGATAAGCCATCCTGGTTGCGGAAACCAAGGGCATATATCTCGGGCTTAGCACCTGCCTTGCCAATAAATGGGTTACCTGCAACCGGTTTACCCTCTTTAGTAATGTGTATAATCTTACCGGTGGTGGTGCTCAGGTCCTGCGCTTTTACGCGGATATCATCGGCCTGGCGGTCGCCAGAGCTTACAAAAATATTGCCCTGCTTGTCAAACAACAAACGCGACCCAAACTGACCTGCACCTTTATAGCGCGGCGAGGCTTCCCAAATCACCTTTACGTCTTCCAATTTAGTTTCATCGGCAGATAGTTTGCCTTTAGCCACAGCCAGGGTAGCTCCCGCGTCGCCCGGTTGGGCGTAGGTCCAGTAAACCATGCGGTTTTTGGCAAAATCAGGATCTATGTTTACATCAAGCAAACCACCCTGACCGGCATACTGCACCTCGGGGAAACCGGTAATGGTTTTATCAATTTTACCATCTGTTGTTAGTATTTGCATAGTTCCCGGCTTACTGCTTATCAGTAAACGGCCATCGGGCAAAACATGAATACCCCACGGGCCTTTCAGCTCGGTGTTAATTACGGTAACCGTGTACGGCGTTTTGGTTGTAACGCTGCCAATACGGGTTTGCCCGGCAAAAGCTGGTTTATAGTTGCTATTAGCTGGTTTTGTTTCTACCGGTTCGCCGGCCTGGGCCATGCAGGCCGTAGTTACCGATAGCAGGATGGCTCCTAACGCTAACGGCTTATAGAATTTTGATATCATAAGTCGATTTTAGATTAAAGTCACGTAAGTTACAATGTTATCAACTATATGTTTAATTACAACAGGTTTTTTACAGTTGGGGTAAAAGATTAGTTATTGAAGATTGGTTATTAAAGGTTGAAGATTGGGTCGGGCATGGGGAATAGCAATTCGAGAATAGTTTGGATGTAAAATAATAAAGCGACAAACCTAATCTCCAAATCACTAATAGGTGCGTTACCTGCGGCCCGGGCTTTACACTCATACGCCTTCAGGCCTTAGGCGCAGGGCCGGTATCCGTTGCAATCCCTAACGCGGGCATTTGCACCAGCCAATTATCCCACGGCGCACAACACCATTCCTTAACAATTTATTAACCTTATATTAACTACATGGTAATCTGCATTGCGTATAATTGATAACATCAATGCATTGATTATGGAACGCGACATAAATAACAGATTACCAGGCAACAAACTGCCCGCTACTGAAGAAGAATTTGAGTTAGATTATTGGTCGAACGAGTTTGGCATTAGCAAGGATGAGTTAATAAAAGCGGTTAAATCCGGCAAAACCTCTACTGAAACGGTAGAAAAGTATGTAAAAGAACTTCAACTTACCCCCGCACTGGTCGAGGTTTAGCGTAGCGTAACTCCCGACCGGTATGTGCTGTTCAGGCTACCTCGCAATGCTGTCCTAATCCGAATCATATCGGCCATAGTGCTAAATTACAAAACAGTGGCCCTTGTTGGTGATAACACCAACAAGGGCGAAGAATTAGCGTGCCTAACACTATAGGCTTATAAAATTTCGATATCATAAAGTCAATTTTGTATTAATGTTATGCAAGTTACAACGTTACCGGCTATATGTTTAATTATCGCCTATTTTTTTCAGTTTGGGGGTTGGAGATCCAATACAATTTGGAACAGACTTACTGTGGCATTGTCGTAATGCGCAGGAAGCCCTTTCGTATTTTTCAATTTTGAAAGTCCTAAAAAATCAAATCCACATTTTTGGTAATAATCAATAAGCCCTGTGTTATAGCCAACCGTATCCATACGGATATATTTTTTGTCATTCACCCATGCATAATTTTTTGCCCATTGTACAATTTCACCTACCAAGTTCCGTCCTTTAAAATCCTGATTTGTTGCAATGCGATGAATGTAAACAGACGGATCTTTGTTTTTTTCCTCCCATATTTCCGGATCGCTGAATGTGGTAGCCCATATGCAGGCAATTTGGTTATCAATCATTATCTTCCATTGCCTATTCTCAAAAATTTCTGTTTCTATAAACTTTCTGTCAAATTCAGGCCAATGAACAACCGACTTTGTTTTTTGATAATCCGTTGCCGCTTTATAAAATTTAAAAATTTCGTCAATATCTTCCGAAGTACTATTTTTTATTTCCATTAGATGTCTTATTTCGTTTAGTATACGATGGTTAGTAAGTAGGCATAAAAGATTAGAGAATAAAGATTGGAGATTAGTTATGAAGAGACAGACCTAATCTTTATCCCCTATCTTTAATTCTGGCAGGCTGCGAATTTTTATATTGCGGAACCGGATCTCGTCACCATGGTCCTGCAGGAGAATGCGCGTAGCGGCTTTGAGACCGAAACCTGGTACGGTTTTATATTTGCTTTTGGCAATTGCCTCCAGTAGTGCCGGACTTCCCAGTTCAAAGCTGACTATCTTTGTGCCATTTAGCCAATGTTCCACATGGTTGCCATGTACTATAATACGCGATTCATTAAATTCCCCGGCCGGTTTTAATTTTTTAGAATCGTTTGGCGGAATAAGCGCATAGAGTGAGCCTGTAGCATGGATCGGGCCGTTTTTCAGTACATCCGGATGTCGTTCATCATCAACCAATTGATATTCAAATGCAACTGCACTGGTCCCATCGTCACCACCATACATCAGCGTTCCCGGTTTATTTTGACGTTCCTGAAGCAGATAATAAATTCCACTATTGCCACCTTGCTGAATGTTCCACTCGAAACGCAAATCAAAATCCGTAAACATCGCATCAGTCATCAGGTCGCCGCCGCCGGTGCGGGGGCGACCGTTACCTTTGGCGTTTTTCAGACATCCATCTTCAATGGTCCAGCCGCTAAGTGGTTTATCCGTTGGATAATAGCTGCGCCACCCGTTCAACGTATTGCCATCAAAAAGCAGTTTCCAACCTGCTTCCTTTTCAGCAACTGACAACGTGTTAATGGGCGCAGTTGTAACCTGAGCTTGCCCGGAAATCGCTTTAAAAATAAAAAAGGTAAGCATCATAATTCTACCCGATTGCTGTATATTCTTTTTCATTCGATAATTAATTTTATTTTAACTGATTAGCTATTTCTTATTTTAAAACTTACGCAGAATTAGGTGATGATGCACTTGTTTTTTATTGTGCTTATCAAAAGGCCGTAAATCAATTTGGGCATTGGTTATTCAATACTATTAAAAATAGTTGATAAAGAGAAATTATCCTGGCTGCCGCGTAGCCTCTTAAAAGTCCCTGCGGTAGCGGGGAACCCTCACCACGCCGTCATTGCTGTAAAGGTCAGATAATTCGGTAACAGAATTAGCTTTAAAGAATAAAGCTAAAAGTTATGCGGAATATAAACAACGATCTTACTCTAAAACGTAATTACCTTAGTAAGTACCGATTTT
>NZ_JAQBOW010000084.1 GCF_028287845.1 Mucilaginibacter sp.
GCACCGGTGGTTTATATACGGTTGATTTTTCTGATGCTGAACTAAAGGTGCTGGAAGGAAAACTAATTTTTTATAATATCACTTTTAAGCCCGATACTACTGTTTACAATAAACGCAACCAGCAGCATACCGCGCCTAATACGTTATTTGAATTTCATGCCAAACGGCTCATCTTATCACATATACATCCTTTCAGACTTTATTTTAAACATGTGTTAAACATTGGGCAAATGAGCTTAAATGCTCCGGAAATAAAAATCAGTTACCTGCTAAACCAAAATAAGGATACCGTTACAATAGATCACAAAACCCTTTGGCAAAAGATCAAACCCAACCTTAAGTCAATTCATATCGGCAATATATTTTTAAGTAACGTTAATTTTAAATATTACGATCACTCTAACAGTAAGGTACTTTTAACCGAACTGAAGGAAATGAACCTGCATGGCAGTGATCTGCTGATAGATTCGGCTACGCAGACTGATAAATCGCGGTTATTTTATTTTAAGGATATTGTGGCCAATCTTAACAATTATAAAGGCAAATTGGTTGGTGGGTTATATACCTATTCTATTAAAAAGCTTGAAATTTCAACACGTACCTCCCAATTAAACGCCCAGGGAATAACATGGGAGCCTGTTAAGGCTGGATTGTTTTTTAACGGCAACTATAAGGATAGATTTACCTTAAGGTTGGATTCGCTGCAGTTAAATAATTTTGATTTTTTAACCTATCATAAATTCCGCACGTTAAGTGGCTCGAGCATGATATTAACCCGGGGTACTTTTGAAGTTTTTAACAATCCCAATAAACCACAAACATTCAATAATAAAATATCCACGTTTCCAAATGTTGCTATTCATGGTTTAAAAACCGAAGTAACGATAGATACCGTTATTGTTAAACATATTAATGTTATCTATAGTGAACTCAATAAAAAATCGCAACAGGTTGGCACTATATCTTTTAATAACACCAGCGGCAAAATATTAAACTTTACCAATAACAACGTTGCTCTGCAAAAAAACAACCTTAGTAAGATACAGCTCACCAGCTATTTTATGGGCCATGGCAAGCTTGATGTAAGTTTTACATTTAATTTAACTGACAAAGATGTATCGTATAGCTATAAAGGCATGCTGGGCCCAATGGGCCTGCAGGCAGTTAATCCTGCTACCGTGCCATTGGCTATGGTTAAATTTACATCAGGAACACTTAAAAGCTTTAATTTTGATATCAAAGGCAATAGTAAGGTATCTGAAGGAAAGGTAGCCGTTTTATATAATGATCTAAAGGTTAATATTTTAAGAGCTGATACCGCTAACGCTGTACTTAAACAAAAATTTGTAGCAAGCCTATTTGCCAATATTTTTATATTAAAGCATAATAACCCTGATAATGAGGGAGAGATACCCCGGTCATTCAATGTGCTATATAAGCGGCCCATAAACTCGCCTTTTTTTAAAACAGCATGGCAAACATTACTTATTGGTATAAAGCCGGCCGTTGGTTATGATACAAAAACCCAGCAGATGGCCACGGCCCGCATGACACAGGGCGAGCTGAATAAGCAAAACAGAAAAATTAAAAAGAAACAGAGAATAGAGAAACGCGCGGAACGAAAATTGAAAAGAGAAATAAAGCAGCAACAAAAAGAGGCAGAGAAAAGTGTGGCGAGTAACGGGCAATAGTTTAACATGCTGCTTAATTTTCAATCGCTAAACATGTTAAGTTAGTAGTTAGCTTATTTAATATTGTTTAATTCAATGATTTTCAGAAAATTACAATTTTTGGTGTCCCAGGTGTCCCAGGTGTATTCACGTGTCCCTGGGACAGTATTTATTGCAGTAATAACTTCAAATTAACCCCAAAGTTAGTAAACGAGGTATTAAATGCCTGCGAGGTAAATGGCTTTGTGAGGTTGGAGTCGTAAAATAAACTCAAATTAAATCGCTGGCTGATGCTGTAATCAATAGATGGGCGGTAAGTAATATTTTGCGCTCCTGAGGATATCTGCGCCACCGTTACATCAGACTGGTATATTAAAGTTTTATTATCGCGTAAAGCAAAGTCAAGCTTAAATTTTATATCGTTTTTAAGTATAAAATTACTAAACAATCCAAAAGGGAACCGGAAATCTTTAGTATTATAGCCAAAACCAAACGTTATTACGTTTTCGTTTTGCTGCGTAAGCTGGCTGTTTAATAAGCTCAGGCTTAATGCACGGCTTTTTCTGTACTCTAAGCTGGTGGTTACGTTATTTTTAAAACGGATATCAAGACCTATCAATGGCACAAACTGCTCAAAAATAGTTATCTGCGAAAACTGGTATAGCGGCAGGAAATCATTATTAACATCCCTTGCACTTGCAGCGCCATTAGTTTGCTGGTATTGCAATAAAGTATTATACCCGTTTACTGTATAGGTAGATTGGTACCCATTACGCACATCAAATGAATCAAACAACTCCTGGAATAACGCCATGTGGCCAAAACCGCTATAGGTTAATTGCCAGTTAGGGATAGGTATATTAGGAAACTGGCTGAGGCTTGATCCCGAAGCATTTTTGCCCGTATAAGCTGCCAGGAAAGCCGGTACCAGTACGTTTTGCGAGTTTGGCCCGTAACCATCTGCATAACCGGTAGCCGGAACAAAGGAGTTTGGATTTACGCTGCCTAACCTTCTTGAAATAATAATCCGGTTATCTAAAAACTTTTGGAACGGTGCCGAAGTATTATCCACACCACTCTCTTTTGAAAATGCTGTAGCCAGAGAAAAATAAGAAATACTATAATCACCTGATGTTATAGGCGACAGGTCTTGGAACTCGCCCGTAGTGCTTAAAAATTTAAAATTGGTTTGATAAGTTTGATCCTGAGTTTTAAAAGCTGTTAACTGTATACGCAGATCATGCGTAGGTTCAACACTTGCTTTTAAGTGCAGATCTGAACTATATGTTTTTACATACAACTGGTTTTGCAGCGTATCTGATGATATCCATCCACGGCTTACCGCCTTGTTTCGTATATCGGTCTGGCTGCCCAATAAAAACCCTATGCCGGGTGCATCATAACTCAGGTCTTCGCCAAATAAGTTTGATTGCGGCAAATAACCAGGCAAAAACGTACCTTCTGTAAGCGTATAAGAACCGCTTATGTTTTTTATGCTGGTTAACAATCCAACCAAAACCCGCGTAATGGCGGGTGCTTTCTCATTACTGCCCTGCTTTAAGAATGCTATTTTATTGTATAGCATAGTTAAATTAAGAGCAGGATCTAATTGTATTTTACGCCCGTTTTGTATGCTGTTGCCTACGTTAAACACCGGGTTGCCAATTGCAAATTCAGGCGCAGCCTGCCAATTAAAGTTGGTGCTATAATGCGCCGTTAGCGATACCCAGTCAAACCCCGGTATTTTATTTAATGGCACTATATAATTTACGTTAAACGTATGGTTATAATTAGTGGTACGGCCAAGCTTGCGTATATTTTGCCATAACGTATCCATTTTTAAACCGTCAAGCTTGCCATAAGGCTCATCAACTACCGATAGATTGGTAGCATCAATATCCATGGTTAAAGATTTTGTAAGGTTCCAGCCCATGCCGTATACCCGTCTTATATTAAAAGATTTGTTATAGGTTGTTGGTATAAATACCGGGTTGTTTGGATCATTGTTTCGCAATATGTCTTCAGAATAAAAACGGTCAAAATCAATACTGAAATTTAAACGGGTAGGTGCCAGGCTAAAATTAATATCCCTAATCAGTGCAAGCGTATTGTTTTTGATGATCTTTTCAAACGGACTAATATACTTTGGCTTATTAGCAAAATTGTAAGCTAACGATGCATGATAGGTTTTCTCCAGATCGCTCTGTGTAGTAAAATCATGGTGCAAATATTCTGTAAATGCATACGTGGCATTAAAATTTTCAACATCATACACATGTACCGGCGCAGACGCGTTTACCCTGTCTTTATGCACGTTGGTAAAGTTTATACTTTTGCGCATGGTATAATCTTCGGCAGCATTTTTTATCGAGTCACGCTGTTGGGTTGATGTTGCGCCGTTAAGTGTTTGCTTTAACAAAATATCGGGTTGCGCTGGGTCATATTGGGGTGTAGATATCTGTTGCGAAACATTGATATAAGTAGGAATTTTCACACCGCTTTTAGCTGGTAAAAACTTACCGAGGTCCATATTGGCCGATATATCATAAGCTTGATTATCGCTTAATGACCTGTCTTCCATTTTAGAATCAAGCGTGCCAAAGCCTGCTGTGCTTTTACTGCCGGATACGGTAATATCGGCAAAATCAGCCAGTTTAAAATTAGCCCGCGCCACAGCGGCCCAACCACCTTTGTTATCAAAATCGGTAAGCCGCAACTCATCAAACCATACAATTGCCGATTTTGCTAATCCGTCATCAACCCCTGCAGGTGCATTATTTCTGTACGGATTACGCACCCCCAGCATGACCGTTGCTAACCGGCTCAGATCAGGCATACCCATAATGGTAATCTTATTATTTCCGGTCAAGTAAATAAACGGAACGTTTATGGGCCACGGCTTTCCCTGGTATTTCGCGTTGTTGCGAGCCACCTTGGCATCTGTTAAAAGCGATAAATCAATATCCATCGCGTTTGATGTAGGCCATATTGCATCTGCATTAGTTGTATTGGGCTGGGTAACCGCTAATGGTATTTCGTACTCGTAATAGTTATCCTGGTAATCTGCACCTAAACGGATAAAGGCAGTAACATCATTATCTTTCAGCAAGGTTTGATTTGCTTCGGCATGGATAAACATTTGCAGGTGCTTATACTTGCGCAGGTCATTATTAAAAGTTTTAAAAGCAGCCCTTGAATAACCATCAGTAAGATTAGTTATGGTGAGTGACAATGACTGTTCATTTAACTGCGTATTGGTTTGCAGGTTATTATAATCGCGCTGGCGTGTTATGCCGGGAGGCACCATATATGGTATAGGTACACGTTTACCGTTTTCTTCAATATTTACAGTTCCTACATTAATAGCCGAGTTGTCTAACGGCGGATTTGTAATTGCAGGGTCGGCAATAACATTTAACGGGTTGTTTTCGGTATTATACGCCCGCCAATCGCCGCGCACTAATTGTAAGGTCGCTAAACGCAATACAGCGGTATCGGCAAAATTGGTCATGAACATCCGCATAAAACGAATAGCTTTAAAATCCTGTATACCACCCACTGCCGATTGATATGCTGTAATAGGTATTCTAAACTGGTACCAGGTAACAGATTGTGTGCTGCCATCAGCCAGCTTAACTTGTGATGTTACTTTATCATTTACAAAGTTTTGACCCACAACCAGATCCTTTGGCCGCATGGATACTTTGTATTGAAAATACTGGTCATCCTGGCTCATGTTGTTATCATGATCAATATCCTCCCCATCGGGCAGGGATGTTGAAGCCGATGTTTGCAAACCCAGCAACGCCAGCGATTGCTGGGCAGTTTTTGAGTTACTTTCATTGCCATTATACTTAGCATAACGCTGTAAAATACTTGCTTTAGCGGCATCCTGATCTGCACCCAGGTAATACTGGTAATCATCAGATGATGGGTCATTAACAAAAGCATTGGCGGCTTGTTGGGTAACCTTGGTTTTAACAGATTGAATTACCGGAGCAAATTTACTTTGCTCATCAGCATCACTCAAACCATCCAAACCCACATCCTGCAGCTGGCGCGATGAGGGGTTGCTATCAAAAGCATTTACAACAGGTTGTCCTTTCGGCACACGGCCCCATGCGGTGGTGTCAATTGTGCTCAGATCGCCGTTAATTGGCAAGCCATTCTCTAAACTTTTGCGCCCATCTTTTAACACGTCTTCTGATATACTGCCCAGGTTAAAATACATATCACCACCCAATGATGCCGGTTTATAAATAAACGGATCAAGCACCCAAAATTCAATGTACTGCACATTTAATGCCTGGAAATCATTGCTGGAAATACCTCTGTAAACACCACCCCAACGCGAGGTTGGGTTCTGTAACGAACCATCTGTATTAATACTATTTGTAGTATAGTTATATGGGCCGCGCACTGTAGGATAAAAAGCCAGATCGAGCGTTGACAAAGCCACTGGCTGCCCGGTTACAGATTGTTGATAAGGAAATACTTCCGTTTGCAAAACCTGCCTTGCATAATGATTTGATAGCTGCGCCCTTGTAACCGAGGTCGAACTGGTATTAGTATAAAATATGGGGTCGATATTATAAAAGGCTAAACGGGCACGATTATAACCATAACTAAGATTATCAAACAAAGCAGCCTCTGGAAAAAGCTGCGGCGTAGCCGAAATTTGCCAGGTGTTGGCGCTCTTTACATCAATTATAGATTGACTGTTCTCAAAATCGTCCAGGTAGGACGTTCCGTTTGTTGAACCAGCATAGTTTAATACGCTGGGGCTGCCTGGTAACAACTGTGCAAACTCGCCGCTAAAGTTTACTGATGATGGCGCTTTAGTATGTATAAATGGTATTTTATCTACCATCCTTGTTAATAAACGTGAGTTTGATGAATAATTACCATCAAAGCCCCATATAGTATTTGATATAGACTCCTGCCCTATTGCCTCATTTTGCGATATTGGCTGTTCTGATAGGTGCATAATAGTGGCTCCCAAAGCCAGGTTAGGATTCACCTTATAGTCAAACCGCGAGCCGAATAATGATTTTTGCTGAACACCAAAAAGTTCATTATTTTCTAAATTTACAGTAATGGGCTGCCCGGATGTGAGTATCGCTGTATTAATTATATTTAAACGGCCCACGCTGTAATCAATAGTATAATCTGTACCCTCAACTAATTTTGACGCGCCTGCAGATACAATTACAGAGCCCTGCGGAATGTTGGTTGCATTAAGCTGGTAAACACCACCACCACCCTGCGCGCTATAGGTGCCTTTAATAGCATATCGGTTTAGTTGTGGGAAAAATTGCTGGGCGACAGTTTTGGTAGAATCATATATTTGCTGGTAAACATATCGTTTGATCAGGTCCGTTTCGCCGGGATTAAATTGTTTGGACAAGTCATTTCCAAAAGGCTCTATCACCGGGAACATTATGCGCCCGTTTTGCGAATCAATAGTTATCCCCTCTAAAAAGTCGAAGTAACCGTCTGGTTGTTTTTCATTTTGCTGGTTCAGGTTATCCAGGCCGGTTAACTGCAGCCAGAGCTTGCTTTTGGTATTTTGACCCTCCTCCATTATGGGCTTCTCAATGCCTGATTTGTCATCAAGCCGGGCTATGCTCAATTTAAAACCGGTAGAACTAACCTGGTACGCGTTTAGCGTATAAATATTCTTCATCATCAGCTTCCAGGTAGGAAGGTTGGTTTTTAATAAAGTATTTTTAAGTAGTTTTAAATAAAGTACTTTAGGTGTCGTAGGATCTACCGGGATATCGGTCGAAAATTCACCAACCTGGTATTGCTTGCCATTATAAGAATATTGATAAGCCACCGCGAGCACCTCATCATTATTTAATGGATAGTTAAGCGATATATAACCCAATTGCGGATGCAGCGTATATTCTTTTGGCGTAAGCTTTTGGGCATATGTTAATTTGGCGTAGTTATCGGTACCGCCGCGGGCGGCAAAATAGCTTATCAGCGAGTTTGACGGATCATTGGTTAAACGTGCGCCAGCGGGCAGGTTATTTAACAACGAGTTTGACTGATCAGTAAATCCAGGGCCCTTAAATCCTGCAGGCAGGCCTGAAAAACCCGCGCCGCCTTGTATTTGGGTGGTATTGTAAGGTGCGTTTTCACCAAGGTCCAAAAATCCAACCACGTCGCGCGAGTCGGTAGTTGAGTTTTTGCGGTTAGTTACCCATACCTCAATTTTTGTAATGTTGATATTTGAGCTAATGATGGGGATATTGGCCAGCGCCTTATTATAATTATTACGGAAGTATTGCGACAGAAAATAATGTTTGTTTGCCTCATAATCAGATGCCAATGCCGAAAAATTTCCTTGCTGCCCCTGGTTGTTTATGGTAATGGTTTTTGATTGCGACCGTTGTTGAGACAAAATAGAGGTTACGTTTAACTTACCAAACTTTAGTTTGGTTTTTATACCAAACAGTTGCTGCGTACCTGTAATAAGCGATGTGTTTAACGGCATGCTTACAGTACCTGCCTGTATTTCCTGGATGATCTCGTCCGGGTGACCCAAATAATCAAGCTTTACCTGGTTATCAAACTGAAACTGGGCATCGGTATTATAGTTAGTGGCTATCTTTAACTTATCGCCAATATTACCCGTTACATTCAACTGGATATGCTGATCGAAATTAAAGTTGAACTGCGTGCGTTGGCTGGCATTAAACAACGGATTTTGATTGCTGTTTATTTGCCCTGTCATAACAGCCTCGGCCGAACCTTGTGGTCTTATATCAATAACAGAACTGCCAAATATCCTTTCAAAAGTTTGACTATGCACGTTTATCTGCGGTATAAAACCCGGCTGTTGCTGTTGGTAGGCATAATTATCTGCCAATTTTTTAAAATAATCGCGCTTTTCTTCGGTTTGTTTTAAGCGTATATATTCATCAAAGGTGAGGTATACCGGTGGGCGGTACAATAAATTTCCTATACGCTCATAAAGTACATATTTGTTGGTAACAGCGTCATACTCAATAGTACGCGTTACACCAAAAGGCACCGGATCAAAAATTCCCTTTCGTGCTAATGCATTTTTTGATTCGGTATACTTAAAAGGAGTTTTAACTGTCAGCGAATCTTTATTAGGTGCAGCTATTGGTTTTTGCTGAGCATAGGTATTTTTAAATCCGCAAAATGCAGCTAGAGAGAGTACGCCAATAAGAAATTTATGAGTAAAATTTCTCGCCACAGATACGGTTTAAAATAGACGTAATTATAAACTTTTTAACGCGAACTTAATTAGCTGTTCAACAGTTAATACGCCGCTATTTTTATTCATTTCCTGTTCAAGCACCTTTTCGGCTACGTTGCGTGCAAAGCCAAGCATAACTAATGCTGCGAGAGCCTCGTCCTTAACGGTTTTAACAACAGGAGTTGTACTTAATGTGTCAGGACCTTCTTTTTTCAATTTATCCTGCAGTTCCAATATAACCCGCTGTGCAGATTTTGGCCCAATACCCTTTATACGTTGTATTAAAGCAACATTACCATTAATAATAGCCGTTTGTATTTCAACAGGAGTAATAGATGATAACATCATCCGGCCCGTATTTGGGCCGATACCCGATATGGATATCAGGTGCAAAAACAACCTGCGCTCGCCCTCATCTGCAAACCCGTATAAAGTATGTGCATCCTCTTTTACGTGCAGCCATGTAAATAGTTTACATCTTTCGACATCAGCCAATAAAGAATACGTGTTTAATGAAATATTGATATGATACCCCACACCACCGGCATCAATCACCACATATGCGGGGCTTTTAAAAACTAAACGGCCATCAATATAAGCGTACATTTTCTTGAGGTTTAAGGTAAAGGCGAAAGGTTTAAGGTTGAATATTAATAAAATATAACGTCAAAACTAATCTCTAATCTTTGTTCATTAATCTCTATTTATCTGCTTTTTCCTGCGCATCCACCACAGCGATAGTTACCATATTCACAATTTCGCGTACAGAGCTATCTAACTGTAATACATGCACCGGCTTTTTAAGGCCCAATAATATGGGGCCCACAGCTTCGGCGCTGCCAATTTCCTGCAACAGCTTGTAGGCAATATTACCCGATTCAAGATTTGGGAATATAAGCGTGTTTGCTGCCCTCCCCTTTAGTGTTGAAAATGGAAAGTTATCCGCAAGTAACCCGGCATTTAGAGCAAAGTTGGCTTGCATATCACCATCAACTATCATGTCAGGATATTTTTCATGCAATATTTGTACAGCTTCCCTTGTTTTTTCGGGGATAGGGCCGGCGTTAGACCCAAAGTTAGAATAGGATAAAATAGCAACCCGCGGATTAATATTAAATTGCTTTACCGAACGCTCTATTAATACCGTAATATCAACCAGTTCTTCAACCGTTGGGTTAACATTTACCGTGGTATCACCAAAAAATACAGGACCTTTTTGGGTAATCATCATGTACATACCAGCTACGCGGCGTACTCCTTTTTCTGTACCGATGATTTGCAATGCAGGTTTAACGGTATCAGCATAGTTTTTACTTAGGCCCGATATTAAGGCATCGGCTTCGCCAAACTGCACCATACAGGCACCGTAATAGTTAGAATCTGTCATTACCTGCCTCGCTTCAAACAAGGTTACCCCCCTGCGCTGGCGTTTTTTAAAATAAAATTGCGCATATTCCTCAGACCGTTTGGTGCCCAAATGCGGATCGAGTATCTCAACCTCGCCAAACTCCAGCTCGGTTTCTTTTATTATTTGTTTTATCTTTTCTACATCCCCAAGCAATATGGGGGTAGCTATACCCTCGTCTTTTACAATTTGTGCGGCACGCAAAATTTTGTAATTATCAGCATCAGCAAATACTACCCGTTTAGGGTTGTTCTTGGCTGTGTTGGTAATGTTACGCAGCAACTTATCGTCGGGCCCTATTTTAGAGCGTAGTTCTTCTGTATAAGCGTCCCAATCCGTTATTATCAGTCTTGCCACACCAGAATCGATCGCAGCTTTTGCAACTGCCGATGAAACTTCGGTAATTAACCGCTGATCCATTGGTTTTGGGATGATATAATCGCGGCCAAATTTTAGGTTACGGGCATTATAAGCCAGGTTAACGGCTTCGGGTACCGGTTTTTTAGCTATCCCGGCTATAGCATGGATAGCAGCAAGCTTCATTTCTTCGTTTATGGCACTTGCCCTAACATCCAATGCGCCTCTAAAAATATAAGGAAAACCTAATACGTTATTTACCTGGTTAGGAAAATCAGAGCGTCCTGTGGCAATGATCAGATCTTTACGCGAGGTAACGGCTATATCATAAGCTATTTCAGGCTCGGGGTTAGCCATGGCAAACACAATAGGATTTTTAGCCATAGCCCGCAGCATATCAGGCGTAACCACATTACCTGCTGACAGGCCGATGAAAACATCGGCACCCTTCATTGCATCTGACAGTGTTTCTATATCCTTACGATCCGTAGCAAACTGCAGGCGCATTTCGTCGAGATCTGTACGGTGCGGGGTTATTAATCCGTTAATGTCAAACATCACCAGGTTTTCTTTTTTAACCCCCAGCGCCAAATATATTTTTGTACAGGATACGGCGGCGGCGCCTGCACCATTAATAACCATTTTTATTTTATCCAGCTTTTTGCCCTGTATCTCGCAGGCATTCATCAAAGCCGCCCCCGATATAATTGCTGTACCGTGCTGGTCGTCATGCATTACGGGTATTTTCATTTCGGCCTTTAGCCGGCGTTCGATCTCGAAACAGGTAGGTGCCGATATATCTTCCAGGTTTATGCCGCCAAAAGTTGGCTCAAGTGCTTTTACAATAGTTACAAACTCATCAACTGTTTTGGCGTTTATTTCCAGGTCAAAAACATCAATATCCGCATATATCTTAAATAACAAGCCCTTGCCTTCCATAACCGGCTTGCTTGCCTCCGGGCCAATATTGCCCAGGCCCAATACCGCGGTGCCATTACTTATAACGGCTACAAGGTTACCTTTTGCAGTGTATTTATATACATCGTCAACATTATCGGCAATACGTAAGCATGGCTCTGCAACACCCGGCGAATAGGCCATGGTCAAGTCGCGTTGCGAATTTGTAGGCTTGGTTGGTACTACCTGTATTTTTCCCGGGCGCCCTTTCGAGTGGTAGTTAAGTGCGTCCTGTTTACGATTAGGTTTATCCATGTTCTAAAGTCTAGGCCCAAAGTTAACTTTTTTTGACCCGGTATTATAAAAAAAGCCCGGTTTTGACTTCAAAACCGGGCTTTTTTGCATTATTTTTTTATCCTCTGCTGATCTTAGCGAAAGGATTTAATTTTAATTTTTTGCCAACTATAGCTTTATTGCTTTGCAAATGATTCCAGGCTTTTATTTCGCGTATATCAAGACCATAATCAGCGGCAATGTTTTCTAAAGTCTCGCCTTCTTTAACAGTGTAATAATCAGGCGGTTTCACCCCTGCCGGTTTAACTGCATTAACAGGATCAACAAAACTAACCGCGCGTGCCGCAGGCACTATTTGCAGCTCAGGCTGTACTACAGCAGGTGTTGACGTGTTATTTAACACATCATACAATGCATTATAATTTCTTTTTTCTGCATAAGGGATAACCAATCTGCGCGGCAAAGCTGTGGTGCCGTTTACAATTTGGCGTTTATACGATGGGTTTAAAAGGGCCAGATCGCTTAAATCGACATTTAATGCCCTGGCCACATTGCTTAAAGCAATAAACTTATCTACCATAACGGTATCTGCACGCGCAGAAAAATTCCAGTTTTGGGTTATAATGTTATGCTTGCCTGCATAATTCATCACATAGGATACTGCAATATAAGCAGGTACGTAGTTCCTCGTTTCGGGCGGTAAATATTGACGAATTGACCAAAAATCCATAGCTCCGGCTTTTTGAACAGCCCGCTCTACATTGCTTTTTCCGCAATTATATGATGCAATGGCCAACAGCCAATCGCCAAACTCCTGATAGGCGTCCTTTAGATAGGCGGCCGCCGCGTAGCTGGCCTGTATGGGGTCGCGACGCTCATCAACATAGCTATCCATATTTAAACCATACATTTTGGCCGTAGTTGCCATAAATTGCCATGGCCCGGTTGCGCCAACTCTTGATACCGCGTTAGGATCAAGCTTTGATTCAACTATAGATAAATATTTAATTTCAACCGGAATGCCCGCTTCGCGAAATATCTTTTCATAAATAGGAAAATAATATTTGGACAGCCCCATAACCCTACCCATTTCTTCTTTATGCCGGGTGTACAGGTCTATGTAATTTTGCACGTATTCATTATAATCCAATTGCACATCCTTTTGGATAGAATCCAGCCGAAGCTTAAATATGGAGGTTGAATAAATACTAAGCGGAAGGGCTAAAACTGTATCCTGTGCAATTTTTTGTGAGTAATTACCGCGTGCCACCCGAGATGACGAATCTGTAGCCAGTAAGGAATGAGCTTTGACAATTTGCAGTGATAAAAGGCCAGTAGCAAAAATTAAAAATCTCTTCATTCTTTTTCGTTGAGAACAAGCGTATACGCTTTTCGGGCGCAAAAGTTTTACTAATATATTAATTTATTATAGCTCCAGGAAATATTTAGAGAAATTCAACAATTCCTGTTCGCCAAAATGTTTAGTTAATAACTGTAATCCTAACGGTAATCCATTCGTATTATTGCCAGCCGGTAATGAAATTGCCGGCGTCCCGCTTAATGAAGCCTGCACGGTAAAAATATCAGCCAGATAATTTACAACCGGGTCTGTTACTTTTCTACCGATATCAAACGCGGGCTCGGGTGCGGTTGGCATCAGCATAAAATCATATTCTTCAAATATTTTATCAGTTTTTTCCTGAATCAGCCTGCGTACTTTTTGCGCTTTGGCGTAGTACGCATCATAATAACCGGCACTTAATACAAACGTACCCATCATAATGCGGCGCTTAACCTCTTTGCCAAACCCTTCAGACCGTGACTTTTTATACGTCGACGCCAGGTCGGTGGCTGCTTTGCTCCTGTAGCCATAATGTACCCCATCAAACCTGGCCAGGTTTGATGAAGCTTCGGCCATAACTAAAATATAATAAGCCGGAACAAGGTAGTCCAGGTATTCAAAAGCGATGGGGGTAACGGTATGCCCCGCAGCGCGTAGTTTTTCTATGGAATTGATCAGCGTATTTTTTACTTCATCATCTACAGCCGGGCTTGATAAAGATTCCTGTAAATAAGCTATTTTCTTTTTATCTGTTGGCTTTTTCAGATCAGTAGCGTAAGCCGGTACAGCTTTGTTTGATGTGGTACTATCATACTCATCGGCACCAGCCATAATTTCTAACAAAAGCGCTGCATCTTCCACAGAACGGGTTATGGTACCCGCCTGGTCAAATGATGATGCGTAGGCAATTAAACCATGCCTTGAAACGTGCCCATAGGTTGGTTTTAAGCCAATTAAACCACAAAAGGATGCGGGTTGCCTTACCGAGCCGCCGGTATCTGTACCAATTGCGGCGTGACACATATTTGCCTGTACCGCAACGGCCGAGCCACCTGATGAGCCGCCCGACACCTTGGTAGGGTCGGCATAGTTTTTTACCGGGCCAAAATAGGATGTCTCGTTTGCTGCGCCCATGGCAAATTCGTCGCAGTTACAGCGGCCAATGATGATAGCATCTTCGGCCAATAAACGCTCAACTACAGTGGATGAAAAAACAGATTGGAAACCTGTTAATATTTTAGATGAGGCGCTTACTTTATGCCCCTTATAACAGATATTATCTTTAATGGCTATAACCATGCCTGCCAATCTACCGGCAACGCCTTGCTTTAGGCGCTGATCAATATCAATGGCACGCTGCAATGCCTCCTTATCAAACACTTCGTTAAAAGCATTTAAACCGGCATTAATTTCTATTTGACTGAGGTAGTTCTTTACTAGTCCTTCAACAGTAGTTTTACCGTTTTGTAACCCACTCTTTATTTCACTTAAAGAGGAATAAAATTTAGTCATGGGCCGAAAATAAAAAACTTATCTGTTGAAATCATAAATATTTTCAACAGATAAGTAGTATTAATAATAAGCTGCAACAAATTAATCTTGAAACGAAGACTAAACCTTTGGTTTATCTTCCTCGTTAGGATTGTTTTGCGCGTCTTTAAATTCTTTTACACCTTTGCCTAAACCTTTCATTAATTCAGGTATTTTTTTACCTCCAAATAGTAACAATACTATTATTAGAATGACAAAAATTGCCGGACCATCTAATCCCATGATAATTGAGTTTTATATAATTGATAAATATTATTCGTGTTTTGTGTTTTCATGCTCAGGTATTTGAGTCTCCCGCGTATGTTGTTCTTTTGCAGGCGTTTCTATCTCTACCTTATCTGTACCCGTCACCTGGCTTTCGCCTATAGGCATTGTGTTAATTACATGACTATCAGGCGCTGCATTATCAACATTATCTGTTGAGTGCTCTGCAACTAAAGGAGTTTCTTCAACCGCCGGTGCAGCTGCAGGCTCTTCCTTTTTTTTGTTCTCGTAGTTATCAATTTGGTTATTTATTTCGCGCTTAACACCCTCGGATGCATCCTTAAATTCACGAATACCTTTACCCAAACCTTTTGCCAGGCCGGGAAGTTTATCGCCACCAAAAAGCAATAATGTCACAAACAATATGAGCATTATTTCTGGCGCACTGAATTCAAAAAATAAAAAAACTGAACTAAACATAATCTTTTATTAAAGTTACAAATATAAACAATTAATGTATTACAAATTTAATCTACCTGCCGGCTAACCAAATTTTAGGATCAACGGGCGTTCCGGCTTTGTACAATTCAAAGTGCACTTGTGTTTCGCCGGTTATTGCGTCTGTTGCTGCCGTACCCAATATTTGCTTGGTAGTTACCTTTTGCCCCGCTGATACATTTACAGATTTAAGGTTTGAATATGCCGTTAAGTACTCGCCATGCCTCATAATTATTAACCATGTGCCCAGCACATTCTGCACCTTTGATACAGTGCCTTCAAATACTGCTCTTACCGATGCCCCGGTATTTGAACGGATATCTAAACCTGTACTTTCACTTTTTATGCCCTCTGTATAATAATTTCCAAATCCCTGGGTAATTTCGCCGTTGGCAACCGGCCATGGTAACCTGCCACGGTTACCTAAAAAGTCATTTGATAGTTTAGCTGCCTCTGGAGTTGCATTTAATATCTCGCTATTGGTTTTACGTACGGCAGGTTTTGCAGCAACAACAGGTGTAGCATCTTTATTTGCCGTCGCGGCTGCTGCGGCGGCGGCTTTAGCTTTTGCAGCCGCTATTCTTGCTTCTTCTTCGGCCTTGCGCCTTTCTTCGTCAGCTAACGCCCTGGCATATTGCCTAATAATTCTTGATACTTCTCTTTGTTTAGCCTGATATTCGCTGGCTAATTGCTTTTCTTGCTTAGAAAGATCTTTTACTACAGATAATTGATTATTCTTCTCGGCCCCCAGTGATTCTTTTTCTTTCTCCCTATCTACTAATAACGTATGTTTTTCTTCTTTGGTTTTATCCAGCTCAACTATCTTTACATGCAGATTTTTTTGTGTGGCCTCTATATGTGTAGCCTGGCGTTCACGGTAGGTAGCAAATTGCTGTAAATATTTTAAACGTTTATAAGCCTGATTAAAATCCTTTGCAGCAAAAATAAACATCAGCTTGTTATAAGCGCTCTGATTACGATAAGCAAAAAGCACCATTGCCGCATATTCTTTTTTTAATTGGTCTAACTGGCTTTGTAAGCTATGGACGGTATTGGTATTTTCTGATATCTGATTATCCAGGTTCCGCACCTCTGAATTTATTACAACTATTTTTTCTTCCTGTAGGTTTATTTTGGCTTTTAACAGATTTACCTGTTTTAATGTTGCCTTTTTATTGCTCTGCGTTTCCTGCAACTCGCGATTTAACTGATCTAACTGATCAGTTATTTTATCACGTTGTTTTTTTAAATCGGCACTGCTTTGTGCATGTACACCTATCGCTGCAAAAATACAGATTAAGAAAAATAGTACTTTTAAAAATTTCATCCAGTCAAAAATATTAATTTTAATTGGCCGGAGCATATCTTTCGGGAATATTGAATGGAAATTCTAATTGCTGGTCAAAATCTACCTTAGTATAATGCAAATTAGCCAGTATTTTTTTGTCTTTTATAATTGATGAAATATCTATTTGCGAAGGTATTATACGATTAGCAGCCTGGATAAAATTAGTATTATTTACCTGCAAAGATTGCCCGGCGCTTTGATTAGCTAAATTAAATTGAGAAACCTTCATATCCGGGCCCAACATTAATTTATAAATAAGGTCCTGCAAATTACCTGATAGCGTAATGTTGCCATTATCGGTTTGCAGGCTGGTGTTTTCATTTAGTAACTCGGGCATGGCATTACCTACCAGTAATGATTCAAGCGTTTTATAATTAACCTGTTTACTGGCATATTCATAGATATAGCTAAAAGATTTTATAGTATATAAACCCTGGAGCTTATTTACAATTTTTATACTATCGGGCGTAATTACCGCGCGTGCAACCTCTATACCCAATAAAGCCGTAATAGAAACCCAAATTTCCTTGTCGCGGCTAATACGTATGTTTAAGGTAACATCATTACTATCGCCATTAATATTAAGTTTGGTATTTGCCCGGCCAGAAAACGTATTAAAAACAATCTGCCTTCCTTTTATTGCCGCCAATTGGTTTCTTAGCAAAGTTTCATCGGGCGTTGTAGTTGGCGTAGTTATAGTATGAGTTATCCGTGGTGTGGGAACTAATTGCTTATGCGCTTTACAACTTATTATTGTCAATATGCAGTATACCAGCAATAAATTATTCAATATATTTCTTTTCATCTATTTTACGATCTAAAACCGGCGAATGTGCCCCGTACTCTTTGGCTTTTTTCCAATATTGTACCGCGGCCACGGCATCTCCTAAATAAAACAATATATCGCCATAATGTTCTGTTTGTACAGCGCTTTTACTCTTACCATGCGCAAGAGCTTTTTCCATCCACACTTTGGCTTCTTTATAATTTTTTTGTTTAAACAATATCCACGCATAAGTATCTTCAAATGCGGCATTATTAAGCTCAAGCTCATTGGCATGTTTAGCCATTTGGGCGGCCTTATCTAACTGCTCACCCCTCATTGATAAATAATAAGCATAATTATTTAACGTATATTTATTATCGGCATTATAACTTATCGATTTATCGTAGGCATCATCAGAGCTTTTAATGCTTTGCGTTTCGTGGTAATAATCGCCCAATGCCGAGTAGTTTAATGAAAGCAATTCTTTATCCTGAAACTCTACCGCTGCAACATTTTTAAAGTATCCTGCTGCTTTTTTATATTCCTTTTTTTGCAGCCAGGCCAATCCTACAAAATAATTCATCCAACCCTGATTGGGGAAAAAGGACAGCGCGGTTTCGCCATCTTTTATAACATTATCAATTTCGCCATTACTTAGCTCAAGCCGAACCAGTTGTTCGCGCACTTCATATATCTGGCCGTTTAGCTCAACAGATCGTTTGTAATTAGTTTTGGCTTCAGTATATTTTTCATTTTGCAACAGCATATCGCCATACAATGCGTAGGCTTTAGCATCATTTGGGTGCGCGGTTATAATTATCCGGCTTAATTCAAGTGCGCTGGCTTTAGCGCTCACATCAGGGAACTTTGGCAAATAGCCCATTACAATTCTTATTTCCTGGTCAATACTCAGATCAGGCAGGGCAAAGGCCAGCTGCAGCTCTTTAAAACTGGCATCAATATTTTTTTTCTCTCGATAACTATCAGCCAATGCCAGATGAATAAGCGGATTATTGGGGTCTATGCTTTTTGCCTTATCCAAAATCTTAAAAGCCTTATCATTGGCGTTGTTTGACGTATAAATTTCTGATAGCAGTAAATAATACTTTACTTGGTTTGGATTGGCCGCTATCATTTGCTCAAGTCCTTCGGCCGCCTTGTCAACCTTCCCTTGTTTCAGATAAATTTTTTGCTTGTTTATAATTAGCTCCTCGCTTGGGCCGGTTATTTGCTCTATCTGATCGTAAACCTTTAACGCCTCATCATACTTTCTTTCTAAAGCATATGTGTTGGCTTTATCATAGTAATATTCAATCTTATCCGGGTTAATTCTTATTAATTGATTAAATACATTTTCAAGCTTAGTAATATCATTGCTTTTTTCATAAACATCAGCCAATGATGACCAATACCATTCATTGTTGGGATTAATGGTTACTGCCTTTTCAAGCAGCGGCTGTGCCTCTTCAAATTTATTTTGTTGCTTTTTTATGTTTGCCAGTTCATACATGGAGGCATCGTTTGATGCATCAATGGCCAATACCTGATTAAACATTTCTATAGCCTGGCTATTTCTTTCGGCGGTTTTTTCTAACAATGCACTATAAAACAGTTTTTTTAGCGACACGCTATCCACACCCACCTCTTTACGCGGCGCTTTAGGGGTCTGTGCATACGCAGGATCAAGCACTAAGAAACAAGACGCAAGAAGCAACGCAGATACGATTTGCCGACTTTTAATTTTTCTTGCGTTCTTATTTAACCTATTCATTTCTTTGTTCCTACCTTTTAATAAAGACAGCCTTTAGTTCTTTTTGTTCGGCAAAATATGTGCCGACAACAAATAACATTAGCAACGCATTGCCTATAAATATATTATGACCAAATACATAAAATGACAGATAAACAAATACCGCTGCGATGATTATATAAACAAGGTTCTTTTTTAAGTTGTAAGGGATAGGATAATTGCGTTGCCCCCAAACGTATGAAAGTATCATCATAGTAGCATAAGCTATAAATGATATCCATGCAGAAGCCATGTAATTATATTTAGGGATGAATATCCAGTTTAAAACAATGGTCAATACCGCCCCTATGCCCGATATGTATAAACCATATTTTGTTTGGTCTGATAATTTATACCAAACCGACAAATTCATGTAAATACCCAGGCTTAAATATCCAAACAACAGCAAGGGCACAACCCCAAGGCCGCTCCAATATTCATTAGCGACCAAATGATGGTTAACAATTTTGGTTTGTTTGCCAACAATAACAACCGCCAATATATCCACATTTGCCACAACGGCTACGGTTATTAGGGCCACAGTTATCACAAAATAATTCATTATCCGGGCGTATGTATCGCCGGAGTTTTTATTTTTTGCATGGCTGAAAAAGAACGGCTCGGCACCCAGACGAAATGCCTGTACAAAAATGCTCAGGAATATGGCAATTTTAGCGCAGACACCATAAATACCAACGTACTTGTCGCTGGTTGCTTCGGGCAGCATATGTTTTAGCATCACCTTGTCTAACGATTCATTAATGAGATATGAAATATTAGCGATGAGTATTGGCCAGCTGTACAAAAACATTTCTTTGTACATAGCGCTATCAAATTTCAGTTTTAGCTTAAATATCTCTGGCAACAATAAAAATATGGTAAACACACTAGCGGCAGCATTGGCCAAAAAAACATAACCAACCCAATGTGGCCTGTACCAGCCAGACATCCACTGCGCACCAATTAAATGGTGCCCGATTATAAACGGTATACCAAACAAAAAGAACAAATTAAATAGCACCACAAATAATATATTGGTGCATTTTACAAACGCGTACTTCATCGGCCTGCCATCGGCCCGTATCTTGGCAAATGGGATAACACAAAAAGCATCAGCAATCAATATTACCAAAAAGCATTTTACATAAAAGGAGTAGTCGGCATGATCTTTAACTACACCTGCCTGCATATAGTTTATAATGTCGTCTAGAAAAAGCAGGCAAAACAATAAAAAAACCAGCGAAACAGCTATAACCACCCCAAACGCGTTGTTATAAACCTGTTGCTTATTATCGGCGCGTTTTTGCAGATACCTGAAATATGTAGTTTCCATGCCAAACGCTAAAATTGCGTTAACAATAGAGGCATTGCCATACATTGCTGTAAAAATGCCATTGCCGCCAACCGGCAGTGCACGGGTATAAATAGGCGTTAAGACAAAATAAATCATCCGGGAGATGATAGTACTTAAGCCATATATAGCAGTTTGCCCGGCAAATTTTTTAGCTGTTGACAATAGTTAGGCAATTAAGTGACGGGGATTATTTAAATAATCCCCTTTTCAATACTTCAAAATTACGATAGTTTTTTAATTCGCCCTCATTACTTTCAACTGTGGTAACTTCGGCGCCTTGAGGGCCCTCACGGCACCACTCTAAAAACATTTCTATCATAGCGGGTTCACCTTCGGCTTCTATAACTACATCACCATTGGCTTCATTTTTTATAGTTCCCCTTACACCCAGTTGATCGGCAACGGCTTTGGTTGATGCGCGATAAAAAACGCCTTGTACTTTACCTTTAACTGTAATATCGAAATGCTTCATGCTAAGGCAAAAGTAAAAATTAAAAAGTCAAAATAATATTATCCAAACGTGAAAGCCGGGTTAAATTAATCGCTTAACTTTTGTATCAGCTGTAATGTTTAAATCGTCAAGCCCCGTAATGAGGTTTAATCCGGGAGTTTTTCCGGCTTCTATAGTTCCTTTTTCTTTACCAATACCCAGGTAGTTTGCGCCATTTATAGTGGCCCATTGTAGCATTTTTTCCATACTTAATGTCGGGAATTTTTGCTGCAGCGCAAACATTTCACTTAAAATACAAAGCTTACTATTTGATGCCAAACTATCTGTACCCAGGGTTATGTTAAAACCCTGGTCTAAAAACAAATCAACCTTAGGCAATCTACCTTCAATATATAAATTTGCATTGGGGCAAAAGCACCAGTGTATTTTATGGTCGAACCGTTTTATAAAGTAAATATCTTTTAAATTGGTGCAGGTATTATGCACCAATAAAACATCCTGCCTGCCACTTAGCAAGGGTACTACCGATTGTAACGAATTGCGCGCCTGTGGCTTAAAATAACTTATATCAATACCAAAATGTTGGTACAGGTCATTAAAACCACCCAGCTTGTACCGGTAAAATTTATTCTCGTCCTCGCATTCCTGGTTATGCATGCTGATGGGGTTTTTAGCATGGGTATCGCAATATTTTTTTATCAGTTTAAATAATTCTTTTGATACCGAATAAGGCGCGTGCGGCGTAATAGAGCATGATTGCGGCTTAAATTCTTTTAACAGCGCCAATCCGTTATTAAAAATCTCTTCGGCTTTATTGGGTAAAAAGCCAAAGGTTTCAACAAAAGTATGGTAGTATAATTTACTCCCGGCTTTAATAGCCACGGTAGCGTTGCTGTTGGATATATCGCCAACGGCAACAATGCCATTCACGTACATATCATTATCAGCCTTAGCGGCAGCGGCCTCTATTTCTTTGCTATCAGTGTTCCGGTATTGCTGAATATCTTTAATAAAATTTACCAAACCATTATTCGGCGAAATTTTACCCTGCAGGTGTGATAACTCAACATGGCAGTGAGTGTTAACAAATCCGGGACAAATAATTCCACTTAATTGCTCTACAGGTACATTTTCTGCAGCAAGAGGTATTTGGTCTGTTACAGAAATAATTTTACCACTATCATCAACAGTAATAATTCCATTCTTAATCGGATCGGCACAAACAGGAAAAACGTAATCAGCTTTAAAAATTTTCATTAAATATAACTTAGCGGGTTTACCCCTCGTTTGTTAATTCAATAGATTAATACAATTAACTGTAAATTATTGTTTTTAATCTATTGAATTTTAAAAAAAAGATAGATTTTTAAATTTCGTACTTTTGCAATGTGATTGCTGAAAAAGAAAAAATTGATATCCGTAGCCTGAACCTGGAAAGCCTTCAGAAACATTTTATCCGGATGAACGAAAAAAGCTTCCGTGCTAAACAGGTTTATGAATGGCTATGGAAAAAATCATGCTTTTCGTTTGACGAGATGAGCAATATTTCAAAAGAACTACGTACTAAACTGGATGAAAATTTTGCAATTAATAATGTACAAATTAGCAACTCACAGTTTAGTGCGGATAAAACTATAAAAAATTCTTTCATTTTACACGATAAGCACCTAATTGAAGGCGTTTTAATTCCGACCCCGGGCAGAATGACCGCCTGTGTGTCCTCGCAAGTGGGGTGCAGCCTCACTTGTAAATTTTGTGCTACGGGATATATGGAGCGTAAACGCAACTTAAATCCTGATGAAATTTATGACCAGGTGGTGCTTATTGATAAACAGGCCCGCGAAAATTATGGCATACCATTAAGTAATATAGTTTACATGGGTATGGGCGAACCATTGCTGAATTATAAGAACGTTTTAGATTCGATTGAAAAAATAACATCTGAAGATGGCTTGAATATGGCTGCTAAACGCATCACCGTATCAACTGCCGGCATAGCCAAAATGATAAAAAAGCTGGGTGATGACGGTGTGAAATTTAACCTTGCCCTATCGCTGCATGCCGCTAATGATGAGAAGCGTAATACCATTATGCCCATCAATGAGCAAAACACATTAAAAGCTTTGGCCGAAGCGTTAAAATATTACTACGCCAAAACCAAAAACCCGGTAACTTACGAGTATATTATTTTTGATGGTTTTAATGATACTATACAGGATGCCGCCGAGCTGGCCCAGTTTTGCAAGCATTTACCATGCAAAGTAAATATTATCGAATATAACCCCATATCATTTGCCGCGTTTATCAACGCCGGCGAGGATAAAGTAGAAGCCTTTGCCGACCATCTGCGCAAAAATGGCGTAAATACTCACCTGCGCCGCAGCCGCGGTAAAGATATTGATGCCGCTTGCGGGCAGCTGGCTATCAAAGAGGGGCAGTAATTAGACGATATTTTTTAAAAAAATTGACAACTTTTAAAAAAAATGACAACTTTTAAAAAGGTGGGATTAGGGTAGACCAGGTTGGGTCGGGATATTCCATCCAGTCTCAAAAGCGGTACGATCTGCGATCAGGGGCGTGGTGGCAATTAATCTCAAGCTGTACTTTTTCTGCTACCGCAACCGAGGCTTTCTTTCCGCAATATTGGGATTTGTGCATGTCCGCCGGGGAATTAAAATAACCTGATAGCACACATTAAACTTTTTGAAGAAGAAAATTAACAGCGGGTTTCTTTTTCAAAAGAAATCCTGCTATATTAATACCATGAAACTGCAGAGTGGATACCTGGCCAATTTTATTTCCTTACTATTCCCCCAACTTTGCCCCGCCTGCGGCACAGATCTGATGGCGAATGAAAAAATAATTTGTACAGATTGCCTTTACAATTTACCTTTTACCAATTTTCATTTACAGCCTGATAATATTGTTGCCCAACAATTTTGGGGCAAAATAAATTTAGAAGCCGCTTACGCATTATATTATTTTACCAAAGGCGGTAAGGTGCAAAACTTAATGCATCATTTTAAATATAAGGGAATGCATCAAATTGGCAATTTGTTAGGTAACATTGCCGGCGGCCAGCTTAGCAAAAACAAAAAGTTTACTACTGTTGATTATATTATACCTGTACCCTTGCATAAAAGCAGGCTCAAAGAAAGAGGCTACAACCAAAGCGCCTGCTTTGCCAATGGCCTGGCCAGTAAATTAAACACGATGGTTGAGGACGCCAATCTGGTACGTGTAAAAGCCACCCAAACACAAACCCATCGCTCGCGCTTTGCAAGATTTGAAAATATGCAGGAAGTTTTTGTGGTAAAGGATATAGAAAGATTAAGAGACAAGCATGTACTACTGGTAGATGATATAGTAACCACCGGCTCAACTTTAGAAGCCTGCGCTATCCCCCTCCTGAAAATACCGGGACTGAAATTAAGTATTGCTACTATAGCATATGCGGAGTAGCTATAAAGAATGAAGATTAGTTATTAAAGATTAGGCCGATCAACTTTTTATAAAATTGGCTATTCACTAATCTTTATTCTTCAATTAACTAATCGTTAGCTATTGCTTCTGATACCTGCTTAATTTCTCGAGCAACATTTTAGGCTCGAAAGGTTTTAAGATATAATCGTTCATGCCGGCACCACCTATCTCATCAATCTGACTATTTAACATGGATGCGGTTAATGCTATTATAGGTACTTGTTTAAAGTAAGGTTCGTCTTTACTGCGGATGATTTGCGTTGCTTCTAAACCTCCCATTTCGGGCATGTGGATGTCCATTAATACAACATCGAATTTATTGTTTTCAACTTTGTTAACGGCTTCAAGGCCGTTTTCAGCAAAATCAACAGTAGCACCCCATTTGGTCAATATCTTATTTATTAATAATCTATTAATCTGGTTATCATCCACCACAAGCACATGTATACTTAATCCTGTTTCCACTTTATAATTATTAATATTATTACTACTGTTTGCCTTGTTAAATGTTATTGTAAACCAGAATGTCGAGCCTTTTCCGGGTTCGCTATCGACGTTTATTCGGGAGTCATGCAACTCTATCAGGCTCTTGCTAATTGCCAATCCTAAACCAGTACCACCATATTTACGCGAAGTATCGGCCTCGGCCTGTTTAAACGATTCAAATATCGTACTTAATTTATCATTTGCTATACCAATACCGGTATCTGTAACAGAAAAACGTATACGTACATTTTTATCATTATCATCTATTACCTTAAGCTCAACAGTTATGTCGCCCTTATCAGTAAATTTAACCGCATTACTTACCAAGTTTAATAATATTTGCGATAACCGGGCACTGTCGCCGATAACTAGTGCAGGTACGGCCGGATCAATCCGGGCATCAAGATAAATATTTTTCTCTTTAGTTTTATATTGCATCGAACCTGTAATACTTTGAACGGTTTCGCGCAAATCAAACTTTGCTTTTTCAAGTTCAATGTTTCCGGTTTCAATTTTTGTAAAATCCAGTACATCGTTAATCAGCCCTAACAAATTATCAGCAGAAAATTTAAGCACATTTAAATTTTCTTTTTGTGATTCCTGCAGATTTTCTTCTAAAAGTAAATGCGACATACCAATAACCGCGTTAAGCGGCGTGCGTATTTCATGACTTAGTACAGATATGAACACATCTTTAGCCTTATTAAGCTGCAATGCTTCCTCTTTCGCCTGCATAAGTTCCAGTTCAATTTTCTTTTTAGAACTTATATCAATAACTACTTCAATATATTTATCAACAGCTCCTTCTTTATTTAGAATGACCGAATTAATAACGGTGAGCCATATAGGTTGCCCGTCTTTACGATAGGCCAGCAGGTCAACCTCGAATGATTGTTTCTTTTCTGAAAACTCACGGGCCTTTTGTACAATAAAAGGGTCTGTAAGTTCGCCTTGCAATATATCTCCCAGGTGCTTGCCTTTAATACCGGCCAACGTATAACCCGTTATATCTTCAAAAGCATGGTTTATCCATTCAATTTCACCATCTCCATTATTTATAACAACGCCACTTGTTGTATTACTTGCCACTAATGAAAGCAACTTTAACTCGGCTTCGGCCTTTTTACGTTCGGTAACGTCAACCATGGTGGTTACCTGCCGCTCTACAGCACCGGCATCATCAAACAACGGGCTGTTTGACATAGCTACCCATACCGGCGTTCTGTCTTTTCTGTAAATTAATATTTCGACATCATATGGTCGTTCTTCCTGAACGGCCTTAACCGCGTTATTAAATACCTCCATGTCGGTATCCTCGCCCGTTAATAGGGTACCAAACTTTTTACCTTTCATCTCGGCCAATGTATAGCCTGTTATGCGCTCCATGGCCTCGTTCATCCATATTACCACTCCATTGGCATCACGGCTAAGCATGCCGCTTGGAGATTTACGTGCGGCAAATGATAGTATTTCCAGATCTTTCTCCGTATTTTTTCTATCGGTAATATCACTTATTACACGTATATATTTATAAACTTTTCCTTCATTATCATACAGCACAGAATTCATTACAGATATCCATATTTCTCCGCCACCTTTTTTGGTTATGAGCAGGTCTACCTGGTATGATTCTTTTTTACGTATTGATTCTTCCAGTTTTGCAAGATGGTGTGGCGATTGGGCTTTACCTTTTAACACGTGGCCCAGGTATTTACCCTTAACATCCTCATGGGCATATCCGGTTATTTGATCAAACGCGGCATTAGTCCAAATAACTTCATCATTAGCATCACTTATCACTACCCCGTTTACAATTTTACTGGCAACCAGCGATAGCTGTTCCAATTCTACTAAAATTTGCTTTTGATAAGTAATATCGCGTCCGCTGGCATACCACTTTTCGCTTTTGTAAATGCCACACCAACCAATCCATTTCACATCCCCATCGCGGCTAATCGTTTGAGTTTCTAATTCAAATGATTGCCCGGTTGCTATAGCTTTTTCAATAAGGGGTACAAATTGCTCGCGGTTATTACCAACAACAAAATCCCATAAAGAGTGCCCAATGGCCTGCTTAGGATCATAGCCCAAAATTTTACTAACCGAATTATTGATCAATTCAATATTAGAATCTTTATTAGCAATGAAATGTATCTGAGGCGAAGTGTCAAATAAATTAAAAAATTCTTTATGGGCGTTTAATGATTCTTCCAGTTCGCTTTTTTGTTTACGCAATAAAAAATGCGACATCACTTCGTCTGCCAGTGTACGCAAGGCATCACGCTGCTCCTCAGTTAGCTTACGCGGAACCACGTCAATAACACATAAAGAGCCTAAACGGTGCCCATCGGGATCAATAAGCGGCGCGCCTGCATAAAACCTGATACGGGTATCGCCCTTAACAAAAGGGTTATATTTAAAAGCGTTGTCTTCGGCTGCATTGTTGATCTCTAATATCTCATCATTAAGAATGGTATAGTTGCAAAAAGCGTCAGCACGCGAAGTTTGGTTGATATCCAAACCAATTTTTGATTTGAACCATTGCCTGTCGTTATCAATTAACGAAATAAGCGCAATCGGTACCTGGCATATATAGGAAGCCAGGCGGGTTATGGCATCATACTCCTTCTCTGGCAATGTATCCAGTACATTGTATGAACTAAGCGCGTTTAAGCGCTTAGTTTCAATATCAGATGAGGAGTCTTGTTTTTTAATCACTATTGACGGTGCCCTTGTCATTATACAACGGAAATTTCTCCGTTAGTTTATGCACCTTTTTACGTACTTTGTCTAAAGAATGTTCATTTTCAGGATCTTTGATAACCTCGTCAATTAATTCAACAATGGCATCCATTTGTTTTTCCTTCATGCCCCGTGTGGTTACAGCGGCGGTACCTATACGGATGCCCGAAGTAATAAATGGTGATTTATCATCATACGGCACCATGTTTTTATTAATGGTGATATCCGCCTTAACCAAAGCATTCTCGGCAGCTTTGCCGGTTACATTTTTATTTCTAAGATCTATCAGCACCAAATGGTTATCTGTACCACCCGATACGATCTCATAACCCCGGTCTGTAAACGCTTTGGCAATAGCAGCGCCGTTCTTTTTTACCTGCAGTATATATTTCATATAACTATCAGACAAAGCCTCGCCAAATGCTATTGCTTTTGCTGCTATTATATGCTCTAACGGGCCGCCTTGTGTACCCGGGAAAACGGCCATATCTAACAGGTTAGACATCATCCTGATCTCGCCTTTAGGCGTTTTAAGTCCCCATGGGTTTTCAAAATCCTTACCCATCATAATCATTCCACCACGCGGGCCACGCAAAGTTTTGTGGGTAGTAGTAGTAACTATATGGCAATGCGGCAGCGGATCTTTTAATAAACCCCTTGCTATTAAGCCCGCCGGGTGTGATATATCAGCCAATACCAATGCGCCAACCTCGTCGGCCACTTTACGGATGAATTCATAATCCCAATCGCGCGAATAAGCCGAAGCACCGCAGATAATCATTTTTGGTTTTTCGGCAAGGGCCACTTTTTTTAGCTGATCGTAATCAACATAGCCGGTATCTTTTCTAACCCCATAAAAATGCGGCTCGTACAATTTACCCGAAAAATTTACCGCCGAACCATGTGTTAAGTGGCCGCCGTGCGAAAGATCAAATCCTAATATTTTATCGCCGGGCTGTAAACAGGCCAGCATAACCGCTGCATTGGCCTGCGCGCCAGAGTGTGGCTGCACATTTACCCATCCGGCATTAAACAATTGTTTTGCACGCTCGATAGCGATGGTTTCAATTTCATCAACTATCTGGCAGCCACCATAATAACGTTTTCCTGGCAGGCCCTCAGCATATTTGTTGGTTGCTACAGATCCGGCAGCTTCCATAACCTGCTTGCTTACAAAGTTTTCTGACGCAATTAGCTCCAGTCCCTCTTCCTGACGCTGTTGTTCTTCATCTAACAGCTTAAATATAAGTTTGTCTCTTTTCATGTAATAAATAAAATCGCTGCTAAGTTAAGAAAGATTGATTGATTAGTAATTAGTTGATTATAGATTAGTTGGTTATGTGAGTAATTTGGAGTTACTAACATTGGGGAGATCCTCGAATTGAACCTTCCGATACCAGATTGCTATTTTGTATAATGAAATCGCAGAGAATAAACAGTAATAATGCTTTCTTCAACCTTATAAACAATGCGATGTTTCCTGATTAATGCACCTTGACCACATACCAGAAAGATTATGTTTGAGTACTTCCGGCTTACCTATACATTGAAAGGATCAGTTTGTATAGCTTGCAATAATTGCCGGATACGTTTCAGAATGATAACATTACCACTTTTCTTCCAATACACAAGGTTTTCTAACGCTTCGGCAGTAAAGTTTATGGTTTCCATATATCATCCAGATCAAGTTTGGTTACTTCACCTTTTTTCTCTTGTTCTATTGATCTTTTCAAATGTTCGGCATTTGCAGGAGATGACAATAAATAGGTTGTATCATCTGTTTCCTCAGCTGCTTTATAGTCAACATGCAGTGCATCCAAAAATACGAATAGCAGTTTCCTGCTCGTCAGTTGCGGGATGTATAGTTAGTGTTGTCATAATTCAAATATAACTGTTTTTATTGGGCTTGTCAATTATTGCAAATCCGATGATATCGAATCACTCCCCCTTCGCCGATATCCAAAAATTATTATACCCTAAGCCTATCTGTATATCAATCAGCTCCTGCTGCAGCATCTCCAGCACGGCAAGGAAGTTGTATACAAAATGCACCCGGTTTTCTGATTCTTTGGCGATGGCTTTAAAGTCCATCATTTTATTAATGCGCAGCAGGTCGTCAATAGCTTTTTTCTGTTTTTCGATGGTGTAAGGATATTGCGTTACGGTATGGGTAACTTCTTCACTACGATTATTATAATTGCGTATCAGGCGGCCATATACCATCATCAGCTTATACAAACTAACGTCTGATAATTCTTCGCCGGGGGTGGCAACGCGTTCGGCCTGTTCAAGGTCGTATTTAATATTACCACGTCGTTCCTGTTTAAGGCGCTCCTCCTCAAACGGGCGCACCTCTTCGCATAACTCTTTAAATTTTTTATATTCAATAAGCTTACGTATTAGTTCTTCTTTGGTATCTACTTCGTTTTCGCCGTTTTCGGCTTCGTGGCGGGGCAGCAGCATTTTGGCTTTAATGCGCATCAGCGTAGCTGCAACAAAAATAAACTCGCTGGCAAGCTCAATATTAAGGCTCACCATTTGATGTATATAATTTAAAAAATCGTCGGTAATACGGGCAATGGGTATATCGTGTATCTCCAGCTCATCCCTTTCAATAAAAAAAAGCAATAAGTCAAACGGTCCTTCAAATTGGGGGAGTTTTATTTCAAAGCCTTCTTCTTCCATATTTGCCTGTAAAAATACAGCTTATTGATTTTAAACAAATAAAAAAATGCAATATCAAACAAATAATAGCTATTATTTGTCCTTATTTACCAATTAAACTTGCTTAATTTGTAGGTTAAAATATTCTTATTATATCAATGCAGATAAAGGCCGGTGACTTATTAGAAAAGATAAACTATCCATCTGATTTAAAGAAACTTAGTGAAGATCAACTGGAGCAGGTTTGCCAGGAGCTACGTCAATACATTATTGATGTAGTATCGGTAAATGGGGGGCATTTTGCTGCAAGTTTGGGTGTGGTTGAGCTAACTGTTGCCTTACAATACATATTAAATACGCCTTATGACCAATTAGTTTGGGATGTAGGACACCAGGCATACGGCCATAAAATACTTACCGGCCGCCGTGAGGCCTTCCATACCAATCGGGTATATGGCGGCATCAGTGGTTTTCCAAAACGCTCAGAGAGCGAGTATGATACTTTTGGCGTTGGGCACTCTTCTACCTCTATATCGGTAGCATTAGGCATGGCGGTAGCGTCGCAATATAAAGGCGAAACCGACAGGCAGCACGTAGCCGTTATTGGCGATGGCGCCATGACCGCCGGTATAGCTTTTGAGGCTTTGAACCATGCCGGTATAGAAAATTCTAACCTGCTGGTTATCCTTAACGACAATAACATGTCTATTGATCCTAACGTGGGCGCGTTAAAGGATTACTTAACTTCTATTACTACTTCTAAGCCATATAACCGTTTCAGGGATGATATTGCCAACGTACTGGCTAAAATATCGTCAATAGGCCCAGACGCTTATAACATGGCGCAAAAGATAGAGAAAAGTATTAAAGGCACTTTACTTAAACGCAGCAACTTCTTCGAGGCGCTTAAATTTAGATATTTTGGCCCGATAGACGGGCACGATGTAAAAAACATGGTTAAAGTACTGCGCGATCTGCGTGATATACCCGGGCCTAAAATTTTACATTGCATCACTACTAAAGGCAAAGGCTACGCTTTGGCCGAAAAGGACCAGACCAAATGGCACGCACCGGGTTTATTTGATAAGATAACCGGCGAGATTAAAAAGACTAAACACGAAAAACCACAGCCTCCAAAATATCAGGATGTGTTTGGCCATAGTATTATTGAACTGGCAGAAAAGAACCCTAAAATAATGGGTATTACGCCTGCCATGCCGTCGGGCTGCTCACTTAACCTGATGATGAAGGCCATGCCTAACCGGGCTTTTGATGTGGGTATTGCCGAGCAGCATGCCGTTACATTTTCGGCAGGCTTATCTACACAAGGATTGATACCTTTTTGCAACATCTATTCAAGCTTTATGCAACGGGCGTATGACCAGGTGATACATGATGTGGCCATACAAAAATTAAACGTGGTGTTTTGCCTTGACCGTGCCGGTATTGCCGGGGCCGACGGACCAACGCACCATGGCGCTTACGATCTGGCTTTTATGCGCTGCATACCCAATATGACGGTATCGGCACCTATGAACGAGGAAGAGCTGCGTAACCTGATGTTTACCGCACAGCAGGATGATATGGGACCCTTTGTTATACGTTACCCGCGTGGCAATGGTGTTATGGTTGACTGGCAGCGTCCTTTTAAAGCTATACCTGTGGGTAAGGGCCGTAAAATATGCGATGGTGAAGATGCAGCTATATTAACAATTGGCCATATTGGCAATGAAGCGGTAAATGCTATTGCCGAGTTAAATACCGAGGGCTATTATCCTGCACATTATGATATTCGGTTTGTAAAACCTTTGGATGAAGCTTTGTTACATGAGGTATTTAAAAAATTCAACAAAGTAATTACGGTTGAAGACGGTTGTATAGAAGGCGGAATGGGCAGTGCTATTCTTGAATTTATGGCCGATAATAACTATAAGGCCCAGGTAATACGTTTAGGCATACCAGATCGTATTGTTGAACATGGAGAACAGCCTGAGCTTTGGGCCGAATGTGGTTATGATGCGAAAAGCATTGTTACCCAGGTGAAAAACATAGTTGTAAAACGCAATACTCATACAATTGCTTCATAAAGATTAAAGATTAGGCCTGGCAGGAAAGGTTAGTTAATTAAAGATTAAAGATTAGGTCTATCATCTGTAAATTGACAACCTGCTTAATCTTTAATCTCTACCCTTAATGCTTTAAGTAACTGGCCAGATCTGTATACATGGTGCGGAACGAGCTGCGCAGGCCAACTGTTATCATGGTTGTTTTATCTGTATAGTCGACATTTTTTTCCAACCTGTATATCCCACCTATCTCAATTCTTAAATTATATTTAGGGTTAAGCATGTAAGCTACTTTCCCTTCAAAATAGGTCATGTGAGTGGTTAAGCCCTGGCCTATATAATTACCGTACAAATGTACGGGGTCAGTATAAACTTTAAATATATCCTTACCGTAATTTAGCCCGTTCTCATCCAAACCATAAAGACTATAATTAATCTCTCCACTAAAATCAAACCGTTTATAAGTGTAGTTTAATAAACTTACCAGTTCCTTAAAATTGGCCCCGTACGGATGAGCAAGTGGTTCGCCCTCTTCACTATAATTTTTTATTGATTCCGTTTCAGAATAGGTATACGGCAATGCTCCGTTATATTCAGCCAAATAATTTAATGCCCTTATATTAAATAAATTGGCGCCTTTTAAACCTATTTGCCAGGCATATTTGTTTTTTATACTGCCTTTACCAGAGAAAAAATCCTGTGCCCTAAATTCATCTAAGTAAAACTGCCCATACGCGGTAATACCATCTGTTAATTTATATTTACCGTTAAACCCAATCATGGCATTGTCCGGCGATCCAATGGATGCTTCTACGGGCCTTAAAAATATTACCGGGTTAGCATAGTTAAAATCAAATCCTCTTTTGTTACCTAAACTATCAACATCGGCCCAAATTATGGCATCAAAAAATCCTATCGATAACCGGTTATTTACGTTCCAATCTAAATAATGAAACACTCCCCATTTTTTCTTGTAGCCATTAGTATAAGAAAGTTGTTTGGAGGCCGGATCTGTCATATAAGCCCACATTACCATATACTTTACATTACCAATATTGGCTGTAAGCTTTAAAAACGGATAAGCTGATGCATAATCTGATAATAGCACTGAACGATAGCCATCACCAATAAACGTTTTGTCATGTCCTGCTGTGATATTTAAATATTTTACCGGGGTATAAGATACTATGGCCGATACATCCGACCAGTCCTTCGTGGGTTTACCGTAACTACGATCATAAGCCTGACCAGGCACCATCCCAACCTGGTTAATATAAGTATCCAAATATTCGGGGAAAACAGCCTGGTTCTCAAACCCGCTCGAGTAGAAATAAAAATTTTTCCCTATTGTACCACTTAATTGGTAGCCTCTTGTATTTAACCATGTAGTTTTTTTTCCTGAAAAATCTCTTCCAATTGTTAAATCGGGTAAATAATCAGCAAAAAAAGTGTACTCTTTAGTTTTTACATCAATCAAATGCTCATTAAATATTTTACGGTACACCCAGCTATGGTGCCCAATCGTGTCAGTACCATAATTCATTAATGAATCATACCGGCTTTGCAACGTGCTATCAATAATATATGATTTTAACGAGGTATGTATCCGGGTTTTTGTTGAATAAAGCTCGTCGTTAAATTTTTGGTAAAACTGGTAAGAATAAGGCATATACTGAGCCTGTGCTGTAGCAACTTTAGCAAATAGTAAAAGCAGTATTAAACTGCTTAATATTTTTTTCATGCGGTAGTTTTAGTAATTGTATACGCTATTCGAAATAATTAAGAGTTTTAAAACCACCTTTTTTCAAATAATCATCTTTTTTCACCAGGTGCAGGTCAGACTCCATCATATCTTTAACAAGCGCTTGCAAATCATATTTAGGTTTCCATCCTAATTGTGTTTGTGCTTTTGTAGGGTCGCCTATCAGCAGGTCCACTTCTGTTGGCCTAAAATATTTTGAATCTACCTTAACTACAGTTTGTCCTGGTTTAAGGTTTTCGGTATTTAAACATAATTCCTCAGCCTTTTGCTTATCATAATCTATAATTACGCCGCGCTCATGCTCGTCTTTGCCACTAAACTCAATTTCAATACCCAACTCGTTAAATGCCATTTTTATAAAGTCTCTTACGGTTGTAGTTACACCGGTAGCAATAACGTAATCTTCTGCAGTATCTTGTTGCAGCATCAGCCACATCGCTTCAATATAATCTTTGGCGTGGCCCCAGTCGCGCCGAGCGGATAAATTACCTACATACAGGCAATTTTGCAGCCCTAAAGCAATTTTAGATGCCGCCCTGGTAATTTTACGCGTTACAAAAGTTTCCCCCCGTATAGGGCTCTCATGGTTAAACAATATACCATTACAGGCGTACATACCATATGCTTCACGATAGTTAACTATTATCCAATAACCATAAAGTTTAGCAACGGCGTATGGCGAGCGTGGATAAAAAGGTGTTGTTTCGCTTTGTGGCACAGCTTGCACCAAACCATATAACTCAGATGTTGATGCCTGATAAACGCGTGTCTTTTTGGTTAAGCCCAATAACCTTACCGCTTCCAATATACGTAATGTGCCTATACCATCGGCATTAGCGGTATATTCAGGCGTTTCAAAGCTTACCTGAACATGAGACATGGCTCCTAAATTGTAAATTTCATCCGGTTGGATCTCTTGTACAAGCCGTATTAAATTAGTGGAGTCTGTTAAATCGCCATAATGCAGTTTAAATTTAACGTTAGGCTCATGCGGGTCATGGTAAAGATGATCAATACGATCTGTATTAAATAATGAGGATCTTCTTTTAACCCCATGTACCTCATAACCCTTTTTTAATAAAAACTCGGCAAGATATGCGCCATCCTGCCCTGTAATGCCTGTTATTAAAGCTACCTTCATTTAATATTTACTATGTAATTTTTTAAGCTGCAATAATATCCAATTTAATTGAAAAACTATCTAATTGGTTAGGATAAATATTATACGGAAAGTTGAATAAAAAGATCAGAATGACTTATATTCCCGCTACTGTATCTTCCAGTTCTTTATACCATTCTTCGCCATATTTTCTTATCAGCGGGGCCTTCAAAAATTCGTGCACGTGTACTTTAAGCTCATCACCAAAACTGCATGCGGGGCTGCAAATGCTCCAACGGTCATAATTCAACACATCAAACTCAGGGTATTTTGTTATCCGGATAGGATATAAGTGACAGGAGATAGGTTTTTTCCAGTTTACGGCGCCTTCTTCATAAGCTTTTTCGATAGCGCATTTGGTTATGCCGCCCTCCCATATTACATAGGCGCATTCTTTGTTAACATCAACGCAGGGAGTGGTGTAGTCGCCTTCAAAATCGGTTACATAAGTTCCAACTTTTTCTATGGTTGCTATGCCTTTGGCAGTCATGTATGGCTTTACTTTGGGATATATCTCGTCCAGTATATGCAGTTCATCCGTATTTAACGGCGCGCCCGAATCGCCCTCTAAACAACAGGCGCCTTTGCATTTATTTAAATTACATACAAAATTTTCTTTTACTACATCTTCATGTACTAAAACGCTGCCAACTTCTATCATTTATTTTATTTATTTATCGGATTAAGTGGGTATTTAAGCCCTTTAGCATTTGTCAGATCCATTGTTACGCTACCTACAATTAGGCCTACATTGGCTTTTATAGGTATACGGTTATTATCATCAGTTATCCACAAGTATAGCTTGCTGTTTTGTTTAAAAATACGGCCCGGTATAATTGTCGGGTTAAATTTAAGACAATTAAATTTACCTAATGAACAGCTCACTGCTTCTTTGCCTATATAGGTAATATTGAGGGTATAAATACCGTCGTCCAGAAAATAAGGCAAATCAAACTTATCCCCTACTTTGATCTTTGAAATATCTATATTTCTTGCAAAATAATACGCGGATACAAAATCAAACACCCGCCCTTTAAATTGAAAACCACCTTTGCCGGCAGTTATTTTACCATTTTCATGATCAAAACTTACCTTGTCGGTATGTTTCCAGCTCCCTTCGCGCCTGTTTTCCTGGTAAAGGTAGGGCAATAACGTTTTATGATCTACCCAGGTTTCATAGCGGTTACGTACTTTATAAAAAACATCAAATGTGCCTGCGGTTTTGCCATCGGCAATAATATGAAAAGTAGGGTGCCCGTTAATCTTCTCGCCATCCTCAATACGTAAATTTGCCTCGGCTCCCGTAAAAATCCCATATTTTAAACGGTAGCTTAGCTGTTCGCCAGCCTTAAAAACCGGTTCATGAATGCTCTTGAGTTCCTGGCTAAAAACGGCCGTAAAGCAGTTTGTAATAAGTATGATAGTAAAAAGACTCTTCTTCATTTATAACTTATTAGCCCTGTCTATTCTCCGGTAAGGGAGGGTTAGGTGGCTCAATCCTTCTTTTTATAAATAGGCACGGTAGAGCATGGCTCGCCAAACATCAGGCTCTTTACAACCGGAGTGAGTTTTTTTCCCAGTTCAACGTATGCAGAAACAGGTACATCAATATCTCCACAGCCTTTTATTACCAAACGCTGATCGCGGTACTGCTCCACATCTAATTTAGCTATGGCCTTTATATACAAAACGGTTTCTAATACCTCGGCATCACCAAATACCACTTCGCTGACATAAGGTGCCATCCGGTTAGCCAATAACAAATAGGCCCATGCAGGTACAATAGCATCGGCTGTGCAGGTAACAGCTACATTTTTACCTGCATATTGTGTCCAATCATGTTCTTTTACAAACTCCCTGAAATCTTTCTCACGTAGCATTAATCCCTGGAACAGATTGTCCTTAATATCATAGATAACACGTTCGCCGGGCGCATAAAACTCGGCCGGGTCAAGTGTAACCAAGCCGCTTTGTGCTACCTTATTCACAAAATTTTCCTGTATTTCCATTGTTTTCAAAATAAAAAATCCGGGATGACGTATTACTAACGTTATCCCGGATACAAAATTACTTTAAAATATGTCTATAACAGCTTGGCTCTGTAATCTTTTACATTGTCCTTATCTTTCAGGGCTTCAAATAACTGTCCTTCTGATCGCTGCAACATTGCCTGGCCTATTTGTTCTTTCTCTCTTACTGCGTTTGTAAGTGGTGCCGGGCTTATAAAATTATTAACCGTAAACACATAAACACCTTGCTGACCTGCAATCGGTTTAGAAATTTTATTAATCGGTGAGCCAAAAACAGAACCTACAACTTTATACTCTGCCGATGAACCCGGAATAACAGGATTAGCAAAAACAATATTTTGTACCGGAACAACTTTTGCACCAACCTTTTGAGCAATCTGTTCAATAGATGATGAGCCACTTATGGCTGCTGCAAATTTATCGGTTAATAATTTACCTTTTACCTGGTTCCTTACTGCCGGCTCTATTTGTTTTTTAACCAGATCAAGGGCTAAAGTTCCCTGTGGCTTAATTTGTGTTACATGTGCAACTATGTATTGGTTACCTACAGTAAATACCTGATCAGAAACATCACCTTTGTCTGATTTAAATGCCCATCTAACTAAATCACGCGCATCATCAAGTCCGGGCAAAGTACGCGCCACACCAGCTACGTCATCAGCGGTTCTAATACTTAAACTTCCTTTTTTTGCCTGAGCATCAAAGTTATCTTTTGTTAAAGAAATCAGGAACGCCTGTGCTTTACTGTATGCAGCTGATTGTGTTTTGGTGCTTGCAGACAAGGGCTTATCAATTATTGCAACCTTTACTACTTTTGATGATCCTTTTTGATCTTCAATCTGGATCAAATGAGCACCATATTGCGTGGTAACTATTTTAAGATCACCTTTTTTACCGTTAAAAACAGCTTCTTCAAAAGCAGGCACCATCGAGCCGCGAGCAAACATACCCAGTTCGCCGCCTTTAGCTGCCGAGCCCTTATCAACCGAAAATGTTGAGGCAAGATCTGCAAATGTTTTTTTTCCTGATTCAATCAATTTCTTAAGTGAGTCTGCTGTGGCGATTGCCTTTGCCATACCACCATCTACAGGGCTAATTAAAATATGTTTTGCTTTTACAGAATCCGGACCAACAACGGTACTAACCAATTTAGCTAATTTATAGCTGCCATTTGACAAGTACGGACCAAAAACAAATCCAATTGATGCTTTAAACATCACCGTATCTATTTTAGGGTCAAGCTGGCCCTTATGCTGATAAGTAAGCGGTGCTTTTGTTTCGGAGTTTATTTGTACAAACAATGAATCATTAGTACTGGCTTTAAAATCAGGTATAAGCTTGCTAATTTGTTGTTTTATAGCCGCCGAATCTTCTGTCGAAGGTGCGCCATTAAAGCTTACGTAGCTAATGCTTCTTAATTCCTGCGGATTTTTAAATTCTGCTTTATGCTCATCATAATAGCTGCTATAGTCAGCATCGGTTAAAGTAACTTTGCTATCTGCAACTGATGCATAATCTAATACTGCATATTTAAAATTGGCCAGTTTATTTTTGTTTTCGTAATTATCCTTAGCATCAAGCGAATTAACATACAAGCCATTCGTAACCATCGACATGTATTTCTCGCCTAACTTTGCTTCAATTAACTGCGTTACAAACTCAACCCATCTTATTTTTTGCGGATTATCATCTTTTTGGCTTTTTATATTATTAACAACGCTAATTAAATTTGCGCGGTCAAACCTACCGGTTTGTGGATCGGTAAAAGCTTGTATAACCTGTCTGTCCGGGTTAGTGCCGGTAGTCATAGCTTGTGTTTCATCCGGACTAACAACCAAACCAAGTTTTTCAACTTCTTTTCTGATAATAGCTTTGCTCACAAACTGGTTCCAGGTATTATCCTGAACATAGGCAGTAATTTGAGGCGTAACACTGGTTTGACCAGACTGCTGCCTAAACTGTGCCGTATTTTGGTCGACAGCCCTATTATAATCATCTAAAGGGATTTTTTCATCACCTACAGCGCCTAATACATTGGTATCATCTTTTAAAAACGATCCGCCACTTTTTATTACTTCGGTAGCGATAAAAGCAAGAAGTGAAAATCCTATTAGTCCTGCGACAATTTTACCCATCCGCTCACGCAGGTAACCCATTACAGCCATATACTTATCCTATATTTAATTAAATTTTTATATTCTTAATTATATTCTTAAAAAGAGCGCGCAAGATACAATTTTTAGTAAAATTATATAACACAAATTTTTACGTCAAATATACACCTATTGTGTGGGCATATCTGTAACATTAAATATACCGGTTGACGCTCCGAATTTAGGATGGCTTAGCTTATCATCACTTTTAAAATTTATCCCGTTTATTACATTACCGTCTGATGTGGTTACTTGTACCGGCTTGTTAGAATAAATAATTTGTTTCACCTGGTCCCATATTAACTCGTCTGATTTAAAGGTTTCGCCCTGGGCATTGGTGGCCACAACATTTTTATAAAACTCGGTTAGCTGTTCTTTATCGCGCTGAACGGCAGAATCAGAAACTATAGTACCGCTTTCTGTAGTATTCTTATCATAAAAAATAACTTTAACGCCTTTGGGCATTATGTAATAAGATTTAGCTACGGCGTAATGAATTAACAAAGGGGTAAGCATTTTACCTTTAACTATAGCCGAGTCGCTATAAATAACTTCAACACCCCTGGTGGTATCAATTGGCTGGCTCACCAATTTTGCTGATATTTCCTGTATCTTCTTAAGATCATTTTCGCATGCCCCTAAAAGCAGCATGCTTAAAAGCAGTGCCGGCAAAAAAAAGGCTGATACCTGTTTTACCCGACTATGCATTACTCAATTAATCAAATTTATAACGTTGGAACCACTTATCGTTAAGTGTAAAACCTAAATGCAGGTTAATATAGTTTTCTTTTACAAGACCATTATTTAGTGTGCCGCGTTGCCCTACTTCGGCAGAGAAGTTAACTTTATAAAAACTCATGCCACGCGATGCAAGTGGCATACCCAAACCAAAAGTAACCGCATGCGATTTTATATTAGTATAACCGCTGCCGGTAGAATTAGCTATGTTATAATAGCTTTGATCAAATATTAATCCTAAACGATAATCAATAGTAGCCCAGTAATTGCCCAGCGCATTTATATTAGGGGTATATTGGCCACCCATATTTAATGTCGAGCTATTGGCCATACCTTGATTTACGCCACCAATGCTTAAATCAGACCAATGGCCGGTACTATAATCGGCACCAATTAAATACTTCTGATCTTTTTGATAGGATATACCGAAGTGGTTAATTTGAGGCAGTTGTATTTTAGTTGCAGTCCCCTTCGTATTTACTAACGTATCTGCAGCAGTATTTTGGCTACCATTAATAATAGAATACTGGCTAACAATATGGGTGCTTTGCGCGCCAATTTTTGAACCTAACGATCCTGAATAACCCAGTACAATATGACGCGTTGCTGAAAGATCTATTTGATATTGAGCACCATAATCAAAATTTATACCGCCAACAGTAAGATCCTGTTCATCTCTTGAATTTAAGGTTCCCAGCGCGTCATATTCTGTAGAGCGATAATGTTTCAAATCGCCAAATATGTATGATGCATTAAAACCTACCATTAAACCCTTCACTATTTTAGTACCATAACCTATATAAGCTTTTGACAAGCTGCCTTCGCCACTATAAATATTATGAACTGCTACCGTATCAGCCGGATTTTTTGTACCGAAGTTTGGTGATGTAATGGTATAATTATAACCCAGTTCAGTATAAGGCATCAAGCCAAAACTAAATGCCGAATGTGCGGCAACAGGTATAGCAAACGCGATATGGCTTAAACGAAAATTTGAATTTGTTTGAGATGACTGGCCGGTTTGGTTTAAATTAATAATGTTGCCATACAAGCCAATATCAATAGTTGTAAGATCTATTGCAGCGTATGAAGCAGGATTAATGGAGTTAATTGTATTATACCCGTTTATTTTATTTATACCGGTAGCAATACCACCCATAGCTGCATTTTGAGGTAACCACTGTGGGGTAAGGTCACCTAATCCGAATTGTGAGTATGGGGAGCTTGTAGTTGCCGTGGATTGCGATTTTGCCTCAAATACGATAACTGCAAGTAAAAGTGTTATAAAAAATTTAGTATATTTAATCATTATGCTTTTGTGTAGCTGCGTTTAATCCTTTAAGAACCAGGTAAGGTTCGATTTTTATATAGGGGGCAAAGATGCTATTTTTCAATAGAGTATCAAAAAAAATACTGTCGCCTCCTGTAAGTATTATGTTTAATTCTTGTTTATTTTTCGCGTAGCTTTCAATAAAGCCATTAAGTTCAAATTTAATCCCATTTTGCACACCTGATGTTATGGCTGTTTGTGTATCCTTACCACTGTTACCTTCAAAATTTTCATTCGCACTTATTACCGGCAGGTTTGATGTATAATGGTTCAGCGCATTATAACGCATATTTAATCCCGGCGATATGCTTCCACCAAAATAATTTCCTTCAGCATCTATCCAGTCATAAGTTATACAGGTGCCCCCATCAATTACCAGGTTGTTTTTTTGGGGATATAAATAATTGGCTCCTATAACAGCAGCCAACCGGTCAAGTCCCAGTGTTTGTGGTGTACGGTAATGATTATGGATGCCTGTGGTCATTCCGGTATTAAAATATATTAACTGTGTTTTTACTTTCAACCCGGTTTCCCACTCTTCGCTGTTTTTTTTTACTGATGAAATGATGGTTTTATTAACATGATAACCGATTAATAAATTATCAAGTATTTTAATATCAATTGCTTTATAATGTTCTGTATAAACTATTTCATCCTGCTCAAATATGGCTATCTTGATAAAAGTATTACCTATATCAATAACCAAATTGGCCATCAGGCTTTAACCATTGATAATATTGACTCAAAAATTGCCAGCCCGTCTTCGTTAGCTAACAATGGATCTGCCGCACGCTCCGGATGCGGCATAAAGCCAAACACATTACGATTGGTATTGGTTATTCCCGCTATATTTTCTATTGACCCGTTAGGGTTAGCTTCTGTAATAATGTTGCCGGCCTCGTCGCAATATCTAAACAAAACCTGGTCATTATCATTTATTGATTTTAACACATCAGCGTCGGCAAAATAATTTCCTTCGCCATGAGCAATAGGTATTTTTAAGGCACGTTGCAGATCAATCTGGGCAGTAATTAATGATTGGTTTGTTTGCGCCTTCATGTAAGTGTTACGGCAAATAAACTTACGGTTGCTGTTATGCAATAAAGCACCCGGCAGTAAACCAGCTTCGGTTAATATTTGAAAACCGTTGCATATACCCATTACATAACCGCCTTTAGCAGCAAATTGTATAACCTGCTCCATTATGGGCGAGAAACGTGCTATTGCGCCAGAGCGAAGATAATCGCCAAATGAAAAGCCGCCGGGTAGTATAATAAAATCTGCACCTTGCAGATCATGATCTTTATGCCATAGGCGAACAACCTGCTGACCCATTATTTTATCTAACACATGAATAATATCTTCATCGCAATTAGACCCCGGAAATATAACTACACCAAATTTCATCAGCTACCTGTTTTAATAATAATTAATAGGTGTGTACAACAACCTATAATTGTTTCATGCTACAAATCTAATATAACAGCCGAAATTTGAACGAATGTAAAAGTTAAAAAGTGTTAAACTGAAAATAAACTATACTGATGAGCAGTATAAAAAACAAACTTTCATACAACCAACGTGTATTGGCGTATAAAAAATAGTAAGCAAAAAACACCGCTGCAGGGATGGTGCAAAGTAAAAAATGGCTTAAATTAAACTCGGCCTTTACATAAAATGATAGTCCGGCAACCAAAAAAACCATAAATAACAACTGGAACGATTTGCGCACCTGTACGTAACTCCTGAAAAATATCTGCCTCATCTTAAAAATACAAAGTATAAAAATAATGATGACCGGAATTAGTACCAGGTAATGATAATATTGAATGTTAACATGACCCGGAAATTTAGTACCTAATGGCACCCAAATAGTATAAAATACATTTATATTTCCCTTTAGATAATAAAATACCGCTAAAAATAAAAATACAGTAATATAACCCATTATGCCGGCTCCCCACTCGCGCCAGTTAAAGGGTTTAAAAATTATTAAAGCTATCCAGATGGTTAAGAAGAAATAAATAAAAGGAAAATAAATTAATGAGCCTATAGCTACTATCATTCCCAAATCATAGGCTGTTGATTTTGCATCATCAGTCTTATAAAGGCTAAATAGTTTATACAGCATCCATATCACCAGGAAATTACATATCAGCGGCGGACTCAATATTAGGAATGGCGTAAATAAAGTGGTAAGAATAATATACATTAGGGCAGGTAAAAAACTGGGCCTGCTTAATAAACCATATTGGTTAACTACGCGGTTTATCATTAAAGCCTGTGCAAATACCAAAACACCTGCAAGGAATATATTAAGTACCGGATCTAAGGCATATTTATAAGCGCCGGGCATCCATAGCCGGGCAAAGGGTTCAACAAAGGTAAATTGTATAGTGGCCGGCGCATGATAAACGTAACCTATACGCAGCAAAAACAATAAAATGGCCAGCCATAAAATATTAAACGGATTATAGGTTCTGAACACATTTATCATGGCTACAATATTAGCAGAAAAAGCGGTGATGTTAAAATCAATAATCCTGTATTTACTTCGTAATGGCGGTAAGAGGACTTCTACCTCGCGAATCGCTGCACCATATTATCCACAATCTGCGCGGTTTCATCAGGAAAATCAACCCATACTTTGTTATCTTCCTTTATCCAGTGATTAATACGGGCAACAAAGCTATCATCAATAGCTTGCATAACGGGTACACCCAGTTTGGATGCGGCTAAGGCATTGCATTGCTGTTCATATTGCCCTTGCATAGGTATCATCATTAACTTTTTTTGCAGAAACAGTGCTTCGGCCGGACCCTCAAAACCACCACCGGTAAGTAACCCTTCGCAACTGGCTAAGCTGTTGTTAAACCCTTCATTATTTACCGGAAATATTTGAACATTACCTATTTGCGAAACTGTTTTTTGCCGTTTAGAGAAAATGTGCCATTGCACATTGGTTTCATTTAAATATTTAGACAGTTTTTTATCATCATAAGCAGGCAGGTAAACTGTATAATGGCCCAAATTGCTGGTTTGCAGATTACGTATCTCACTGCGTATTACCGGGGTATGTATAAAATCATCATAACGCTCAAAATGGAATCCGATATGGTGCGTTGTAGGCGAATAATATTTAAGCAGCCATTCGCCGTAGTTCCATTTGCCTGGCCGCGGTGTTTTAGGCGAAACAAACGCACACTGATGACTTAATGATACCGAAGGAATTTTTTGCAGCCTGCATGCCCAGGCGCTAACGGGTTCAAAATCATTAATAATAAGGTCATACTCTTTTAAAGGCAAACTATGCATATCCCGCCATAGCTGCGGCATATCCATTATTTTATATGTGGCCCATTTATCAACACCGCCATTGGTGCCAAATACAAAACTAAAACCGTGAAACTTATATTTAAGCGGTTGCGCCAGGGTAACTTCGGCCTGGGTGCCGCTAACTAACAGGTCCAACTCGCCATATTGCTGTAACAGAGGTACTATCTCACGTGCACGGCTAATGTGTCCATTGCCTGTTCCTTGTATGGCGTATAGTATTTTCATGCGGCTATGCCCGTTGTAAGATTTAAATGTTTTTTAAAATTGCAAGGTTTTAAAGTTTACAACTTTTAAAAGCCCTAAAGTAAAAAAAATGGAGCTAACCTTACAACATTGTACATTTAACATTTCTAACAACCTACGACTTTTCCTGCCTAAACCGCTCTAACAAAACATTCACGTCAAGCATAGCGTTCAAATCCTCGGCATCGGTTTTATCGTCCTCATCCACGTCTGTTTTAAAATTGTTGGGGTCGTATTTAAATATTTCCCATTTGCCATTATGATATTCTAACGCGGTAAGGCTCTCTACCCAATCGCCGCTGTTTAGATATAACACTTTGCCCGGGTTATCAGTAGCCGTCATTTCTCTTATCTCGGCATGATGTATGTGCCCGCATATTACATATTGATATTCTTTAGCTACGGCCAGGTCGGCGGCGGTTTGCTCAAATTGGTTTATAAATTTAACGGCATCTTTAAACCTTGCCTTTACCTTTTGCGAGAAGCTCATTTTTTCTTTGCCCATTGCAGTTAAAAACCAGTTGGTAACACTGTTTAGCCATATCAGCGTATCGTAACCTACTGCGCCCAATTTTGCCAGCCATTTAGAGTGTTGCATGGTAACATCAAATACATCGCCATGAAATATCCAGGCTTTTTTGCCATCAACATTTAACACCAATTTATTAAGCAGTTGGAATGAGCCCAGGTTAAAATCGGCAAACTTGCGCAGCATTTCGTCATGATTACCGGTTAAATAGTAAACGGGCGTACCTTCGGTAACAAATTTTAGTATGCGGCGCACCACCTTCATGTGCGCTTCGGGCCAATACGATTTGCTAAACTGCCATATATCAATAACATCGCCGTTAAGAATAAGCATTTTGGGCTTTATGCTTTTTAAATATTTAAGCAGCTCTTTGGCATGACAGCCATAAGTACCTAAATGCACATCGGATATAACTACGATATCAACTTCACGCTTTGCCATTAAAATTGGGGGGATAAAATTCCATCCGGTAAGAAATACCGGTTATATGGAAGTGGAGAGTTTTGATCCAACGATTACTCGTCGTCTTCGTCTTCATTAACTTTCATTTCATAAGGGCTTAAGTAGAATGCGCCAACCAGCAGCAACAATCCTACAATAACCATATACGCGTACTCAAAATGCAACATATCAAGTTTTTACAAAAGTCGGTTATTAAATTTATTATAATGTTAAGACTATGTTAATTCTTAAAGGTTTCACGCTTTTAAAAATTTATTTTCTATTCGATCTAACTGTTTTAAATGATGCTTAGTATGGATCAAAATAAATTTAAACCACTCTTTGGCATCCAGGTTACCTAAACGGGGGTGTTTATGCCGGTTTTGCGGTATGGCATCTTTAATGAATGGGGCAAGCTCACCCATACGCTTGCGGCATTTGATCAGTAAATTTTTAGCTTCTTCTTTACTGATCTTATTTACCGGCATTTTAGCCGAGACTTTTTCTGGCACTTTTATTTTTACCGGCGGAAAACGGTGAAAAAACAAGACCAGCATACCCAGCAAATTCAATCCTTTTGCAGTGGGCTGGCAGGTGCCATTTATACACCGCTCCATCGCTATAGATGATCCTAAATCAGCCTGCAGAATATGAGAATACACTTCGGCATATGACCATCCGCCTCCTGGAGGCGTCACCGTAAACTGTTCGTCCGGAATGGTATCCAGCCTGCTGCGATAAACATCCAGTACAGTTTCAATAGCCTTAAGCCCGGAAGCAATTTTCATACTTAATTTTATTTATTCAACTGCATGTCATCTCGAACGATAGTGAGAGATCTTAAACGCCTGGCAGGTAATGAATAGCTATTCCGTTACCTGTTTATTTAAAAAGTTCCATTCAGGATTTAATGCTTCTATCAACGAATTCTTCTTTTTCCTGCCCCATTTTTTAATTTCTTTTTCTCGTTCAATAGCATAGTTAATATGAGTAAAATGCTCATAATAGACCAGGTTATAGCAATAATACTTTCCTGCAAATGTGCTTTTGTTACCCTTATTTTCTGTGTGCTCATATAGCCGCCTGCTTAAATCATTAGTGACTCCAATGTACAAAACTGTCTTTTCAGGGTTAGTGGTGATGTAAACGTAAAAATTATAATTCCACATAACACTTCAATACATA
>NZ_JAQBOW010000088.1 GCF_028287845.1 Mucilaginibacter sp.
ATCAGGAACATCATGCCGGGGTTCTTTGTCTTTACTTCATCTGCCAAACCCGTTAAAAAAGGCCAGCCGCCATATATAAATACCACCGATGATAATGCAAACAAAATGTAGGGAGACCCTGTGAACTGCCATTTAACACCCATAAAGTGTTGTATCATGGTTGATAACAGGATAATGGGAATAGTCAGCACCAATACTACAAAAAATCGCTTTTTAAAGTCGGCGATCATCATCGCATGATGGTCATGCTCCGACATTACCATGTGCGGATCATGACCACCATGTATTTTACTGTGATCCATGCCTGTCGGCATTTTGTTCATATCCATAGCCGTCAATTTACTAAATCACTTCCAGTACTTTTTTCTTTTTATGATATTCTTCTTTATATCATTGCAAAATACAGGTAATAAACCTTAATTTTATTTGATCATCAGAAGCTTAAAAAATGATTGTCGTCATAAAATTATAAGGGACAATAGGACTACAAATTCATTTTTGATCCATAATGGCTTCCGATAAAATATCATTTGTACGCTTTAAAGCATTTTCAAAGGTGTCTTTGATATTTCCTTTCCCGATCTGAAATAAAAAGCGCGCTTTTTTCAGTTCGCCCATGACTTGTTCGTTGGCCACTTCTGAAATGATCAATTTTGTTCCTTGCCTTTTCATTTCCTTATTTACTTCTCTTAATACCCGGATACCAGTGGCATCGATAACGGGCACATTCCTCATCCTGATAATCAATACTCTCGCAGGCTTTTCCAAAACTTTCATGGCATCCTTAAACTTATAAGCCGCGCCAAAAAATAAAGGACCATTGATCTCAAAAACATCAACTCCTTTAGGAATATCATCCGGGTCAAGTACCGCATCAGCCTGATCTGCCGAAAAAACAGCTTGCTGTACAGAACTAATTTGCATCATTTTTCGCATAAACAGGAAGCTCGCCATTATCATTCCTATTTCAATAGCTACCGTCAGGTCCACCAATACTGTCAGGGCAAAGGTGGTTATCAAAACTGCCGCATCACTTTTTGCCCCTTTAAATACATCGATAAAATTTTCTATTTCACTCATATTCCAGGCCACTACAATCAGTATCCCTGCAAGTGTTGCCATCGGGATGAGTGCGGCCCACTTGCCTACAAAAAGTAAAATAATGAGCAAGGTAATTGCATGAACAATACCGGCAATCGGTGTTCTTCCTCCGTTTTTTACATTTGTAGCAGTCCTTGCAATGGCCCCGGTTGCCGGTATTCCACCAAAGATGGAAGAACAGATATTGGCGAATCCCTGGGCAATCAGTTCAGTATTGGAGCGATGGTTTCCACCGATCATACCGTCTGCCACTACCGCGGATAATAACGATTCTATACTACCGAGCAGTGCAATCGTAAATGCCGGCCGGATCAGTTGCTGTAAAGTGGCGAAACTCACTCCGGGTATAACAGGCTTGGGTAGGGAAGTGGGAATAGCCCCAAATCGGCTGCCGATGGTTTCTACCGGAATTTTAAAAAAATAAACAGCCAGGGTGGTTAGGATAATGGCAATTAATGATTCTGGAATCTTATGAGTGATTTTGGGCCATAAAAAGACAATCAATAAGGTAAAACCGCCGATGCCCGCTGCATATAGATTTACAGCAGACAGGTGCCGGCCATACGCTATCCACTTGCTGATAAAATCAGCCGGGACGTTTCCCATATTCAAGCCCAAAAAGTCCTTTACTTCGGATGAAAAGATGATAACAGCAATCCCGGTGGTAAAGCCAATAATTAGGGGATAAGGAATATACTTGATGGCACTCCCTAATTTGGTTAGCCCCATAATGATCAGCAATATGCCCGCAATAAAAGTGGCGATAATCAAACCATTAATACCGAATTGCTGGACAATGCCATATACCACCACGATAAAAGCCCCGGTTGGCCCCCCGATCTGCACCCGGCTGCCTCCCAAAACCGATATAACCAAACCCGCAATGATGGCCGTAAAGATTCCCTTTTGGGGAGATACACCTGAAGCAATAGCAAATGCAATAGCTAACGGCAGCGCAACAATACCGACAATTATCCCGGCAATTATATCTTTAAAAAACTGATCCCGTTGATAATTTTTTAAAGTATCAATTAACTTTGGTTTAAACATGGTTTTTACTTTAACCTATCATTATTCCTATAACAGGGCATGAAACCACCCCGTCCTATTCCTTTATCCACATTTTCAATACCCTGCTATAGGAATTATTGACCAATTGGTAACCCGGAGGAACTTGTGTATCCGGGGCATGAAAGGTTACCAGCCTCGTTTCAGAAGGTTTTTCCTCCAGCATTTGGTAAACAAACCTGCTATACAAGTCATATAATTCAAACGAGGTCTTTACGGTATAATCTATACGGCTATCGGGCTCAATATTTTCATAAAAAGGATTGTAAAAATAAAAATGATCGTAATCTTTAAAGTCCAGTTCTGTCAGGTTACCGTGTATAAAATTCACATTGGACAATTCAATTTCCGCTTTGGCTATTTCGGCGAAAGTGTATAATTCTTCCCGCTGTTCAATTCCACAGAAAGATGTTTCGGGGTGAAAAAATCCTGCTGTAATACAGAATTTCCCTACACCGCTGCCAATATCCAAAACCCTTGTATTGGGAATAGACAAAAATTCACCTGCTTTTTTTGCTATATCCACGGGTGTCCAATGCATCTGGGACAACTCCTGGATATGTTCGGGGTACAGATCATCAAAAGCGTTGTCATGACGGAAAAGAGAGGAGTTTAATAGTTCATTAAGCATTCTGGTGTTTTTTATTTGGTTTGAAAATTTCTAAATCGCGAACGTGAAAATTGTACTGTTTCCATTTGGTCAGGTCTTGATCCACATTTTCATCAAGCCATTACAGGAAATATCTGCCAGTTTAAAACCGGGTGGAATTTCCTTTTCGAAACTATGAAAGGTAACCAGTCGGGTTCCTGAAGGCTTTTCATCCAGTGCCGCACAGAGATATTGATTATAGTAGGTATAAAGGCTTTCTGACAATTCTATAGTATCATCTATTTGATTTTCGGGGTCAATATTCTCGTAAAAAGAATTATAAAAGTAAAAATGATCGAACTCCTTAAAATTGATCTGGGTAATGTTGGCGTAAATAAAATTTACATTGGAAAGCTTTGTATACCCTTTGGCCTGTTCGGCCAGGTAAATTAATTCATGCCTTTGTTCAACACCGTAGAAAAAAGTTTCGGGAAAATGATGGCCCGCTGCCAAACAAAACTTGCCAATGCCGCTGCCAATGTCCAACACCCTCGCACCTGGTTCCGCCAGAAATTCAGCTGCTTTGCAGGCAATAGCCAGCGGTGTCCAATGTTTAAGGGACAGTAATTGAAAATTTTCCGGGTACAGCCAGTCAAACGCTGCATCATTGCTAAACAGGGCATCATTTAAATGGTCCCTTTTCTGTTTGATTGGGAGGCTCCTGTTGTAGTTATCAGGAACAGGCGGGAAATATGAAAATGGGTAAGCTTTCATGACTTGCAAATTTAGCCGTTGCAGGAAAGCGATTTACCGTAAGAAATCAATGCAGAAGCTGATATTTATCAGTTTTTAAAATTCGTACCTTTATATTATGAGTTTGTCTGGAATTTTCCCGATCGATCGATGGAATTTTACTACGCAATCGATCCTTAATATCCTTTCCGAAGAAGAATATGCAGATTTGGTTGCTAATCGAAGTGATCAGAAATATCTGAAAGGTGATGTTATTTTTCGGGAAGGTTCCGTACCCGCAGGTATTTTTTTAATAAGAAGCGGTAAAGTCAAAAAGTACAAGGTGGACAACTTGGCGAAAGAACAGATCATTTACGTGGCTAATCATGGAGAACTGATCGGTTATCATGCGGTTTTATCTGAAGAAAGATACCCAGACTCGGCGGCCGCTATAGAAGACAGTTTGATTAGTTTCATACCAAAAGAAGATTTTATCAGCATTTTACACCGCTCTCCTGCTTTTACACAGCGGCTATTAAAAGCTTTAAGCCATGAATTTACGGTATTGGCGAACAGTATATCCGTGATCGCGCAACGAACAGCGCCGGAACGGCTTGCTATTGCCTTGATCGTACTCCGGGAAAAATACAAAGAAGAAGGATCGGATGAAAAGGAAATTATTTTAAATATCTCCAGAATGGACCTTGCTGGTATGGCGGGGATAGCGCAGGAAAATGTGATTAGGCTATTAAAAGAATTTAAAACAGAGGGGATTTTAGAAACGGACGGCCGGAAGATATGGATCAAGGACATCAAGTTGCTGATCAAAAAATCAAATTACAGATAAAAATACTGCCTACTGCTCAGTTTAAGGTTCATCAGCATTCTTTACCGTGGCCTTCCCTCGCCTTGTTTATTGAAAATTTAATAAACAAATTTCAGCCTTTTCCGGTTGCCACTTACTTTGCCGATCTTATTTTCACGTTACCTGGTGGAAAAGAAAGGGATTCAGGTAGATAAAAAAATCAAAGCACTTTACCCTACTTAATAAAGATCATCTTTCTTTTATATGAAAATATATACATTTACTGGTAATTTACCTACCTCATGCACAAGTCGTTTTTGTTTAAGATTAATTTAACCGTTTTTTTATTTTTTGTTTGCTCAGGGTTAAAAGCCCAGGACAATCCAATAAAACAAGCATTTGAGTTTCCGACCAAGGAGATATACGACCTGCATGTAGACAAGCATGGCTTTTTATGGATTGCCAGCGATTTTGGTGTAGCCCGGTACGATGGTATTAACTGCGTTCATTTTAGCAGTCCGCGTCAAATTTCTTTAGGGTGTACCAATTTACTGGAAGACAATTACGGCCGCATCTGGTTCAATAATTTCAACGGACAGATCTTTTATATCGATCATGAAACCGTAACGCTGGCAGAAAGTTATGACTATAAAAATGAGCACAATTATCCCAGGATGATCCTGTTTCACGACCAGCTTTTAGCAACATCCGACAAAGGTCTTTTTGTGCTTAATACCCGAAATTTAACCGGAAAGTACATCAGCACGAACACCTATACATCAAGCCTTGCAGTATTAAAAGACCAGGTATTGGTTCATGGTGATCAAACCTGGTATTCGTATAAAACGGCAACCGGGCTGAAAAAGATAACTTATACAGGGGACGACCAAATTCTGGGCAATATTTACACGTTGGCCAATAACACTTATAAGGATACCGTGTACCTGATGGCTAACCCTTCGGGTATAATTAAAAAGTTGCTGGTGCAAAATGACACGGTCAAACAGTACCGACAATTCAAATTTAACAGTTTTATCAACACCCTTTCTATCACAGCCGATAACCAATGGATAAACACGACCGATTGCAGCTACTCGTTAAAAAATGGTGAAAAAATAAAAGGGTATAACTTATCTGCTATAGTCACTGATCTTGAAGGTAATAAATGGTTCAGCAGTTTGTATTATGGGCTGTTGCTGCAACACAAAAAAGATATAGCTAATAAAACAATAGTGCCAGCTTTAGATCATGACGACCTTGTAGTAAGTATTAAAAGTTATAAAGGCAAGTTATTGCTTGGCACTCAAAAGGGCTTCCTGATCCTTTATGATCCGGCTTCAAAAAATACAGGTTTTAAAATCAAGGTATCGCCTGCCACGGGGTCAATAAACCATATCACTGCTATTAATCAAGATGACTATATTGTAGCGTCTTCTCTTTCTACCTACAAGGTGAATATACCCACCAAAAAGGTTATAGAATTGGTTAACATTAAAACCGTAAAGCAGTTATGTTATGATAACAAAGCCATTTACATTGCATCAACCAGTGGCCTGTTTGTGCTGCCACATGAAAAATCTGACCGGTTAAATCAGCAGATCATGCGCGCATTTGGCCATGTGTTCAAATACAGCGCGGCCGATAATGATTTTTATCTGAGAATACGAAGCCGGGCAATTTCCTATTTTCCGGATCAGGCTTCCTTGTTTGTGGCCTTTAAAAACGGTTTATTCAAAATTGACAAGAACGGTATGAAGCCGTTCTTATTTAACAACGAGCAGGTTTACGCCGCCTCCTTAGCCTACACAGATCACCGACTTTATATCGGTACGATCAGCAACGGCATGTTGGTAGTCGAAAAAAACGGTGCCAATCATATCTCTGTTCAAAACGGGCTGTTTTCAAAGTCGATATTCAATATTAAACCGATCAATAAAAATTTATGGATAGTTGGATCAGGGCCATTACAGTTATTTAACACGCAAAAAATGGCGTTAGTTGACAACTACGAGTTTCCTGACCGTAGCGCATCTGAAGTGTTTGATCTTGACGGTGTGGGCCAAATGATTTATTTAGCTACATCATCAGGGCTGGATAATTTCCCTCTTGTAAAAAACTCAGTTGATAAGAAGCTGAAAAACTACCTGTTATACGTTAAGGTAAACAATAAAATAGCAACCGGAAATAGCAGCCACAAATTAGCCTACTCAGAAAACAATGTACTATTTAACATTGGCATACCAGCTTATTTAAAAGCCAAAGACATTTACATCAAATATTGCCTGGCAACAAAAACAGACAGTACCTGGTTAACAACCGAACCTGGAGAACGAACCATCCGCTTCTCGTCATTAATGCCCGGAACCTATACCTTAAAAGCCATTGCCGTTGACCCCCGTTTGGGAATGGCAGACACCATGCTTAATTATGATTTTACCATAGCCCAACCCTGGTGGGGCGGAATAGGCTTTAAAATAATTTTAGGTTTGGTATTATTGCTCCTCATTTTATACGGTTACCTAACCATGCTGCTTAAAAGATTAGCCTTAAAAAAAACATTTGATATACAACAGCAATTGATTTTGGCCGAAAGACAAAGAATAAGCGCCGAAATGCATGACGATATCGGATCAGGCGTATTTGCTATTCAGTCGTTGGCTGATACCGCCAGCAAAAACGAAAATGCGGGCCCGGAGATAGGCCAGATCAAAAACATGGTAAATGATCTGTCTGTAAAAATACGAGAGGTTATCTGGAGCACCAATGTAGGTAATGACAACCTGGAAAACTTACTTTATTACACTTATTTCCAGATTAATAAACTATTTGAACACTCTGAGATCGATCTCGTATCCGAATTACCCGATGACATTATTGATCTGAAAATTACCGGGCAGAGCCGCAGAAATATATATCTGTTAGTTAAAGAATTGGTGCATAACGCCATTAAGCACTCAAAAGCAACGACGATCGAATTAAAAATGTTCACCGACGAGCAAATGCTGTATATCTCCATTGCTGATAACGGCGTAGGGATAAATCCAACTCATGCCCGGCCAGGCGGTATGGGGCTTGGAAATATTAAATCCAGAGTCGAAAAATTAAATGGTCAACTTTCGATAGCAAATAACGAAGGCGCCCATATCAGTATTAAGCTACCGCTTAGCGCGCTGAAGGTCATTGAATTTGACAAAAAGCTCAACAAATGGCAGTTGTTTATGACCAGTCTCTTAAAAACCCCATCAGATCCACCACAGGACAAATAAGGTGATTGCGTTGCTTATCCGATCAGCAGGCAAAGCACTACCCACAAAATACCCTTATTAACCTTATGCAAATAAGCGACGACCGAACGGTTCGCCTTAACGATATGGGACCTCCGGTGTAATCTTTTGGTTTTTAAGGTAAAACAGTAAACCCAAGCTTTTTTCCAGTATAATCACCCACGATTTTAAATAAATAAATATCGAAATAAATACTAAAAAGTTCAGATGTTCATCTATTGAATACCTTGTATATCGGTGAATTATGCCATAATTCGTGAGTAGCTTTCGAGGTATTGATTTTACTCACCGAATAACTCACGATTATTATGAAATTTGTCGTTTTTTTGATTTTCGGTTAAACAAAAAAGCCTGTAAATCAATTATTTACAGGCTTTTTTGTTTTTTGATATGCTTATCAGCGGTGAGGGAGGGATTCGAACCCTCGGTACAGTTTCCCGTACGTCAGTTTAGCAAACTGATCCTTTCGGCCTCTCAGGCACCTCACCAATGTTATTTCAATAAACCCCTTTTTCAGGGACTGCAAATATAGCAATTAGGCTAAGCCATCAAAAAAAAATTAGTGAATAGTTGATTAAGTTGAATGGTTGATTTTGTTTAACTTATAAACAACTGGCTGTCAGTATAATAATTTTCAGATCGGTAACTCAATCAGCCACTCTCCTGTTCAACCCAAATTAACCATCACACTAATAATCTATCCGTACGTGGTATATACTCATCAACATTCTTTTAAATATTTCTTTAATGGTTTCAATATCCTTTAAAGTTATATTACTGTCTTTCAGCTGATTTTGATCTAGTTTATATTTTACAATCCTATCTACCAGGTTGCTTATTGATTTTTCATCCGGCTCTTTTAATGAGCGGGAAGCCGCTTCTACAGAGTCGGCAAGCATTAAAACCCCTGCTTCTTTTGAGAAAGGAATGGGTCCCGGATACCTGAAAGTGTTCTCGTTAATGATTTTTTCGGGGAAATTTTTTAGAAATGATTGGTAAAAATAATCTACCCGTGTATTACCATGGTGAGTACGTATAAAGTCTATTACAATTTCGGGGATATTAGCCTTCTGCGCCATTTCAATACCCCTGTATACATGCCTGATAATTATCTGGGCACTTTCTTCGTAAGGCAATTTATCATGCGGGTTAAAACCAGAGCTTTGGTTCTCCACAAAAAACAATGGATTTTCCATTTTACCAATATCATGGTATAAGGCTCCTGCCCTAACCAGCAAAGCATTACCACCAATGGTATAAATGGCGTTCTCGGCCAAATTAGCTACCTGTAATGAATGTTGGAAAGTTCCCGGTGCCGTGAATGCCATTTCACGCAATAATGGCGCGTTGGTATTGGTTAACTCTATAAGGGTTATATCTGATGTTATGGCAAATATCTTCTCGAACAAATAAATAAGCGGATAAGCCAGTAGCGTTAACAGCACACTTACCACAAACGGAATAAAACCAATCCAATCCAGACTAACCAGGCTGCCTTCGCGTATTAATGATATACCCAAAAACGCTACAAAATATGCAAAGGTGATGATCACCGCCGAAATAAGGAACTGTTCGCGCCTGATCAGGTTTTTAATACTGTAAATAGATACCATGCCTGCCGTAATTTCAAAATAGGCAAACTCAAAGCTGTTAGGAACAAAGAAGCCGGCTATTAAAACTACCAGTAAATGAATATTTAACGCCAAACGGGTATCAAATAAAATACGGATAATAATAGGCACTATACAGTAAGGTATATAATACAAGTTAGGCAGCTGCATTTTTATAGCCATTGATAAAGTGAATAACATGGCCGTTATTACCAGCAATATTAAACTCACCAACCGGTTATCATCATAAATATCTCTGCGGAACAGGTATAGAAATATCATTAGCAACGCAATGGTTATAGAAACCAGCAGAAACTGCCCCATTAACACCAGTTTGGGGTTACCATTTATCCGTGCATTATCTTCGAAAGCTTTTTTGTACGATTCAAGCTTTTGGTACGCCTCGTCATTAACTACTGATCCTTTGGCTATTATAATATCGCCTTTTTGCACCATACCATGTGTTAATGATATACCTTCAAGTACTTCTGCTTCAAGCCGCGCGGTTAGCTTATCGTCATATACTATGTTGCTTTGAATACGATTTTGCAGCAGATCGAGCAAAAAGGCTTTATCCAGATCGGTACGCTGGCTTAATAATTGGCTACAGTAAGCTAACGCTTGTTCTTTGGTATATAGTTCGGTAGTGTTTTTATCAGTTGCTATGTTTTTTTCCAATATGGTTATTGGGTAGCCTTGCCTGCCTTGCTGGTATTTAGGATTCAGGACTAAAACACCTCTACTGTAGATTTCTTTTAACAGGTTATTACCCGCCGCAATATATTTTTCTTTTTGCTTATCGTTTATACCCGAGTTGTGCCATTTAATTTCCAGGTCATTCCTAAAACCCTCTAATAGTTGCTGTGCTACGCCGATATTTAGCTGGTATATGGGTGTGATGCTTGCAAGTGCATTCTTTTTGTCGTTTTGAATATCCTGGGCTGTTTTCAGGATAGCGAAATTGTAGGGTGATATCAGATCTTTTTGATTCCAGATCCTGCCTTCTTGTATTTCATAGCTAAATTTGGCCTGCTTGGGCAGCGCGTAAACAATTAAACAAATACTCCCCACCATCATTAAAAACTTAAGGTTACGGGCGTATTTACGTAGTAATGCCTTTTGACGTGAGGATGAAAGTGTTGCCATTTATTTAGTTAAGCGCCCAAAAATAATATAAATTATGCTATATGTTTTTTTTATTGCTTGGTTTGGTTACATATGTTCCAAAATTACTATGCAAGCATAGTAATTTTTAAAATAAAATAGATAAATTTGCACTATTAAAATCAAACCGATGAAAGAAGTAGTTATTGTAGCAGCCACCCGTACGCCTATTGGCAGTTTCGGCGGAAGTTTAGCATCATTTACAGCTACACAGCTGGGAAGTATGGTTATTAAATCGGCGGTTGAAAAATCAGGGTTAAAGCCTGAGCATATACAGGAAGTTTTTATGGGCAATGTACTGTCAGCCAATTTAGGTCAGGCTCCGGCAACACAAGCGGCTATATTTGGCGGCTTACCTTACTTGCCGGCCACTACAGTTAATAAAGTTTGCGCATCAGGCATGAAAGCTATCATGCTTGCGGCACAAAGCATTGCCTCGGGCAATAATGATATTGTATTGGCAGGTGGTATGGAGAGCATGAGCAATGCACCTTATTATTTGGCAAAGGCCCGTACGGGTTATAAACTGGGGAATGACCTGCTTATTGATGGCCTGGTTAAAGACGGCCTTTGGGATGTTTATAACGATTACCACATGGGCTCTGCAGCAGAACTATGCGCTACCGAATGTAATATTAGCCGTGAAGATCAGGACACTTATGCAGTAGAATCATATAACAGAACTTTAAAGGCCCAGGGTGACGGTAAATTTGTTGCTGAAATTACCCCCGTTGAATTAAAAAATAAAAAAGGAGAAGCTACTTTATTCAGCGATGATGAAGAGCCTGCAACTGTAAAGTTTGATAAGATCCCCACATTAAAACCGGTATTTAAAAAAGACGGCACCGTTACCGCGGCAAATGCATCAAGCCTAAATGATGGCGCGGCGGCAGTAATACTAATGAGTAAAGAAAAAGCAAACGAGTTAGGCATAAAGCCAATAGCCAAAATTATTGCTCATGCGGATGCGCAACAAGCGCCCGAATGGTTTACTACAGCACCATCAAAAGCCATTCCTTTAGCACTGCATAGAGCCGGTTTAACATGCGACGATATTGATTATTATGAGATCAATGAAGCGTTCTCTGTGGTATCAATTGCCAATAACCAGGCCTTAAAATTAAATCCTGCGCGGGTAAATGTTAACGGCGGCGCGGTTTCACTGGGCCATCCGTTGGGTGCTTCGGGCGCCCGTATCATTGTTACATTGTTAAATGTATTGCAACAAAACAATGGCAAATATGGGGTTGCCGGTATTTGTAATGGCGGCGGCGGCGCAAGTGCAATTGTTATTGAAAATTTACGTTAGGATAAATCACTATATTTACGGGTATAAGTGGCATTAAATATTTTAGCGTGATTAGAAACTTTCTTGTAATTATAGCATTGGTGCTGTTGTGCAACCACAGCTTTGCACAGCATACTGATGATGGCGGACGCATAAGGCAATTAAATATGTATCAGGACAGCCTGAAACATCTTGGCTATACATTTATTAATAATGATAATGATATCAACCGGAAGAACGCCAACTATACTTTTATAAAAACACTGGTAAGTACCCTGCAAATACCCAATTCATTTGCTTTTCCGTTTGATTCTGTAAAAACTATCTCCATAACAAAATCGCCTGATAATACGTTCCGGATATTTAGCTGGCATGTTGCCAATGATGACGGCAGCTATCGTTTTTATGGTGCTATTCAACTTAACACAAGCGGCGCCTTAAAGCTATACCCATTGGGCGACTACTCGCCTCTTATAAAAAACCCCGAAGATTCTTTAACAGATAATAATAAATGGTACGGTGCACAATACTATACCATTGTACCTGTGCAAACTGCCGCTACCCCCTATTATGTTTTATTAGGCTGGAAAGGCAATACGGTAAAATCAACCAAAAAGGTTATAGATATACTTTCTTTCCAAAACGGCAAGCCGGTCTTTGGTTTACCTGTTTTTGATGGCAATGGCAAAAAACGTAAAAGAGTAGTATTTGAATATGCGCGCCAGGCATCTATGTTATTAAAGTACATACCATCGCAACATTTAATTGTATTTGATAATCTGGCTCCGCCGGATAAAAAGCTAAAAGACAAACCCGAAACTTATGGCCCGGATCTAACTTATAATGGCTATCGTTTAAAAGATGGCCGATGGGAGTTTGTTGATAATATAGATATGCGTAATGTACCGGATGAACACGATGTTACATACATAGACCCCAAAAGCGGTGTACAAAGCAAACCTGTAACAACTGCTAAAAAAGTAGTTAAAAATTAACATATCTTTATAGAGGTTCAACTAATATCTGAGCATAAATTTCATTACCGGAATAATACTTTTTTTTTAGAAAAAACTTAAACAAAATATATGGTTAACGATACCTTAGTGGCAGATCAAGTTAAACGTAAATCCCGGTTCCCCAGAAGTGTTCCCTACATTATAGGCAACGAAGCTGCAGAGCGTTTTAGTTTTTATGGTATGCGTTCCATACTTACACTTTTTTTGGTAAAGCAATTTTTTAACCCCACGGGCAGCGCTGCATTGTCACAACAAGCTGACGCACATGCCAACAAGTTAAACCATTTATTTGTGATGGTAGCTTACGCACTGCCTTTTGTAGGAGGGATGGTTGCCGACTGGTTTACTGGTAAGTATAAGCTAATTTTATATATATCCATGGTTTACTGCCTCGGGCATCTATTACTATCAATGTTTGACAGTAGCCTTGGTGGCTTCGAAATTGGGATGTTGGTAGTTGCCATCGGCGCGGGCGGCATCAAATCATGCGTATCTGCCAACGTGGGAGACCAGTTTGACAGCAGTAACCAGGACCTGCTTTCAAAAGTTTATGGTTGGTTTTATTTCAGCATCAATGCTGGCTCAATGTTATCTACTATCATTATTCCACTTACTTATACACTATATGGCCCGAAATGGGCTTTTGGTATTCCGGGAATACTAATGGCGCTTGCCACTGTAATATTCTTTTCGGGTCGCAAAAAATATGTAAAAGTTCCTCCTCAAGGTATTAATCGTAATAACCTCGTATTTATTACCTGGTATTCTTTAACTCACCTTAGCCAAAAAAAACCAGGACAATCGGTATTGGATGTTGCAAAGAGCGAGTACGATCCGGAACGCGTTGAAGGTATTAAAGCTGTTTACCGTGTAATGACAGTGTTTTTTTTCGCTTTGGCATTTTGGGCTGTTTGGGATCAATGCCTTTCAGAATGGACACTGTATGCAGCCAGATCAGATCGCAATATCAACCTTGGCTTTACTTCATTCGTTATTGAGCCAGGTTCAGTATCAACATTTAATACTATCTTTCTGATGATATTCATAGTCCTATTTAATTATGGACTTTATCCGTTTTTTGATAAAATTGGCTTAAAAACTACTCCGTTGCGCAGGCTTGGTACAGGTTTAATTTTAACCGCTGTGTCGTTTGTGGTAATCGCTTTCACCCACAACAGCATCGAACATGGCGGCACACCGTCAATTTGGTGGCAGGTACTGGCATTTATGATACTCTCGGCCGCGGAAGTTTTGGTATCAATTACCGGTTTAGAATATGCTTATACGCATTCACCGAAATCAATGAAGAGCACCATGACCGGTATCTGGTTTCTGGTAGTATCGTTTGGCAATCTTATTACTGCGCTTGTTAACGGCTTTATTGAAAATGGTGGCTGGTGGGCGAAAAACCTAAAAGGCGCTAATTACGAATGGTTCTTTGTAGCGTTTATTAGTGTATTTATTTTAGTGTTTTTATTAGTTTCGCCACGGATGAAAGAACGCAACTACATTACAGACCCGGTAATTGATAACCAGGTGATTGCCGACACCAACAATTTATAAAAGATATGACCGTTATAAAAGCCGGAATTAATTTTGAGTTTCCTGCTTTTTATGTTTTTTATCCGTTTTTAATTCCGTTATTTTACTCAACTGTTTACCCTAAAACCCCAATTTTTCTAAGTGCCTGATAGCATAGTTATTATACCCACCTACAATGAAAAGGAAAATATTGAGCGGATGATCCGCAAGGTATTTTCTTTGCCCTTTAATTTTCATGTCCTTATTATTGACGATGGATCTCCAGACGGCACACAAATAATTGTTAAGAATTTGCAAACCACCTATCCTGATACTTTATTTTTAGAAGAACGTGCAGGTAAACAGGGTTTAGGCACTGCTTACATACATGGTTTTAAATGGGCCATTGAACACCAATATGATTATATTTTTGAAATGGATGCCGATTTTTCGCACAATCCTGATGATTTGATCAAACTAAGAACTGCCTGTGATGAAGGTGCCGATGTAGCTGTGGGCTCGCGGTATATTAAAGGGGTAAATGTGGTTAACTGGCCCATGAGCCGGGTGCTGATGAGTTATTTTGCATCGGTATATGTGCGCTTTATTACAAGTGTTGATATCCAGGATTTTACCGCCGGATTTATGTGTTATAAACGCAAGGTTTTAGAAACTGTAGAGCTTAATAAAATAAAGTTTGTCGGGTATGCCTTCCAGATAGAGATGAAATATACTGCCGTAAAACATGGTTTTAAGGTAGCCGAGGTACCTATCATATTTACTGACCGCACGGCCGGAACTTCAAAAATGTCAAAAGGCATATTTAAAGAAGCTGTTTTGGGGGTTATCCGTATGCGCATAAATAGTTTTTTTAGACGGTATCCCGAGGGTTAATGATTAGTTAATCAGCGATTAGAGGTTAAAGATTAAAAATTAGGCTTGTTTAATCGCTGCAATAAAAACTAATCTCTAATCTTTAACCTCCAATCTTTCAAAAATCTTATTTTTGACCTAATGAATGAAAATCTTGATCCTGATGGTGAACGCCTATCCCCTGCCGAACGCGATATTGAAAAAGTTTTACGTCCGCAGGCATTTGAGGATTTTACCGGTCAGCATAAAATATTAGCTAATTTAAGAGTATTTGTACAAGCGGCCCGTCAGCGTGGCGAAGCGCTGGATCATGTGCTATTGCATGGCCCTCCCGGGTTAGGCAAAACTACGCTGTCTTATATCATTGCTAATGAAATGGGGGTTGGCATCAAGATAACATCCGGCCCTGTTTTAGATAAACCCGGCGACCTTGCAGGTTTGCTAACTAACCTGGAAACAGGCGATATTTTATTTATTGACGAGATACACCGTTTAAGTCCGCTGGTTGAAGAGTACTTATACTCTGCAATGGAGGACTTTAAAATAGATATAATGCTGGAGAGCGGCCCTAATGCCCGCTCTGTACAAATATCACTTAACCCTTTTACACTGGTTGGTGCTACCACACGCTCGGGCTTGCTTACCGCGCCTTTGCGTGCGCGTTTTGGCATAAATTCAAGGTTGGAATATTATGATGCCAAGCTGCTGACAACCATAGTATTGCGGTCTGCAACCATATTAAAAACACCCATAAGTGACGAAGGCGCTTACGAAATTGCCCGCAGGAGCCGTGGCACACCACGTATTGCAAATGCTTTATTGCGCCGCACGCGCGATTTTGCCCAAATTAAAGGCGATGGAAATATTGATACCACAATTGCCAAATATGCGTTGAATGCTTTAAATGTTGATGAGCATGGCCTGGACGAAATGGACAATAAAATTTTAACAACTATTATAGATAAGTTTAAGGGTGGCCCGGTAGGTTTAAAAACCATAGCTACCGCCGTGGGCGAAGATGAAGGCACCATTGAAGAAGTTTATGAACCCTTTTTAATACAGGAAGGTTTTTTAATGCGCACCGCCCGCGGACGAGAGGCAACAGAAAGCGCCTATAAACATTTAGGCAAATTAAAAACCGGGGGTAATCCTTCATTGTTTTAACCCTTATTAATGAAAAAAATACTTCTTTTTGCTTTGCTGATTACATCGGTACAAGCATTTGCACAACAGG
>NZ_JAQBOW010000086.1 GCF_028287845.1 Mucilaginibacter sp.
AAATCAAAATTCAGGGCAAAAAAAAAGCGTTCGCCGCTTTGGGAACGCTTTTTTTGCATGAGAAATGATTAGTTACCACCACCGCCGCCACCACCCTGGGCGCGCCGCGCAGCAGCATCATCCTGGATCTTTTTATAAGCTACAGCTTGATCTGGAGTTAAAATTGCCATGATCTTAGCAGTTTGTGCCGCCCTTAAGGCAGTTAATGCAGGCCTCATTGCGGCCCTGTCTGTACCGGCAGCGGTTGCAGCGGCCCTTAAGCTATCCTGGCTTTTTGCCGATGCAGTAAAAATGGTTGTAACCTTAGCTACCTGGTCATCAGTTAAACCTGTTATTTGTGTTTTTAACCTTTCTACCTGTTGTGCCGGAGTTTGTTGTTGCCTGCCCTGGGCAAAGCTTATTGCACTAACTCCAATTACGAAAGCGCATACTAATAATAACTTTTTCATATTGTTTTTGTTTATTGTTTTGGTTATGATAAAGATATGCGCATAAGGTTTAATATTTACTTTGTAACTTAATTGTTGCCCTCTAATTTAGCTATTGATCGTTGCATCTGCGCCATCATGTTTGTAAGGCTTTCCATAGTTGGCTCGGGTGTTGGTAACGGAAGATGAGTAGATATATAGGCCTTTGCCTTCCATATTTCTAAAATATCCTCTCCATTTATTTCGTAAGGTTCATATACGGGGTTGTCTGATATCAGTTTCAATTTCTTGTTATCTTTAAATTTATTGCCAATGCGCTTATATACTACACCATCGCTTTTTGATAATATAACATAAGTTTCAGACGGCTTTACATCGGCCCAATTCTCTACATACTCGCCTATAATAGTTGTACCCGATACTAGCGGGAGCATAGAATCGCCCTTTATTTCAAAGCCCCTGTAGGTGCCTTGTTTAAACATTGGTAAATATAATTTGGGTAATTGGGCAACATATTCCGGGTCGGCATAGCCGTTCATATATCCGGCGCTGGCTTTTAACGGAACCATTTCTATATTCTCATTATCTTCCTTATCAACAGATATACTTAATATACGTAAATTATTCTGGTTGCCCTTTGGTTTGGCAATCCACCTATCATCAATAGTTTCGTTTATAAAGTCATCAAGTGAAATATCAAAATATAATGCTATTGTTTTTAGTAATTCGTACTTGGGTTCGGCCCTTTCTTCCTCATAAGCGCCAACCAACGACCGTTTTATACCAACCTGATCAGCAAACTGTTGCTGGGTTAAACCTTTCTTTTTCCTTAGAAATTTAATATTTGATGAAATTTTTGCCATAAAATTTGCATTTGCTAAAATTATTAGTAATTTTATGCTCATAAAATTAGTAAATATTTTTTAACCAGCAAATTTTATTATCAAATGAAACGCTTTATCTACATTATTACAGACAGAAACAGGAATAATCTGCACGTTGGGCTATGTTCAGATCTATTAAAAACTCTTAAATTTTATGGCGATATGCCTACTTTATTCTTTGACAGCGCACAGCAATTGAATAGACTGGTTTATTTTGAAGAGATAAATACAGAAGAGCAGGCAATGGAGCGTTTTAAAACAGTAAGCACTTTTACAAGGCCCCAAAAAGAAAAAATGATCAGACCTGTTAATCCGGATTGGGTGGATCTGACCATAGGCTTAAACTTTGAAAGCGGTTTACGCACCAGGCCGAAATTGCGCCCATCAATAAGCACATTACGCAGATCGGTTACTTTTTAATAAATTTTAACGCGCCCGAATTCATGCAGTATCTTTTACCGCCCCTGTCGGCAGGGCCGTCATCAAAAACATGGCCCAGGTGCAGGCCCGTGCTTTTTTCAATAACTTCCTGGCGGGTTTCGCCAAAGCTATGGTCAACTACTATTGCAATTTTTTTAGTATCAACCGGTTTAACAAAGCTTGGCCACCCGGTTCCGCTCTCAAACTTATCCTCCGATGAGAATAATACATCGCCTGTAGCAGCACTTACATACACACCCTTTTCGTGGTTGTTATAATAGGCATTATGAAAAGGCGGCTCTGTTCCGCTTTCAACCATTATATAATAGGCATTAGCGCTCAATTGCTTTTTCCATTCGGCCGCAGGCTTACTTAATCTTTTGGTATTGTTTTGCCCATTACTGTTTTGACATCCAAATGCCGCAACAACAAATAATATTACTATTGCAAAAATTGATCTTTTCATTTTTTTTAATATTTTAAGTTATAACATAAACTACGTAATAAAATTTCACGTGGTTTGTCATGAACATGACAGCTTATATATTTTTGAATTTAGGTATTAGTACCGAATTTGTAATATGTACTAACCCATTGCTTTGCTTAATATTAAACCTGCTGATAGTACTTTTGTCGCCATTCTCATCAATTAAAATAATATTCCTGTTTTCATCAAGTTTAGCCATTAGCTTGCTTCCGGCAAGTGTAATAAATGTAGCCAGGCCTTTATGCGAACTGATTTTATGCGTAATATTTCTTCCTGTAACTTTTCCGGCAATAACATGGTAGCTAACTAAGGCTATTAGGTCATACTTACGTTCGGGAGTTAATAAGCTATCTAATTTATCGGGAGAGAGATTTGAAAACGCCTGGTTATTGGGTACAAAAACTGTAATGGGGCCAATGCATTTAAATGATTCTGTAAAGCCGGTTATATTTATGGTTTTATTAAACGTACTTAACTCTTTACAACGGGCAATATTTGTAGCAACATCATTTGTTGGCAGCATATTAGAACCATCAGTTAATTTTAAGTTTGATGAATTTAATTTGTTTGATTTTGAGGCTGTTGAATCTGTTTTTTTTGATACAACAGGTTGAGCCTGAGCAAATAATAAGCAGGTGTTTAAAATAAGGCAAATAAATAAGATGGGGCTTTTCATACTATACTACAAATATAGTTAAAGCCTAAAATGTTTTGATTTTAAATATGGATAATATTAATATGCATGGCTAAAAAAACAATTAGCAATAATGTACCACTGATCGTAAGTACAAATTTGGCTTTGTGAAAAGAAATCCGCCCCGGAAATTGTACCAGGTCGGATTTCTTTTGTTTTATATTTTGTATTACTTATTCAGTCCGCCGCGGCGCATTGCTTTAACTGGCTCCGGCCATTTTAAGCCGTCTGTTTTTATATTTTTTGTTTTGGCAGGGTCCTCGCTGGCCATGTAAGCCATAATAGCGGCTAATACAGCGTTGTTTTTCACATCATCAAAGATCAGCTTATCATAAGTGTCGCGGTTTGTGTGCCAGGTATAATTAAAATATGCCCAATTAAGCGAACCCAAAGAAAAACCAGGTGCGCCAACCGCATCGAAAGATGCATAATCAGATCCGCCGCCGCCCGGCAAACCAGGGAAAGTTGTTGTGATGCGGTTCTTAATGGTATCGGGTACTGCCGCTAACCACCGGGTTAGGAAATCTTTCGCATCCGCATATCCAGATCCTGAAAGACTTATTATCCTTCCGGTTCCATTATCCTGGTTAAACAGGGCCTGCAAGTTTTTAACTATTTCAGGATGATCTTCAACAAAAGCGCGCGAACCATTCAGGCCCTCTTCTTCACTGCCCCAATGGCCAACTAATATAGTGCGTTTTGGATGGGGGTAAAATTTCTTTAATAAACGCAAGGCCTCCATCATGGTAAGCGTACCGGTACCGTTATCTGTCGCGCCTGTACCACCGTCCCATGAATCAAAGTGAGCGGATAGCATTACATATTCATCAGGTTTTTCGGTACCCCTTATTTCGGCAATGGTATTAAAAGCAGGCACTTCGCCCAGTTCTTTTGATTCAGTATGGAGGCTGATAGTAGGAGGGATGCCCGATTCTGTTAATCTGTATAGCATGCCATAGTCTTCTAATGCAATATCAACAGTAGGCACTTTTTTAGTATATGCACTAAATATTTTATCAACCCCAAACCCGGCAGACCAGTAATTGCTTATTATACCCACGGCACCAGCATTTTCTAATGCAACCGGCAGAGTTCTTAACGTGTAACCTGTTTTTTTAATGCGCTTTGCCCAAGCTGTGGTCATTGCGGTGCGCTCCGCCTTCATTTTATCAAATGATTCCTTTAAGGCAAATTGCTGCCAGTTGTCATCGGGCCGTCCGGTGGGCTGGCATATAGATATCATTACCAATTTACCCTTAACGCTGGGTAGCCATTTTTCAAAAGCAATAGAATCTTCAAGATCAGGTATAATTATAGTTTGAGCAGTAACCGTTTTTTTACCCATGCCCGGGCTCCAGGCCAGTTGGGTGCCTTCCAGTGATTTTACACGCGGCGATATCATATCAATATGAGATATGCCTCTTTCCCAGCCGCGCCATACACCCCAGTTTTCTTTACGGGCGTTTATATCCCAGCTTTTATATTTAGCAATGGCCCAGTCGGCAGCCTTAACCATTTGCGGCGTGCCCACTAAACGGGGGCCAACGCCATCAAAAAGCTCATGTGCCAGTGGTTGTATTTGTGAATTAGTTGCTTCTTCCTGGATAATACCATCTATGACGGATTTATCAGGAGTTTGAGCGAATGTAATGCTGCTGAGCATCAGGCCGAAAAAAGACATAGCGAGTCTTAACCTGCGGTTTAAGTGGTGAGTAAGATCAGTTTTCATGAAACCAATTTAAAAGTTTGAGATGAATTATGCTAATTTATTTTTGGGGTATAATGTAGCCTACACCCATATACACCCCTGTATACGCCATCTACACTTCATAGGGTTCTGCTAATGACAAAAACGAATTTTGTTTCACGAAATAGTGAAACAAAATGTAACAAGTGAAACAAGATTTTTACTTAACTAATTGAAAATTAAACAACTACGAAAAAGTGGTGTAACAAAATGTAACAACTTATTCGTCAGTATTTTTATAGGTAAAAATTAATTATTATATTGATTATCAAATAATTACAATTGGTCAATTTTGGCAGTGGTGAAACAAGTTAATTGAAACAAGCCAACCAAAAAAATCACTGACATCCTGATAGCTATCATGACAATATGATCATCAAAATTATTCATTAAAAATACCAACAAATCGAGCTTGTAATTGTAATAGATTGACATTCTAATTATTAAGTATAAAAGATTATGAAATTTAAATTTTTAAACAATAAAATCTTCATTGTTGCAGGTACAATCATAATGAGCGCTTATGTTTTTGGGTGTGGTGGAAATTATAACAAATCAAAAAGCGATAGTGCTGCCACCTCAACTACTGATGTAAAAGATGCAAATACTTTATTAGGTGCCGGCAGTACCTTTGTATATCCACTATTTTCAAAAATGTTTGCCGAATATGATAAACAAGCCGGGATACGGATAAATTATCAATCAATTGGTTCTGGTGGGGGTATACTCCAACTAACAAACAAAACAATAGATTTTGGAGATTCGGATGCACCCTTAAATGATGGGCAAACTAAAACAATTAACGCTAATGTACTACATATTCCAATGTGTTCGGGCGCAGTTGTTATAAGCTATAATCTTCCTGATTTAAAAGGTACTTTAAAATTGGACCCCGATGTATTAGCTAATATTTTCCTGGGCAAAATTACTAAATGGAATGATGAGCGGATATCAAAATTAAACCCCGGATTGCAATTACCTGCAACATCAATCTTTATAGCTCACCGGTCTGATGGGAGTGGTACAACAAATATTTTTACCACTTATTTAGCAAAGGTTAGTAACGATTGGAATAAAAGCCCGGGTAAGGGTTCGTCAATTAATTGGCCGGTTGGTTTGGGTGGTAAAGGAAACGAAGGCGTTGCCGGATTAGTAAAGCAAACTCCGGGCGCAATTGGCTATATAGAACTGGCTTATGCAAAGCAGAACAAGATGGCCTTTGCCGATATAAAAAACAAAAGCGGCAATTTTATTACACCTACAGTAGCGTCAACCAGTGCGGCCGGGAATATAACTATGCCCGCTGATGCAAAAGCTTCATTAAGTAATACCGATGCGAAAGATGGATACCCGATAAGCGGGCTTACATGGGCCTTAATATACAAGGAGCAAAACTATAATCAAAGATCGAAAGACAGAGCTGAAAAAGTAATTAAGTTACTTTGGTGGAATATTCACGACGGACAAAAATATTGTAATGACCTCAATTATGCGCCGCTTTCGGCTGCTGCGGTTACTGTTGCAGAGAAAATTCTAAAATCAGCAACATTTGACGGCAAACCGATAATGTAATAAATTAAATATAATTGAATCAATACAAAAAGGCCATCTCAATTTGATTTGAGATGGCCTTTTTGTATGAGAAATGATTACTATAAAACAACTCCTGGAGTTGTGTATGCCATGTTTTGCGGATAAAATTTAGCCCAACCTGCCGATCAATCTGTTGTTCCGAAAGCGCCTCTGAAAGCAACTTTTTCAAAAAATGCATCAGCTAATTTTGCATTGGTAAAAATTGCACCTGCAGCAGCTGATCCTGCTTTTAATGTAAAGTTTGGTGTGCCCGCATTTGCATTACCAGCTGCCTTAAAATCAAGGCCATATTTCAATGGATAAGAATTTAATATTGGCAGATAAAGTAATATTACTTCAATATTGCCTATGTTTATTCACTTTAAAAACTGATTATTTTTAATTAACCTCCACCAAAACATAACCCGATGAAAAGAATAATAATTTGCCTGATCATTTGTTTATTCACAGCCGGACTTAAGGCACAAATTCCAAATTTTAGCTCAACCCAGTATATCGACCAGGAATTTGGTTTAGGTACTATCAGTCTTACTTATGGCCGACCCAATGTAAAGGGCCGCAAAATATTTAACGGTACAGAGCCTTATGGTGTGGTGTGGCGCACGGGTGCCAATGCTGCAACTATTATTAAATTTACAGATACCGTATTGGTAGAAGGGCATAAGCTGATGCCCGGCGAATATTCGCTATTTACTATACCCGGCGCAACAGAGTGGACCGTTATATTTAATAAGATAGCAAAACAATGGGGCGCTTACTCATACGATCAAAAGCAGGATGTACTTCGTTTTAAAGTAAAACCTTTTAAACTGGCCGCACCTGTTGAAACATTAACCATACAGTTTGCCAATGTGAATATAGACAAGGGTATTTTGCAGATATTATGGGAGAATACCGGCTTATCGATCCATTTAAAAGCCGATGTGGATGCCCGAGTTATTGCCAATATAGCGCAAATGATGAAAGGGGAGAAGAAACCTTACTACCTGGCAGCGATATGGTACTATAACCATAATTTAGATATGCGTAAAGCATTAGAATGGATGAATGAAGTAGAAAAAGTACAGCCCGATGCTTATAATGTAAGATACTGGAAAGCAAAGATACAGCTAAAACTGGGCGACAAGAAAGGTGCGATCTTTTCGGCCAAAATAGGTTTGGCAATAGCCGAGAAAGATAAAAATGCCGAATATATACGCATGAATAAAGAAGTACTGCGTGAGGCAGGAGCTGTTAAATAACATATGCTGCACGACGAAATAACACACATTGGGTGAAAAATTATAAAAATATGATTTGGTTGATTGCCGGGATATGTATTGGCAGCATAGCCGGAATTATATTTGGTAAAAATGCTGAAGTGGTAAAGCCGGTGGGCGATATGTTTTTAAACCTGCTTTTTGTTGCCGTTATCCCGCTTGTTTTTTTCAGCATCGCCTCTGCCATTGCTAACCTGCATGGCGAGCAAAAGTTAAGCCGGATCATGATCATTATGTCGACCGTGTTTTTATCTACGGTGATTATTGCGGCGCTATTAACCATTGTTGCGGTGTGGATATTTCCTATTCATCAGGCAGTAACCATAACCCCCGGGCTGTTGAAACAAGGAGCAGGTAATAAATTATCGGGCGATCAGATAACTCAACTATTTACCACCGGCGAGTTTTACCAGTTGCTTTCGCGTAAAAATATGCTGGCCATGATAATATTCAGCATTTTAATAGGGTTTGGAACATTAAGATCCGGCGAAAATGGGCAGGATTTCCGCAGGTTTTTAAATGCCGGGAGCGAGGTGTTTAAAAATGTATTTATCCTTATTATGAAGCTAGGCCCGGTGGGTTTAGGCGCTTATTTTGCTTACCAGGTGGCTGTATTTGGCCCATCTCTTTTTGGAACTTATGCGCATGCTATGGGGATAGGGTATGGGGTTAGCCTGTTTTATTATGCTGTTTTTTTTAGTTTATACGCTTTTATAGCAGGAGGAATTAAAGGAATAAAAAAATACTGGACAAACAATATCATTCCTTCTGCCACAGCTGTGGGCACCTGCAGCAGTATTGCCACTATACCTGCAAACCTGGACGCAGCAAAGAAAATGGGCGTTTCAGATATTATTGCCGGCATAACCATACCCTTAGGCGGCACATTGCATAAAGATGGCTCGAGCGTTTCATCGATATTAAAAATGGCTGTGGTATTTGCTATGTTTGGTAAAAGCTTTAACAATCCTGAAATTATATTGCTGGCTCTTGGCATGACGGTATTGGTAAGTATTGTTGAAGGTGGCATACCTAACGGGGGCTACGTTGGCGAGTTGCTTTTTATATCTGCCTATGGCTTCCCGCCAGAGGCCCTGCCGCCGGCAATAATTATAGGAACATTGATAGATCCGGTTGCTACTTTACTTAATGCAACAGGCGATACCGTTGCAGCTATGTTGGTAAACAAGTTTGCTGACAAGGAAAGCTGGCTGCAGAGAATGGGTTAGATTTGCTATATTAGGCCCTTTTTAATGGCTGCTATGAAAAAAATATTTACTTGTTTTTTTATCTTATTTACGGTTCAATTTGCCGGTGCGCAACACAAAAAAAGAGCGCGCGATTATGGTTTACATTTTGGTGTTATATCCCCCGGGAAACTAAATACTATAACCGATGTGGCGGGTGTAAAAGTTGGGCATGTTACTTTAATTAAAGGCGACTCGATACGAACAGGGGTTACCGCTATTTTGCCTTACGATGGTAATATATTCCAAAATAAAGTACCCGCGGGTATATTTGTAGGTAATGGCTTTGGTAAACTGGCAGGTTCCACGCAGGTTATAGAACTGGGTAATATTGAAACCCCCATAGTTTTAACCAATACACTTAATGTTGCCGCGGGGATGGAGGGTGCTATAAGGTATACACTCGGGCAAAAAGGCAATGAAAAAATACAATCTGTAAACGCGTTAGTTGGCGAAACCAATGATGGTTTCCTGAATGATATACGCGGTACGCATGTAACTAAAGATGATGTAATAACTGCTATTAAAAATGCAGGTACATCAGTAGAAGAAGGGGCAGTTGGCGCGGGTACAGGCACGGTCTGTTTTGGATATAAAGGCGGAATTGGAACAGCTTCGCGGTTATTACCTAAAAGCCTTGGTGGTTATACCGTAGGTGTATTGGTGCAAACAAATTTTGGCGGTGTATTACAGATTGATGGTGTTCCGGTGGGTAAAGAGCTGGGTAAGTTTGAATTTAGCAACCAGTTAATGAATAATGTTGACGGTTCATGTATGATGATTGTGGCTACTGATGCACCTTTGGATAGCCGCAATTTACAACGACTTGCCAAGCGTGCATTTATGGGCCTGGCTAAAACCGGTGGCATAGCATCCAATGGCAGCGGCGATTATGTAATTGCTTTCTCAACCGCTGCCTCAGTGCGTGTACCTAATCAGTCTAAACAATTACAGCAAGTGCAGCTATTGCAAAATGAGGACACATCGCCGCTTTTTTTGGCGACAATTGAGGCTACAGAAGAAGCTATAATTAACTCTTTATTTGCAGGTGTAACCATAGTTGGTAAAAGCGGGCATAAAGTAGAAGCGCTGCCATTAGATAAAGTAATACCTATTTTAAAAAAATATAACGCTATTAAAAGTGAGTAAATACACTATTGTTAATGGAGAATTTTTGCCGGCTGCAACAGCGTCGGTATTAATTACAGACCTGGCCGTACAAAGAGGCTACGGTATTTTTGATTTTTTTAAAACGATTAATGGCGAGCCGGTTTTTGTAGAAGATCATCTGGACCGTTTCTATAATTCGGCAACAGCCATGCGATTGCCGGTAGATAAGAGCAGGGAAGAATTAAAGAGCTTGTTGTTTACACTCATTAAAGAGAACGGATTGTTTGACTCAGGAATAAAAATAACGCTTACCGGCGGTTATTCTGCCGATGGGTACACGTTGGCAAAACCAAATATGATTATCACCCAGCAACCATTAACTATAAATAAGGAAATTAATATAAAGGGCATTAAGATAATTACTCACCCGCACCAGCGCCAGCTTGCCGAAGTTAAAACCCTTGATTATTTGATGGCAATTTGGCTGCAGCCGTTAATTAAACAAAAAGGTGCGGATGATGTACTGTATCATAACCACGGAATGGTGAAAGAGTGCCCGCGTGCAAATTTCTTTATTGTAATGCCCGATAACCAGGTAATAACCAGTGCAGATAAGATATTAAAAGGTATTGTGCGTAAACAGGTTTTAAATCTTAATATCGACGGAATAACTATCCGCGAAAAAGAAATTAGCCTGGAAGACTTAAAGCAATGTAAAGAAGCTTTTATTACCAGTTCTACAAAAAATATTTTGCCCGTTACCGAAATTGACGGCCAAATAATTGGCAATGGTTATGCAGGCGACGTAACAATGGCTTTAGCAGAAAGGCTGAAAGAATTTGTATTTAGCAAATGATATTGGCTACCAGGATTTGCTATTAATCCGATTTGCAATCTTATACTTAAGCTGTTACGCTTAATCCGTTTGCTCTGGATTACAATCCAGAAACATTTAAACAATAAGCCTGAAAGTTTTTCTTACTTTGATGATTATCTTTCTATCTTTATATCAGGTGGTTACATATACTGTAACTTTAACTTCCGGCGGATTGCCCACCCACGCCAATTAAACGCTGAAATATAAAATGATGATTGACGAATCACAAGGCAAAGCAGCGAAAGTTATTGGATTCACTTATCTGTTTGCGCTTGTCCCGGCTATCTTTGCCGAGTTCTATGTCAGGGGCCATTTGGTCGTCTTCAACAATGCCGCGCAAACTGCGTTGAATATTATTGGGAACGATAGGCTTTTTCGCCTCGGCATTGCCAGTAATCTCGTCGTCTTCGCAGTTGATGTAGCTCTTATCACCGCTCTGTATGTGGTTTTGAAGCCGGTTAACATGCGCCTGGCCTTGCTGGCTGCAGGTTGGGGGCTGATAGAGACCACAATACTGGTCATAGTCACGCTGGATGACCTTGATGTACTGCGTATCCTGAGCGGGGCAGACTATTTGCAAGCATTTGAAGTAAGCCGGTTACAGGCTTTAGCGAGGCTGTCTATAGGTGCGCACGATGCTACGTATAACGTTGGTTTGGTATTCGCTGGGCTTAGAAGTACCACCTTTTGTTATTTGTGGTTCAGGTCCGGTTTCATTCCGCGGATATTGGCAGGCTGGGGGATAGTTGCTTCTTTTCTGATGGGAGCATGCGCCTTTTTGTTCATCATTTTTCCGGAGCTTTCAAAGGTTATTCCTGTGGGAATTTACGGCGGTCCTATTTTTATTTTCGAACTAACAATGGGTTTTTGGCTGTTGTTCATGAAACTACGGACATCAGACTGAACACTGAAAAGACTATAATCGGAATAAACATGGAAAATCAAAATATTGAAGCTTCCCGACAATTTTACGCAAAGGTTGCCGGCTTTACCATCCTTTTTTACATTGCTGTAGGTCTTGCCAGCGTGACTTTGCATAGCCGCGCAACCAGCGGCGCCGAAGGAACTGACGCGATTCTCGCGGGCATTGCCCGGCACGCGTCAGCAGTGCGGGTGACTGTTATACTGGAGTTGCTCGAATGCTTCTCGGCACTTGTGCTGGCTGTGACGCTATACCGGATAACGCGCGACGAGAGTAGTGAGCTGGCTATGCTGGCCCTGGTATGCCGCGTTTGCGAAAGCGTGCTGGCTGCGATTGGTATCCGGAGAACACTGGGCCTGCTGTGGCTCGCGACGACGGGGGACAGGGTGGGAGGTCATCTCACCGCAACCGCGGACGCGATCGGTGCCTACTTATTGATGCCGGCTCAAAGCGCGATGATTGGCGCACCCTTCTTCGCCGTTGGGACCATGATCTTCTCCTATCTCCTGCTGCGTTCACGAAGCGTACCCGCCACACTCGCGGGGCTTGGCGTGTTCGCATCGGTACTGCTTGTGGTAGGTTTGCCCCTGCAGCTTGCCGAATTCTTTAAAGGACCGATGACTTTGTGGATGTGGGGGCCGATGTTCGCGTTCCAATTTCTGCTCGGGGTGTGGCTACTCATAAAAGGGGTCAGTACAAAGACCCGGAAGCAACCAGCGTGATCACCAACAAGTACTGCAATGTTGTAATTTTAGTAACATGGCCGATATTAATTCTGATTGTCATACACAGTTTTTGACCCTAGTGGCCAAGACTATATATATGGAGTGAGAGGAGAGAAGTTGTAAGCAAGCCCATTTTAAAAAACAAGCTTACTTTTGGATGCTTTAGCAGTTGCGAAAAGAACCCCAGTGTTATTTTACTGCAATAAGCTCAACATGCTCAATAACCGGCGCTGTTGAAAAAAGTTCAGAGGCATTTGCCATCAACGCTTTAGCGATTTCACCGGTAAGATGCGCGTTTCGGCCTCCTTCTGTTTCAAAAGTATCAAATATGCCAAATGTAGCTGGGCCCAATTGCAAAGCATACCATCTATCGGTATCCGGTTCGGCCGCCGCTATAGGTAGGGCGTTTTTTAAAAAGTTCAATACTTCAGTTTCTTTGCCCGGCTTAGCTTCAAGTCTTGCAAGTAATGCAAATTTTTCCATGGTAATGTTTTTAATGTTACGATTGGTACAAAAGTAGCGTTCTGCGATATTGAAATTTATCTTCTGGTCTTTCAAATAGCCATTAAAATGTAATATAATTACATCTAAACATACCCGGATTTCTCGCGCCGGACAAGGCAGTTGTACTAACGTACGATTGCTGATTATCGCAAAGAATAATGGTTTTAAACCGTCATTTTTTCGGCTGTGGGTTTTATATTTTGATTCACCCTAAATAAATTATCCGGGTCGTATTTATTCTTTATCGTTACTAATCGTTTATAATTTTCGCCATAAGTTGCTTTCACCCGTTCCTCTCCTTCATCCATCATAAAATTCACATAAGCGCCACCTGCCGAATAAGGGTGCAATGCTTCCCAGTAGGCTTTGGTCCAGGCTGTAATTTTTTCTTTATTTGCCGGGTCAGGGTCAACGCCAACTATAACCATTGCCCAGGTGGCGTCGCGGTAGCTCCAGGCTGTGTCTTTTTTATTTACACGAGAGGCTGCCCCATTAACCGGATATAAGTGCATGGTTGAGTGCATTGTCGGCATTCCTTCGCCAAAAGGAAGGTGCTTTGCAATTGCCTCGTCGCTAAGTTCATTTACAAAGTCGGCACGCCAGTACCATTGCAAACCGGTGGGGTAAACGGCATCGAACATGCTTTGCAATGCCGGTTGAGGTAATGGGCCAACAAAATCAAGAGCAGGTGTTTTAAAAGCGCGAATAGGCTTAAATATTTCTTCCGCTTTTTCTAATGGCCCTGTATATGCCCATACAATCCCGCACATTTTTTTTAGGTGCAGATGCTCCGGGAATGGAGCTCCCGGAGGAACAGTGAGGAAAGCAAAAAAACCATTCAGTTCATCCGGTGCGTACTTTATCAAATCGCGATACCATTTCATTACAGCTTCGGCCTCACTCATCTCATATAACATTGGCCCGCCATATACCATATCTATCGGGTGCAGTTTAAATGTGAAGGCAGTAACTACGCCAAAGTTTCCGCCGCCGCCTCTTACCGCCCAATACAAATCCTGGTTTTGATTGTCGTTGGCTGTTATAAAACTTCCGTCGGCCAACACCATATCAACCGATAGCAGGTTATCTATACTCAATCCGTATTTTCTGGTGAGATGACCAATACCGCCGCCCAATGTCAAACCGCCTACACCTGTTGTGGAAATAATTCCGCTTGGGGTGGCCAAACCGAATGCATGTGTAGCATGGTCCACATCGCCCCATGTACATCCTGCGCCCACTACTGCCGTTTTTGCCTGCGGGTTAACCTGGATGTATTTCATCCTAGAGAGATCGATTACTAATCCGTCATCACAAATCCCTAATCCGCCGGCATTGTGGCCCCCGCTGCGAATGGAAAGGAGCATTTCGTTTTCTCTCGCAAAATTAACCGACTGTATCACATCCGCAACATCTGCACAATACACAATCATGCGCGGGTGCTTGCTTATCATGGCATTGTACACCTTGCAAGCATCGTCATAACCTTGATCCTGCGGTTCTATTAGGCCGCCTCTTAAGGTTGATTTAAATTCCTGAATAGAAGTTTGATTAAACATGGCACATTTATTTTAGAATACATTTAAATTAACAAAACAGATTCCGTTGGAAACAATGAATATGCAGGTTTGGGTAACCCATTATAGTGTAGACAGGGTTAAATAAAAACGAATAAATATTTATAAGGTTTTAGCTGATGGCAGAATTAATTTTTTCGTAGAAAGCAAAAGGTATTTATAGAGATGGTATTCTGGTTGTATTGGTGTTTACTCGTGCTTATCTTTTCAATTTCTTAACATATGTTATTGTCGGCGCAGTAGCTTTTACAGAAATTTGATAAAAATAAAAGAGAAATGAAAGCAATAAAAGCCAACAGTGTATCTAGTGATATCAATGCATTGGATATGCATATCGAGGAAATAAAGCAACCTGTAGCCGGAAAAGATGAATGCGTAGTGAAAGTGCTATATTCCGGAGTCAACCCGAGTGATGTAGGCGCAGTACTGGGTAAATTCCCGAAAGCTATCTGGCCGCGCTACACCGGGCGTGATTTTGCCGGCGTTATTGTGGACGGGCCTGCAGAACTATTAGGGAAAGAAGTTTGGGGAACAGGTGGAGAACTGGGTATTCGTACCAATGGTAGTCATGCGGCTTTCCTGGTTGTACCTGTTTTATCTGTAAGCGAAAAACCGGCAACCATCACCTTGCCGGAAGCGGCCGGTGTCGGTGTGCCTTTTGTTACTGCTTATGAAGGATTAAGACGGGCCGGTTTACCAAAAAGAGGGCAGTGGGTGCTCATTTTTGGTGTCAACGGTAAGGTTGGCCAGGCGGCCACCCAAATTGCAACGCGGCTGGGAGCAAAAGTAATAGGTGTTGAGCGTAGTGGCAATAGTTACCGCGGCCACTCCAATTCTCCTGTGGTGGTTATCAACAACAGCAAATCTAAAGTGGCAGAAGCAGTAATGGAAATTACCGGTGGGCACGGCGCAGATATTGTTTATAATACGGTAGGGAGTCCTTGTTTTGAGGATGCCAATCATGCAATGGCGCATGGCGGAACACAGATCTTTATCGCCGACCGTTTACTGAAAGAAGTGCCTTTTAATATTTTCTATTTTTACCGTCATCAGCACAATTTTGTGGGAGTAGATACCCAGGAACTGGATGTGGTGGATTGTGCCGGAATATTAAATGAACTTAAACCCGGATTTCTTGACGGCTCCCTTATTCCTTTCGCGGTTAAAGACGAACAAATCTATCCTTTGGAACGCGCTCATGAGGCTTATCGCCAAACATACGCGGGCAGCAAGGATAAAATCATTTTAAAAATTAACGATTAAACACTTACAATGAAACGAATTACTATTGCTTTTATATCTCTCATTTTCCTATGCCTGAGGGCACATGCTCAGGACCCGAAACTACCTGCCACAAACCTTGGCCTATCCAACATGCAGGATGGCCGTCCACCGGGCACCGGGTTATACTTCCAGCAGTATATGCAGCTTTACTCGGCCAATCAAACTTATGATGCCAGCGGCAACAGGCTTGCGACCAGCGGTACGGTCAATACTATGCTTTCACTTTCACAACTAATCTATGTCAGTAAGACGAAGGTGGCCGGCGGTAATTTTGGCTGGACGGCACTGCTTCCATTGGTAAAAATTACAGCTTACGATGCGGCGAAGACTCCTGTTTCAGTAAATCCTAACCCAATGGGTGATATTATCACCGGGCCGTTTATCCAATGGTTTAACCGCAAACTGGCCGGCATGCCTTTGGATCATCGTTTTGAGATGGATGTTATTATACCTGCCGGAGCATGGAACAGTGGCTATGCTATAAATCCCAGCGCACATTTTTATTCAGTAACTCCACATTATACGTTTACGCTATCACCTGCCAAACAGCTTTCAATAAGCACGCGGCAGATGCTGACTTATAACTTTGATGAGATGGGTACCGATGTAAAGGCAGGCGCGTTTTACAACGCAAATTATTCGCTTGAATATGAAGTGCTCCCTCGTTTCAGGGCTGAAATTGCCGGTTATTACCTTAAACAGTTTGCACAGGACAGTAAAGGGGGTAATAGCAATTTTTACCAGGACACTTATGGATTAATTGATACGCGCGAACGTGTACTGGCCGTTGGCCCGGGTTTGGGTTACGTAACACCTACCGGGCTATTTATAGAAGTCAAGAACATGTGGGAAACGGCAGCACAAAACCGTACGGAGGGTTACCGGGCAACATTGGTGCTGGCCTATAAACTGGATAAATAATAATTATTATTAACTAATAGAAATACAGTTATGATATACCTTACTACTCATATAATCATGCTTTTATGCATACTTACTGTTTTTACCCGATTTTTTAACCTTTATCCATTTGGTGACGGTGCAGCATAAAAAATTTACCAAACTCATGGTACAGGCATTGGAGATACTGCTCATATCAGTATTTTCCACTGCCACCATGAGTGGCGGTATATTATGGATCAAACAGGGTATCGGTCAGGATTTTCTTTTCCTTTGGCTGAAAGAATTCTTGCTTGCCTGTTGTATTTCAATCCCTTCGGGATACCTCATTGTACCATTGGTTGTACATTACACCAAACGCTTTAAAGAATAATATAATTACTTACGGCTCCTTATCCTGCTGAAGGAAACCGGCGTAATGCCCAGATAGGAAGCTATATAATAATGCGGTACCCGCTGCAATATTTCCGGGTGCTCTGTCATGAGCGCACGATAGCGTTGCTCGGGCGAATAACGGACATGATCCAGCAACAGGTTTATGTAATGAAACATCCGTCCACGAATAAACAATTCAAATCTAGCCCTAAAGGCCGGAAGCGTTTCCATCAACTTAAAATAATCGTCGCGATGTAGTGAATAATAGGTTCCCTTTTCCAATGTTTCAAGGTTGAACCGGCTGGGTTTTTCTTCAAGAAAACTCTCCATAGAACAAACTAATGTGCTCTCGAAAAAAAATTGTATAGTAACGTCTTTGTCCACATCGTTGAAATACAAACGTATACATCCATCCACAATAAAAAACATTTTTTTAGCTACCTCTCCTTCGGCAAGCAGAATTGTTTTCGCTGGTAGTTTTTCCTTCTTAAAAAGTCCCTTGTAGCTTTCCCAGTTTTGGGTTATATCAGGAATATGTAAATCTATAATATCCTTGATATCCTTTTCCATAGGGCAAGGTAGTTATTTCCCGATTCTTATAGCGACCAATTATTAAGTTAGTTACCATCGAATAATTGGATTCTCTCAAAAAAATCTGCCGTTAGTGGTTTAGATACCCGATTTTTATCCTCAATTTTGATCTCTTTAATGAATGAAACTTCTCCTTTAGTACGCCCCCCATTTAAAGAAGCATTCCAATTCTGGTTGAAGTTAGGTTGGATTAGTTTTGGCGGGACCGCCGGACATATCGCGCTAATGCATGATTTTTTTGTCGACAAAAAAAAATGGATCAGCAATGACCACTTCTTTCATGCGCTGAGCATTTGCATGCTCCTGCCAGGGCCCGAAGCGCAGCAGCTTACCATTTACATCGGCAGGCAATTACACGGTAAAAAAGGCGGCCTGGTGGCTGGTATACTGTTTGTGTTGCCCTCCATGTTAATTCTGCTGGCATTGAGTATCATTTATGTAACCTATGGCAATTTGCCGTGGATTAATTTGATGTTCAATGGCTTAAAACCAGCGGTCATTGCCATCATTATAATAGCTTTATATAAAGTTGGTAAAAAATCGTTACAGGGGCCTTTACATTTTCTGATTGCCGGGCTTGCTTTTGTTTGTATTTTCTTTTTTAATATTTCTTTGCTGCTGATCATTATCGGAACGATTTTGCTGGCCCTGATTATCCGTCATTTTAAACCGAACCTATTGGGGGGTGAGGCTCAAATACAAAACCCGGATTTAACAGAAACCTACACTACTGAAAGCACCGGTACAGCTTCGGCTACAGGTTTTAGCTTTGGGCGGTTAACTGTTCAGCTATTGGTTTTCCTGGTATGCTGGCTGATACCCTTTGCTTGCTTTTTTCTTTTTTTTGATGATTTTTCTTTTTGGCAAAAACTGATCTTGTTTTTTACGCAAACCGCTTTCTTTACAGTTGGCGGCTCTTATACCGTACTGCCTTATGTTGCGCAATTTGCGGTAGGTAAATTAAACTGGCTGTCTAAAACGCAGATGGTGGATGGCTTTGCCCTGGCGGAAACCACGCCGGGCCCATTAATTATTGTTGTTGGGTTTGTGGGATTTATGGCGGGTTATCATCATTTCCATACCTCATTGGTTATGGGGAGTATCGCTCTGGTAACCACCACGTTCTACACGTTCCTGCCTTGCTTTCTATTTATTTTTGCCGGAGCCCCTTTAATCGAACAATCGCATGGCAGCGAGGCGGTGGGTAGTATTTTAAAACTGGTTACCGCTGCCGTTGTGGGTGTTATCTTGAACCTTACTGTTTTTTTGGGCCGGGATGTCCTCTTTCCCGGTGGCCTGGCAATGGCTCACCTAAACCTGTTTGCCTTAGCTTGGGTTATGATTTCCCTGTTATTGCTGGCTAAATTCAGGCTGAACGTGGTTTACTTAATTTTACTGAGCCTGGCAGGCGGGTTGTTGCGGTATTTTTTAGTTATGTGATAAACGGTAAAGCTTAAGAAAAGGCTAATCCGGCATCTGTTTTATATTACCTCGTCTATTTCTGCTGTTATTTATAAAACCCCGTTTTTTATTAACCAGCCCTTCATTAGGGCAAGGTATTCCGGCGAGATAAATTTAACGTGTGCATAATCCTCAACACCGGTATGCTCATCTATATAAGCGGCGTGGTTAACCCTTTTAAGTAAATAGATATCAGAGTTATTATGATAATCCAACTGAAGAACGTTGAGGATTTTGACACTGCTTTCTACGGGGATACTTTTATCTTCTGAACCATACATCCAGATGACAGGAACCCGGATACGGCTGATATACCGGGCAGGGTCGTAGAAGCACCAATGGGTATAGGTGTTAGCATTAACTAATTCTTTATAATGAGACTTAACATATTCGGCCTTGTCCCCTAAAAAATAGGAACTGATCAAGGATTGTTTGATCATCACAGGATACCATAGCTCCCCCTTGTATTTATTTTTTAAAGTGTCCAGGTTTTTCCAATTGTCAAAATGCTGAACGGTTAAATATATTTCACTTAAAAGATCAGTAGCCTTACTGATATCTGCATCGCGATAACCATAAAACCGCAACGATTTATCTATACCGGCAATCTCCTCTTCAAAAGCAGTGGTTGCCGGACCTGAGAGTATCATCGCAAAATGTAACAGGGGTTGATGGATCAGCGCAAGCGGAGCGACCCAGCCCCCCTGGCTGAAAGCCCATAAACCAATTTTATTACCGTCCACTTCCGGTAAAGCAGCCCCAAACTTAGCCGCTTCAGCAATATCTTCTGCTTGTAAAAAAATATCCGGGCCGGGCTCGCCGGTTGATTTTCCTACTCCTCTTTTTTCAAATACAAGCGTTGCAATCCCCCAACTGGCAAACAAATAGGATTCTTTGTAGAAATCATTTGTCATTAATTCAGAGCCGTGCGCCACGATCACCAGGGGCACTTGATGAGCAACGTTCGGAATTACCAGTTTCGCATTCAAAATAATGTTCCCGCCTACGGGAATAGAAACATACCTTTCAGTATAGGTCAACTTATGGTAGGTCATCACTTTCCCCTGAATATTTTTAATAACTATTGTTTTATTGTCCCTGGAAAATTGCAAGGTCGCGGTGTCATGCTTCCCTGTCGAATCTGGCTTTTCATTGATATTACCAAGACTAAACAGATTTTCATTTATTTTTCTTAAAGTGCCTATCCTGCCGTCATGGGTGTTAAAATAAGAAAGATAATCCGCTCCCATTTCGTTAAAGACGATGGTATCCACTTTTGACGTATAAATACCCCTATGCGGATTTTGCGCAAAACTATTATTGGAAAAGAGCTGGATCAATCCTAAGATCAATATAAAAAACCGGGATACTGACGTGATTTTTTCTGTGATAACCATTTCTTTAAATTTAAGTTCGTTATCTATGACCTACGTTATTACCAATAGGTTACAGTTTATCATAATTTAATAATCGCCGCTTTTATTCATTGGCTTTGAATTGGCGAATTAAGGTTGTATGGCTGAAAATCAGTCAGGACAGGGAAGGAATTTTTCGCTCTTGTTGGTGTTATCACCAACAAGTACTATAATGTCATAATTAGCACATGGCCGATATGAATTTTGATTGTCATAGACCGGTTTGACCATCGCGCGTTTTGGTGGTGATAACACCAACAAAGGCCAGCAATGGAAATGACATTTTTGTAAACTAAACTATTTCCTACTACAATGTCGTAATCAGCACATGGCCGATATGAATTTTGATTGTCATAGACCGGTTTAACCATCGCGCGTTTTGGTGGTGATAACAAATTTATCTGAATGACTGCCCTATACTTATCAATTTAATAAGATCCTTCACTACGTTCAGGATGACAAAAAGGTGTTTTTAACATTCCTGATTTTGCTCAACTTCTTCTTCATCCCCCAACCTTTTTACCAATCTAAACACAGTAGAAAAAGATATGCCTGTATCCTTAGCAATCTGGCGCAGACTACGGCCCTGTTGGTGCAGCCGCGTAATGCGGGCCTCGGTATTTTGGCGGTGCTGCTCGGTGTAGTGTACCAGGTGGTCGGCTTCGTTGCCCGGCCCTACAAATTCAAATTGCAGAAAATTATAGTGTTTGATGATCTCGCAAAGGTACACATTAGCCGCGCCGTAAACCTGGCTGCCGCTGCGCTGTTTAATTTGTTTAAGGTAACGCATCTCCGTTTTGGCCTGGCTTTCGCCGATGGCAAACGCGCTGTCGGCAAAATTGATGAGCATTTTACTGCCCTGCAAATCATTTCGGGTAACGGGCCTGGCGGGGTTGCGCTTGGGCGTATGCGCCAGTACGAGTATAGAAAGGCCGTATTTGTTTTTAAGGGTTTGCAGCCTATGCATCAAACTAATGGCGCTGGCAGCAGCCTGGGTGCCGCTGCGCAGGCAGGTAATGTTATCAATAATGATGATACGCGCCTGACTGGTAATAAGCGCGTTTTCGAGCGCGTTAATGATATAATCATGATAACTGTTAAACTTATGCGCCCCGCTGGCATTGGGGTTAAAAACTACCCGGTAAAAGCTGGTGCCAAACTGGTGCCGGCCATGCAAATCGCTGGTATATCTTTTGGCGAATTGCTGATCGTTCAGCTCAAAATCAAAATATAAAACGGTTGAAGGTTGTTGCTTCATAGCAAAACGGGGGATAGGCGTGCCCCGGCTAAGGGCATCGCCAATTTGCACCGCCAGTATGGATTTGCCCACATTGGTATCGGCAAAAAGGATACATAGCTCGCCCTCATACCAAAAATCGCCAAAAAGCATCCCTGTATTGGGTTGGTTATTAGTTATCTGCAAAAAGTCGGCAGCCGGTTTAATAATAAACGCGTCTTTACTGTCGGCCGGAGTTTGCAACAGGTTATTAAGTGTTTGATTTTGTTTAGCGGTTAGCGGGCCCTTAGCCATAGACCGGATAAGCTCAATTTCCGTTGGTCGCTCAAAATAATGAGCGGGTTTACTGTAATTATCCATAAAAATTTGGGTTTTATGCAAGGTAGGGAAGTCCGCATAAATTTATGGTGACGCTAGTTTGTCAGTACGGCAAAAAAAAGTGTTTCATCAGGTGTTTCACCCCAATTTTGCAAAAATTGGTAAAATAACATAAAATACTTATTATAAGATATTTATCATGATTTACCTAAAGTGTTAGTACTGTTTCAAAGTGTTTCACTCGTTTTGTTAAAATACTTAATATCAATAAGTTAACCTAAAATAATGTTTCATGTGTTTCATATTTTTGTGAAACACTTTGCTGCGCTGTTGTTGTGTTAAAATGTTTTGTAGTTGCTAAAATTTATATACTTTTAGCAACTACATGGAAGCAAAAAACAACAAAAAAACCATTTGGGCATGGTGCATGTTCGATTGGGCAAATCAATCTTATAACATGGTGATAACCAGCACCATTTTTCCGGCGTATTATGTAGCCGTAACCGCCAATAAAAAAACCGGCGATGTGGTTACCTTCTTCGGACATAAATTTGTTAATACCGTATTGTCTAATTTCGTTTTGGGCATATCCTATTTGGTGGTGGTAGCTATATTGCCTATTCTAACTTCCATTGCCGATTATAAAGGTAATAAAAGGGCATACCTTCAGTTTTTCACCTGGTTGGGTGCGTTGTCATGCGCGGGCTTGTTCTTTTTTAAGCCCGATAGCGGCCTCGAAATACCCATGACATGTTTCGGACTGGCGTGTATAGGTTATTGCGGCGGCTTTGTTTTTTACAACTCTTACCTTCCGCAAATAGCCACCGAAGATCAGTTGGATAACGTAAGTGCCAAAGGGTTTATATATGGTTACGTGGGTAGTTTGGTGATGCAGATATTATGTTTTATAGTGGTATTGTCGCCTAAAACCTTTGGCATTACCAGTGACGACCTGCCGTCGCGTATTTCTTTCGTAATGGTATTTGTATGGTGGATGGGCTTTTCTATTATACCTTTCAGGTTATTACCAAAGGGGCAACCCAACGCAGGCAAGCACAATTACAATGTATTTACAGGTGGTTTTAAAGAGTTGAGCAAAGTTTTTAAAAAGGTGCGTACCATGCCTTTGCTGAGGCGCTTTCTTTCTTCTTTTTTCTTTTATTCGGTGGGTGTGCAAACCATTATGCTGGTAGCTGCCCAGTTTGCCGCAAAAGAGTTAAATATGCCGCAGGATACCTTAATAACTATTATATTGGTTATACAGGTGGTGGGTGTAATAGGGGCATGGCTCACATCGATACTATCGGCTAAATATGGCAATATAAAAACGCTGGTTGGTTTAGTATCCATCTGGACGGTACTTTGCTTATCAGTATACTTTATAGCCAACACACCGCAGTTTTTTATTGCAGCCACAATAGTGGGGGCAGTAATGGGAGGGGTGCAATCCATATCGCGTTCCACCTATTCAAAATACCTGCCACCTAATATACCTGATACGGCTTCGTTTTTTAGCTTTTATGATGTAACCGAAAAATCATCAATAGTTGTTGGTTTGCTCTGCTTTGCCTCTGTTGAAGCATGGACGCATGAAATGCGCGATGCGGCTTTAGCCTTAGATTGCTTTTTTGTTGTAGGGCTTATGCTGATGATATCGCTGCTATTTGCCGAGAAGAAAGCTAAAAAAACACCTACGGCCCCACACCCGGAAGTGGCAATTGTTTAATAGACCAGTGAGCCTTATATTTTATGATATACTGGTGTAATTGTTTGTAAATAGCTATAAATAGCATCTATTTCGTGGTCATTTAGGCTTTTAAATTTTGCCATCGGGGGATGAAGTTTCCTTTTGGGCGATTCGCCGTCTTTTAAAGCTTTTCTAAAATCTGCTTTGGTATATTTTCCTATTCCGGTTTCTTTATCCGGGGTGATATTAGAAGCGTATATATCATCGCCTTGTTCATTTTTAAATTTTGCACCGCCTGCCAGGTAACCTTTGGTCTGCTCCGGGTCGATGTAATTTAACGAAGTAAGCTTTTTAGAATGACAATGAAAACAGCCAATATTATCAACCAGGTAGCGTCCCATAGCAATATTATCAGCAGGTAATATTATACCGGTTTTATAAGGCAATGGTTTTGCGGTCATGCCCATATATAATTTCCCAATAATATTATAATGAGTAGTGCCAATAGTTGTATCACCCGCGGTAACAGCCGGATCATTTGAGCGTAAATAAACTATGATAGCGTTAATATCCTCATCAGCCATATTAGGGCGCAACATATAAGGTATAAAACGGCCATCCTTGGCAATACCGGTTTTAAGCAAATACTTTAGCTCGGCATCAGTATAATGCGGAGGGATGCCATAGGTTTTTGAATTGGTAAGATTTGCCGAATATACCTTGCCAGCAATTCCCGGAACATCATGAATAGGATTACCGATAAACTTATTAACCGAACGATTATAATGGCAACCGGCGCAGGAACTAAATACCAGTGCTTTTCCTCTTTCAAAAGCCAATGGCGATATGGTTGCTTTATAATTTTCTTGCCCGGTAGCGAAGTGTGTTTTACAGCCGTATACTGTAATTATTAAACATATAATAGTGATAAATCTATATTTTTTCATAATTACAGATATGTACCCATTTGTTGGAGATATCTTATTAAAAGACAGAATTGCCAATACAATGTTTTAGAAATAATTAAATCATATAACTTTAAAGTAAACGGCTTAGGTTTTAGGACTAACAAAAACTTTTTCTCAAATTAGCGCCCAATGAAGACCGAACTATTTATACCCTGTTTTATAGATCAACTATTTCCGGATACTGCTTTTAATACTGTTAAGGTATTAGAAAAAGCAGGCTGTACCGTTGAGTATAACCCGGAGCAAACCTGCTGTGGACAACCGGCATTTAATGCCGGCTTTTGGGATGAGGCTAAAGTTGTTGGTCGGAAATTTCTGGATGGATTTTCTGAAGATAGCGTCATTATAACCCCGTCTGCATCATGTACGGGTATGGTAAAGAATTATTATAATGATTTGTTTACCAATACAGTAGTTCATAATAAATGCCGTACCATACAGGGCAATATTTATGAGCTTTCTGATTTCCTGGTAAACATACTGCAATTTGATTATTTTGGGGCAGAGTTGGAGGGCCGTGCCGTTTATCACGATAGCTGCGCCGCTTTACGCGAATGCAAGATAAAAGAAGAACCGCGCCAACTACTATCAAAGGTATTAGGACTTGAACTGGTTGAACTGCCGCAAAACGATACCTGCTGCGGCTTTGGCGGGACATTTGCGGTTAAATTTGACGCTATATCAAGTGCTATGGCACAGCAAAAAGTAGAAAATGCGCTATCTGTAGATGCGGAATATATCATCTCGACGGATGCGTCATGCCTACTGCACCTGCAAAGCTATATCGACAAAAATAACCTCCCTATAAAAACCATCCATTTAGCCGATGTGTTGGCGCATGGGTGGGGGAATGTATAGTTAAAACCAATTTTGGCAGTTGGTTTGCTGCAATTCCAACATGCAGTCTTATAAAACAGCCAATCAGAATACCGGCGTTGTTGCCTACGAAACAGGCAAAGACAGCATCAGCATAAAATTCAGGGATGGATCTGTGTACTTATATACTAACAAAAGCGCAGGTGCGCAGGCTATCGCCCAAATGAAGATCCTTGCTAAAAAGGGGGAGGGGTTAACCACCTACATTAATCAGCATGTTAGGGAACGTTATCAATCCAAATTGCTTTAAGTATCAAGCTAATTGTTTTTGATATAGTTTATAGTTCTCATCATCATAACAAACAAATATTACTTTTTCAATTTGTGGGTGATTAGCCAGGAAATCACTAACTGTATGTATAGCAATTTCAGCAGCATCAGGTTTTGGGAAATGGTATACCCCGGTACTTATATTAGGAAAGGCAATAGTTTTAACATGGTTTTGCACGGCCAATTCCAGGCTGTTACGGTAAGCATTAGTCAGCAATAGGTTAGACCGGGCACTTTCACTTTTACTCCATACAGGCCCAACCGTATGTATTAGATATTTGGCAGGCAGATTTCCGCCTGTGGTTATCACGGCTTCGCCGGTTTTACAGCCGCCCTGGCGCTCACGTATTTTATAACATTCTTCCAATATAGCCTTGCCTCCGGACCGGTGTATGGCCCCATCAACCCCGCCACCTCCTAATAAAGAAGTATTTGCAGCGTTAACAATAGCATCGGCTTTTATTTTTGTGATATCGCCCTGTAATAATTCAATACGTTCGTTCATAACAGATTAACAACTGTTTAATAAGTGAGTTTTAGATAACCAATAAAATCCTTAAATTCGCAACTCAAAATATGGTTACACACGTAGGTGACCGAGAAACGTAATTTTATAAACTTTAAATCATAGTTGTAGATGATTAATATTACACTACCCGATGGGTCCGTTCGTCAATATGACAAAGGGATCACTGCCATGCAGATAGCATTGTCTATCTCCGAAGGTTTAGCCCGTAACGTATTAGCCGCCGAAGTTGACGGCCAGGTTTGGGACTCAAGCCGCCCAATAGAACAAGATGCTAAAGTAAAACTGTTAACCTGGAACGATACTCAAGGTAAATCAACTTTCTGGCATTCATCGGCACACTTAATGGCCGAAGCTTTAGAAGCGCTTTATCCCGGTACAAAATTTGGTATTGGCCCGGCTATCGAAACCGGCTTTTACTATGATGTTGATTTTGGCGACCGTGAGTTTTCATCAGACGAATTCAAGAAAATAGAAGATAAAATAATTGAGCTGGCAAAAACCAAAGAAGAGTTTGTTCGCAAACCTGTTTCTAAGGCAGATGCATTGGCATATTTCACCGAAAAGGATGATGAATATAAGCTGGACCTGTTAAAAGATCTGCCTGATGGTTCTATCACTTTTTACTCGCAGGGTAACTTTACAGATCTTTGCCGTGGCCCGCATATCCCTAACACAGGTTTTATAAAAGCTGTTAAACTGATGAGTGTTGCCGGTGCCTACTGGCGCGGCGACGAAAGCCGGAAACAGCTTACCCGTATTTATGGCGTAACTTTCCCTAAAGCAAGTGAGCTTACAGATTACCTGCATTTACTGGAAGAAGCCAAAAAACGCGATCACCGTAAGCTGGGTAAAGAACTTGAATTGTTTGCTTTTTCTGAAAAAGTAGGAATGGGTTTACCGTTATGGTTACCAAAAGGTACAGCCCTGCGCGAACGTTTAGTTAATTTTTTACAAAAGGCACAGGTTAAAGCTGGTTATGAGCAAGTGATCACCCCACATATTGGTCATAAAAATTTATATGTAACTTCTGGCCATTATGAAAAATATGGTGCTGATGCTTTTCAACCTATAAAAACACCGCAGGAAGGAGAGGAGTTCTTTTTAAAACCGATGAACTGCCCGCACCATTGCGAAATTTATAAAACCAAGCCACGTTCATACAAGGATCTTCCGGTACGTTTGGCCGAGTTTGGTACCGTTTACCGCTATGAGCAAAGCGGCGAGTTGCATGGCTTAACCCGTGTACGAGGCTTTACACAGGACGACGCGCATTTATTTTGCCGTCCCGACCAGGTAAAAGAAGAATTTAAAAAGGTTATTGACCTGGTACTATATGTGTTTAAAGCATTGGGCTTTGATGATTATACAGCACAAATATCTTTACGCGATCCTGAAAATAAAGCCAAATACATCGGTACCGATGAAAATTGGGCTCTTGCAGAATCTGCTATTATTGAAGCGGCTGACGAGAAAGGCTTAAAAACTGTAGTTGAATTAGGCGAAGCGGCATTTTATGGCCCCAAGCTTGATTTCATGGTAAAAGATGCCTTGGGCAGGAAGTGGCAACTGGGCACTATACAGGTTGATTATAATTTGCCCGAACGCTTTGAACTGGAATATACAGGAAGTGATAATCAAAAACATCGCCCGGTAATGATCCATCGTGCGCCATTTGGGTCGTTAGAGCGTTTTGTGGCGGTATTAATTGAACATTGCGCCGGCAATTTTCCGCTTTGGTTATCGCCTGAGCAGTTTATTATCTTGCCGATATCCGAAAAATACGAAGAATATGCAAAAAAACTTTCAGATGAGTTAAAAAATTCGGATATTTGCGGGCTAATTGACTTCAGGGATGAAAAGATAGGGCGTAAAATACGTGATGCTGAGGTCAAAAAAATCCCGTATATGCTGATTGTGGGTGAAAAAGAAGCTGCAGAAGAAGTAGTTTCGGTACGCAAACATGGTCAGGGCGATTTGGGAAGTATGAGCATAGAAGAATTTAAAAAACAAATAATTAAAGAAATAACCGTATAACTTGGCATTAAACAAACCTTTCAACAGAGGACCCAGGCTTCCTTTTAAGAAAAAAGAAGCTGAACATAACATCAATCAATTTATCAGGGCTGCAGAAGTTCGTTTAACAGGCGATAATGTAGAACAAGGTATTTATTCATTAAAAGACGCGTTAGCGATAGCTGTAGAACAAGATCTGGATCTGGTTGAGATATCTCCTAATGCTGTACCTCCTGTTTGTAAAGTAACAGACTATAATAAGTTTATTTACGAGCAAAAGAAAAAGCTGAAAGAGATAAAAAGTAACGCCAAGCAAACAGTTATAAAAGAAATACGCTTCGGACCGAATACTGATGACCATGACTTTGACTTTAAACTAAAGCATGCTACCAAGTTTTTAGAAGCAGGCGAAAAAGTAAGAGCTTATGTTCACTTTAAGGGCCGTGCAATTGTTTACAAAGAGCAGGGAGAAATATTGCTGTTGCGTTTTGCACAAGCTTTAGAAGAAGTAGGCAAAGTTGAGCAGTTACCAAAACTTGAAGGAAAACGGATGTTTTTAACCGTAGCTTCAAAAGGAGCTAAGAAATAAAATTAATGTGCAGATGCATAAATATGCAGATGTGCAAATGAAGATAAAGCGTTGAGATAACGTGAATAACTAACACAAATAAATAACGGATATGCCAAAAATGAAAACCAATTCCAGTGCAAAAAAGCGCTTTAAGCTTACTGGAACCGGTAAAATTGCAAGAAAGAACGCATACAAAAGCCACATCTTAACAAAGATGTCAACAAAACGTAAGCGTAACCTAACTCACACTAGTTTAGTTTCTAATGCTGATATGGGTAACGTTAAACGCATGCTTTGTATCGGGAAGTAATTAATTAATTTTTAACCAGGTATTAGAGTTTTAAGTTTTCGTTTAAACGAAACACTCACTACCAAAAATCAAAAGAAATGCCACGTTCAGTTAACGCCGTAGCGTCGAGAAGACGCAGAAAAAGGATCATGAACCTCGCCAAAGGTTATTGGGGTTCAAGAAGCAAGGTTTATACCGTTGCTAAAAACACAGTAGAAAAAGGTTTACAATATGCTTACCGCGACCGTAAAACCAAGAAAAGAGAATTCAGAGCATTATGGATCCAACGTATCAACGCTGGTGCCCGTCAGCACGGAATTTCTTACTCACAGTTAATGGGTAAATTAACTGCAAAAGAGATTGGTTTAAATCGTAAAGTATTGGCTGATTTAGCAATGAATCATCCAGATGCATTTAAAGCGATAGTTGACGCAGTAAAATAATAGTATTTTACAGATATTTAAAAGACCCGCGATGAGCGGGTCTTTTTTTTGACTAATAAATCAGTCATTCTCCCGAAAGCTGATTTATTTACTTATATTAGTTTTTTAACTGATCTTATTAATTCATGAAGGACACTAACCATGTATAGTGATAAGCGTGGATTTAAAACAAAATAGGAAAGCCCTGCTGGTAGCGGGGCTTTCCTATTTTACAATTATTGCGAAGTTTAATTTGAAGCCGATTTATGTACTGTCGGCTTATGACTTTTTCCGTTATGGGCTATAACCGGTTTTAAAGAGGTATCAATATCCATGTACTGCTTAAAGTTGCGCACATCGTTATCAACTATGTTTTTAAAGAAAGGGTTTAATATATGCGCTATGCTTGCGCCAACGCCGCCTGCAGGTGGCTGGTAAGTTATTATCACATCAACCAAAGTGCCTTTTCCGTCGGCAGCATCTCTGAAATATACTTTACCGGCGTTATCAATTATTGAATTTGGTAATGAACTCCAGCCAATTACTTCGCCGGGTTTATCTTTTACTATGCTCGCGTCCCAACTTACGGTGCCAACTCCAGTAGGTAATTTAAGCACCCAGTGTGAGCGCTCGTTATCCAATAGTTCCACACTTTCCAAATGGTTCATAAATAAAGGCAAATTATCCAATTTGCGCCAAAAATTATAAACTTCCTGGCGTGGTTTGTTAATAGTAAAAGTAGACCGGATATTAATATTAACCGGTTCCTGTGTATTCTTTCCTATCCTTGAGTAAATAGCGCAATGCCCGCTAACGCCTCTATTTAATAAATATCCGCCCGCGCCTAATTTTAAAATGCTGGTGAATGGGCTTGAAAATAAATTACCCAATCCCGATAAAGCAAGTTTTACACCTGCCGCTATAGAAATATAACGCTCCGGCCAGTTTAAATTAATCTCTTCTTGTTCAGAATTTATATTTCCTTTAATAGGTTGTATTGCTATGCTTGTCATAATATTTAATCTATATCAGATAAACAGCATTAAAGCAATGAGGTTTTAATTTATTTAAAATGAACTATATTATGGTAAGTAAAATTGAATTTTGACAGATAGGTATGTAAATAGTTCTGCTTTAATGTCCGATCATTTGTATTGACTCGCATAACTCTTAACTTTAATTATTTAAAGCTAATAATGTACCGACACACCATAAAAAACAAAGTATACAGGTTTGAGGATTTAAAAACGCTGCTTGCCAGGGCGTCGCCATACCGGTCGGGTGATGAGTTGGCAGGAATATGTGCTTCAAGCTATGAAGAGCGTGTGGCAGCGCAGATAACTTTGGCAGATGTGCCATTAAAGACTTTCCTGAATGAAGTAGTTATACCCTATGAGCATGACGAAGTAACAAGGCTTATTATTGATACGCATAATAAAGAAGCTTTTGAGCCGATAAGCCATTTAACCGTTGGTGAATTTTGCGATTGGCTGTTAAGCGATGATACCACAACCCAAATCTTGCAAAGCATTGCAACAGGTATAACCCCCGAAATGGCTGCAGCGGTATCTAAACTAATGCGAAACCAAGACCTTATCGCAGTAGCAAAAAAATGCGAAGTGGTTACCAGGTTCTGTAATACCATCGGTTTAACGGGCCATTTTTCAACCCGCCTGCAACCCAACCACCCAACGGACGACCCTAAAGGTGTTGCAGCAAGCATTATTGACGGGCTGCTTTATGGCAGTGGCGACGCCGTTATTGGCATTAATCCGGCAACAGATAGCCCCACGGCTGTAGCTAATTTATTATTACTGATAGATAACCTGCGGCAGCAATTTAATATACCTACGCAAGCTTGTGTACTTAGCCATATCACCACAACTATACAGCTTATAAATGAAGGCGTACCGGTTGATCTTTGCTTTCAATCCATAGCCGGTACAGAGAAAACCAACTCAAGCTTTGGCATTAGTTTAGATCTGATAGAAGAAGCTCACCAGGCAACCTTATCATTAAAACGAGGTACCGTGGGCGATAACGTAATGTATTTTGAAACCGGGCAGGGTAGCTGCCTGTCGGCCAACGCAAATTTTGGGGTCGATCAGCAAACTTGCGAAGCACGTGCCTATGCTGTAGCAAGAAAATATAAACCATTGTTAGTTAACACAGTTGTAGGATTTATCGGGCCTGAGTATTTATATGACGGAAAGCAAATTATACGTGCGGCATTAGAGGATCATTTTTGCGGAAAATTGCTGGGCCTGCCTATGGGGGTTGATGTATGCTACACCAACCATGCCGAAGCCGACCAGGACGATATGGATAACCTGCTTACCCTTTTGGGAGTAGCCGGATGCAATTTTGTTATGGGTATACCGGGTTCTGATGATATTATGCTGAATTATCAATCCACCTCATTTCATGATGCTTTATATCTGCGTAAAGTATTAGACCTGCGTCCTGCGCCCGAATTTGAACTATGGCTGATTACCCAGGGGATAGTTGATAATAAGGGTAATTTATTATCGGTTGATGCAATGCATGGGTTGCTTAAAGCGGGTAAGATATGAAAAAGACAATCAAATCTGCAGAGCCATTAATTGCATTGCAGGAATTTACGGCCGCACGTATAGCTATTGGGCGGCCCGGCACCAGTATCCCGCTTAAAGAATCGCTGGAGTTTAAATTGGCCCATGCACACGCGCGGGATGCCATATATTCAGAATTAGATATTGTTGGATTGACAGATAGCCTTAAACAATTTAATTTACCCGTATTGCATCTGCAAAGTATGGCCGGATACAGGGAGCAATATTTAAAAAGACCAGACTTAGGCAGGAAATTAAATGAGGTATCATTAACAGGCTTGGCAGATCATCATTCACCAACAGACATATCCATAATTATAGCAGAAGGACTATCTGCAACAGCAGTTAATGCAAATGCCTCAGGTTTGTTAGCAGCATTGATGCCCCTGCTGCAATCAGTAAATTTAAAATTGGCTGATATGGTACTTGTTGAACAGGGCAGGGTAGCTATAGCCGATGAAATAGCATCAGCGTTAAAAGCTAAATTATCATTAATATTGATAGGTGAACGGCCCGGGTTAAGCTCGGCAGATAGTATAGGGGTTTATTTAACTTATAACCCTAAACCGGGTTTAACAGACGAATCAAGAAATTGTATATCTAACATAAGGCCCGGTGGCCTCAACTATAAACAGGCGGCAGAAAAGATATTCTATTTAATACAAGAATCCTTTAAAAGAAAACTCTCTGGCTTTCTTTTAAAGGATAATGCGGGATTGTTGAAATAGCAAATATTAAATCAATTATCATCCATCTTTTTATATTTTTGGATATACCCCTGGAAACCAATAGGGTCAAGATTTGGATCTGTAAAAATAAGCTGTACCTGCACAACGTCCTCAGTTATAATACTAACAACAACCTGGGCAACATTACCCATATCAGTTGTTCCGGGTTTTGGACTTACCAACATATTATATTGGTATGGATTAGTTGAAGGCACAGTTTTTTGCGATTGATAATCAAAATTGGTTGTGTGAAACTTGGCTTTTATACCTGCATTGATGATTTTATCTCCACCATAATAAGGTAAGTCACATTCTGCTACACCATGCGAAATACTAAAATAAGGCGATCCGGATAAAAGTATCTGGTTCATATTTTTAGGAAAAGCTTTTTCCATAATTATAGTAAAATCAGCAGTGTCAATCATTTTTTGGTAAGCCGCCATTCTTGCCGCTTTTTTATCTACTTTTTGTGCTTTTACCGAATTTATGCTTAATAAAGCAACTGTAAAAATCAATACGGTTTTTATTAATGTGTTCATTCTCATGGTTTTTTGGTTTATTGGTAGTTTAGTATAATTTTTTAAAGCTAATAAGTTTTTAAATAAAAACCATGCGCTCACTTTTCCTTTTTTTGCTCTTCAATTATCCCGTTGAATGATATGGACTCCCTGTTAAGGCTGGTAACCTGCAATGATGCATATCCGTCGGATGATATAGTAAGCCTCAATAATTGCACATCTTTTGAGCCGGATGTTTCCCGGTCTTTTGGTTTAATAACAATATTCCAGTTGCCTTTTTTATTTCGTTCCGCTTTATAATCAAAATGAGTAGTGTTTAATTTTATGCCTCCATCGCTTGCATCCATAGGTGCAGTATATGCCCTGCCAAAATAAGGAAGATAAATAACTAACTTGTTTTTTGAGACAGATACGCTATATTCACCGTTTAGCGGTTTACCGCCACCATGTAAGGGCAATACATAATTAGCTATAAAAACATAATTTACAGCATTTATAATTCTGCTTGTTTCGGCTGATCTGGCCGCTTTTTTATCCGCTTTCGCGCTTTGTGCATTTACAGTGTTAAAACTGTATATACAAATTAGGGCAACACCTAATATTTTAAGTAATTTTTTCATTGTAAGTAGGATTTATAATATATCAAAAGGTTTATTATAAATAAAAATACTCAAATATTGTTTAATAAAAAAGCTGCCCTCAATAACAATCGTGGAGGCTTTTTGTGGTGTGGTTTTTAAATTATCCTTCATAAAAATCTATTAAAGCGCCAAAGTAGCTATTGTTCCAGCCATCAACAAAATCATCATACCCGGAATCGGGAATATTGGTATGTCTTAATTCTGCTGATGTGCCTCCTTTATCAGGATGCAGTTTGATGGTGACAATAGATTCTTCTTCCTGCCCATCAAAATACCATTGCTGAACTATTTTTTTACCGGGATCAAACTCAAGGTTCTTCCCAACAATACTTCCATCCCACATAGAAAATTCAGAGCCGGGTTCTGTCGACATTTCTGCAGTATCACCCGTCCACAACTCAATAGTAAGCGGATTGGTAAGCGCTATATAAACTTCATCCGGAGTAGCCGGAATTATATAATATTTTTTAAAATCTTTCACTTGCGCAATTTAGCTATTTACAGGGCCAATTGGCAACACCGTTTTTCCATAAACTTCATTTAGTACCTGGGCAATACCTGCATAAATTGCCGATGCGCCACAAATTATACCTTCATATCCGGCTAAATGTGTAATGTTTTTATTTTCAGTAGCATCGCCAATAGTCAGTAATGCAAATAAAATGGTAAGTGAACCAAAAACAAACTGTAACGCGCGATTTAATTTTAGTGTACCAAAAAACATAAAAAAGGTAAACAAACCCCACATTGCCAAGTAAGCAACCATGGCAGAACCCGCCGGAGCGGCAACCCATCCTAACTTAGGTAATACAATTAAACCTACAAGCGAAAGCCAGAAAAAGCCATAAGATGTAAAAGCTGTTAAACCAAAAGTGTTATTTTTTTTAGCTTCAATAATACCGGCAATCACCTGTGCCAGGCCACCATAAAAAATGCCCATTGCCAGTATCATCGAATTCATTTCGAAAAAGCCGGCGTTGTGGATGTTTAACAGAACGGTTGTCATACCGAAAGCGCATAAGCCAAGTGGTGCAGGATTGGCTATGCCATCCTTAACAGGAGCAATTGTTGTCATAAAAT
>NZ_JAQBOW010000114.1 GCF_028287845.1 Mucilaginibacter sp.
CTGTAAACAGTTTTTGTGGTACGGGCGACCCTGCAATTTTAGCAGGGAGCACCCCATCCGGTGGTAATGGAGCTTATACCTATCAATGGCAAAGCTCAGCAGATAATGTAACCTTTTCTGATATTTCGGGAGAAGCAACAGCTCAGGATTATGACCCGCCTGTAATAAACGCTACAACATATTATCGCCGCCTGGCAACTTCAGGTGTATGTAGTACGCCTGTCCCCAGTAATACTTTAACCATTACTATAAACACTATGCCGGCTGCTGTTGATGTGCCTGCCGTAACCATTTGTGCTGGGAGCAGTGCTGTTTTAAATGCGTCGGGCGGTACAACTTATCAATGGTCGCCGGCATTGGGTTTGTCTACTATTAATCAGTCAAATCCAATAGCATCGCCACTGATAACTACTACTTACACAGTTTTAATAGGCGGCGTTTGTACTGCTTCAAAAACAGTAACTGTTACGGTAATACCCAAACCAATTGTTAATGCCGGTACAGATAAGGCAATTTTAAGCGGTGGTAAAGCTCAGTTAAATGGTGCTGTAAGTGATGGTAACTTTCAATATAGGTGGTCGCCAACTACTTATCTGGATAATCCAAATATCCTTAATCCGGTATCAGCAGCGTTAACAGATATTACTTATACGCTTACCGCCACATCGGCACAGGGCTGTTTTATTGTAAGCGATGATGTAACTGTTAAAGTATATAAAGATATTGTGATACCCAATACATTTACACCCAATGGAGATGGAATTAATGATACCTGGGATATGGGCGTATTAAATACCAATAGCACTATGGTAATAACTGTTTACAACCGGAATGGCACCCCTGTTTTTAAAAGCATAGGCTACGCTAAGGCCTGGGATGGAAAATATAAAGGCAGCTACCTGCCTTTTGGAACTTATTATTATACTATTGATATTAAAGATGGGTCAAAACCACTCGCGGGATGGGTTTCACTCATAAAGTAATTTAAATGACTACCCCAAGCCAATTTAATATTTATATGCTAATTTTGGCTGATAAATATGGATACTAAAAATGCAGGAAGTTAGCAGCAGCGATAATCTTAAAACCGCATACGACTCGTTTTATGAAAATAATGACGAAACATGGCGCATGCTGGGGGCCAAATATAAAGTTGAGCATATTCTGAAAGTTAGCAAAGGATTTACCTTTAATAAGGTTCTGGAAGTAGGTGCCGGTGATGGCAGTATTTTAAAGTTATTGGCCGGGAAAGATTTTGCGCCGGAGTATCATGCGGTTGAGCTATCAGCAAGTGGGGCAGAGCGTATCCGGGAACGAAATATACCGGGCCTTAAATCGGTGCAGGAGTTTGACGGCTATCATTTACCTTTTGATGATGATAGTTTTGACCTGATCATACTTTCGCACGTGCTGGAACATGTGGAGCATGAAAGAATGCTGTTACGCGAAATAAAGCGTGTAGCTAAGATGTGTATCATTGAAGTCCCGCGCGATTACAGGACCGGGGTTGATACCCGCATCAAACACTTTTTAGCTTACGGGCACATTAATGTTTATACGCCAACCTCGTTGCGCTATTTATTATATACCGAAGGCTTTGAAGTGGTAAATGATTTGGCCGACACAATAGCTCCTGAAGTAACCAAATTCTATACTTACATTACCCTTAAAAAATCAAAAACCCTTTGGCGTAATTTAAAGATAGATCTGGAGCATAACGTTAAAAAGCTGGCCTCGGCTGTATTTGGTAAAAAGGTTGAGGAGAAATTCGCTAATTACTATACCGTTTTGTGTAAAAAAGCCGATAAGCAACCCGAATTATTTTAAATGCAAAACCTTGCCCCCATAGCCTTATTTGTATATAACCGGCCCGACCATACCCGGCGCACGCTGGCCTATTTGCAAAAAAATTTATTGGCCGAGGAATCAAGACTGTTCATATTCTCTGATGGTGCAAAAACAGCTGCAGATAAAGATAAGGTTGACGAGGTGCGGACATTGGTGAAAAATATTACCGGATTTAAATCCATAAAAATAATTGCCAGAGAAGAGAACATGGGCCTTGCCAACTCTATAATTGGCGGGGTTACCCAGTTGGTTAATGAATTTGGAAAAGTTATTGTATTTGAGGACGACCTGCTTTCATCACCCTATACACTGCAATATTTTAATGAGTCGCTTGCTAAATATGAGCAAGATAATGCAGTAATGCACGTTGGCGCGTATATGTTCGGGCTGGATGATAAAACGTTGCCCGAAGCTTTTTTTCATCATATAGCAACCAGTTGGGGATGGGCCACATGGGCGCGCGCGTGGAAAAATTTCGAGCCTGATATTGATAAGCTGATGGGGCAGTTTGACAGGCAAAAGATCCAAAAGTTTTCTATAGATGGCACCATGAATTTCTGGAAACAAATGCAGCAGTTTAAAGCAGGTAAGAACAACTCCTGGGCTATACGCTGGTACGCGTCTGTTTTTTTAAAAGGAGGGCTTACACTTAATCCCTCACATTCCCTGGTGCATAACATAGGGCATGATGGTACAGGTGTGCATTCCAATATCGAAAACATGTACGGAGTAAACATCGCCCAAAAACCTGTTAAATATTTCCCGGTAGAAATTAAAGAGAACCAAAAGGCCCATCAAGCCATTAAACGTTTCCTTAAAAACCGCAAGGGCAGCTTATTGCAAAGAGGAATGCGCCTTATCAGGCAATGGCAAATAAAATATGTGGGTAAAAAGTAACTAACGGGTAGCTTTCAATACAATATAAGGCGATAACATCTTGCTTTCAAACTTAATAAACTTAGTTATCACCTTACCTGTAAACCATAATGTATTAACAAAAGCTTTCGCAAAAGCAGATTGGGTAGCCTTGTTTTCCAGCCACATAGAAAACCTGCCGTGATAATAAGATTCTACCTCCTTTAAGCCTAATTGCCTGCAATAATCAGCAAGCAGGGCAGGGTTCATACTTTCGATATAGTGTTTGTTGTAATTCTCCAGGTCGAACTTGCGTTGCACCCATCCGTTTATACCTTTAAAGTTAGGCAGCGTGATAAACAAGGTGCCGCCGGGTTTTAAAAAGGGTAAATGGTTTTCTATAATAGCTTTGGTATCGCTAAAATGCTCTATCAATCCAAAAGAGAGCACCAGGTCATACTGCACTTCCGGCTGGTAGGTAAACAGATCGGCCTCAATAATCTTTATATCGTTTTCCTGAAGGCTGTTTTTTGCCAGCAATTCATTTACCAGGCCCTGATGGATAAAATAATCCAGCAGTGTGGTATCCATGTCCTGGTATTTTTTCAGGTAGATGGCATAGTAGCCGGGGAAACCGCCCAGTTCAATAGCTGTTTTCGCTCCTTTTTTGGCAATGATCTTAGCCAGTATATCGCCAAAAATATAATCGCGCTTAATATTAAAAATAAGGCCTATTCTTGATTCCCAAAAAGATTTCCAAAAAGAACGATCTGTTAAATTATTATCCATTAATTAATGATAGCCTGATTTTTAAATATTTTCTGTAGTGTCCTTTTTCTCCAGTATTCTTGCAGGATTACCCACTACTACACTATTTGCGGGGATACTTTTAGTTATAACTGTACCCGCGCCAATTATTACATTATCGCCAACTTCAACATCGCCAATTATAACTACGTTGGCCCCGATATCTACATTATTACCAATGCGCGGGCATGGACTAAAGGTTCCATCGGCCTGTCTTTTATGGCCAATGGTTGTCGAGTTTCTTAATGTGCAATTTTCGCCAATAATAACACCCTGATTAACTACCAAAGCCTGCCCGTGAAACAACATCAGGCCCTTGCCAACCTTTAACTTTCGGGGCAGTTCAATGCACCAGCACCATTCTACCGCGTAGCGGTAAAACAGCAGGTAAAGTATACATATAACCTTCGCTATCATTGACCGGTTGATCAACGATGCCAGCCTGAACATGAATAAAACAAGTCGCCCTTTAAAATTTCTTCGGTTTGATTGCCAATCCTGAAATAAATAACTCATGTTTATTAAGCGCTTTGGGTTGAATAGTCAAAAGTAAAATTTTTCGGCATAATATAAGCAGAAAGCTAAAAGCAGAAAGTCGAAAGCTTTCTGCTTTAGTCTTTCAGCTTTATTACTATACTTGTGTTAATGAAAGTTACTTTGATCAACACATCTGATGGGGATGGCGGAGCCGCGGCCGCTTGCATGCGCTTGTTAAATGCTTTAGGCTCGCAAAATGTTGACGCGCGGTTATTGGTAGAGCATAAACAATCAAATGATGACCGTGTTGAAGGGGTTGCAAGGAACTTTATAACTAACTTAAAGGCAAAGTTTGATTTTTTGTATGAACGGCTGCCATTTATGTTTTTTCATGAAAAGGATAAATCGGTTAGGTTTGCTTTTTCAACTGCTCCAACAGGGGTAAGTATACACAACAGGCAGATAGTAAAGGACGCAGATATTTTACACCTGCACTGGACAAACTCAGGCTTCCTATCCATTGCCGACCTAAAAGAGTTGGTTGATACCGGCAAGCCAATAGTTTGGACGCTGCATGATATGTGGGCCTTTACCGGCGGCTGCCATTATGCCGGTACCTGCGATAATTTTATGCGGGAGTGTGGCAACTGTCCGTTTTTGCGCGATGCAAGTGATAACGATATTTCGCATAGCGGTTGGCTTCGTAAAGCCGCGCTGTTTAAAAATGCCCAAAATATAACCTTTGTAACCTGCAGCCAATGGTTGGCGGGTGTAGCTAAACAAAGCTCATTGCTTAAAGATTTCCGTATAGAATCCATTCCAAACCCAATAGATGTTGAGCTTTTTTCTCCGCAAAATAATATGGTGGCCCGCGAAAAGCGCGGTATTAACCCTGCCGCAAAAATCATTTTATTTGGTGCCGCTAATATAAACGACAGACGAAAAGGGATAAATTATTTGATTGAAGCATTGAATATTTTAAAAACCGACTATCCGCAAAACGAAAAAACAGAGGTAGTGATATTTGGCAAGAACAACCGTTTTGATGTTACCCAACTACCGTTTAAAGTACATGAATTAAGCCTTATCACATCGCCGAAAGAGCTAGCCGAAATTTACGGTATGGCTGATGTATTTGTGACCCCCTCGTTAGAAGATAACCTGCCTAATACCGTGATGGAAGCCTTAGCGTGCGGCACCCCTGTGGTTGCATTTAATACAGGCGGAATACCAGAAATGGTAGACCATGAGCAAAATGGGTATTTGGCTGAATTTCGATCTGCTGCCGATTTAGCAAAGGGGTTAGATAAAATCCTTAACACAACCGATGCGGCCACACTGTCTGCAAACGCACGGCAAAAAGTATTGGATAATTATACCAATGAAAAAGTTGCTCGGCAATATATGGACCTTTATCAATCTATATTAAAGTAATGAAAGAAGGCAGGCCCATATTATCGGTAATTACAGTGGTTTACAATAATGTAAGCGATATTGAGCGTACCCTGCGGTCGGTAATAAACCAAACTTATGCCGGTATCGAATATATAGTTGTTGACGGGAAATCCACAGATGGTACATTAATGATTATAGGGCGATATAAGGACCGTATAGCCAAACTAATAAGCGAACCCGATAAAGGTATTTATGATGCCATGAATAAAGGGCTGGCCGCTGCCACCGGAGATTATGTACTGTTCATGAATTCGGCCGATGAGTTTTATTCGGCCGAAACGGTTGCTAATGTTTTTGCTGCGGCTAATGGCGCCGATATTTATTACGGCGAAACAGAAATGATAGACGGTGCAGGTAAAAGTTTGGGTCAGCGCCGCCATGCCGCGCCGGCCAGTTTTACCTGGAAAAGTTTTAAATATGGCATGAGCGTAAGTCACCAGGCCATATATATCAAGCGCTCATTAACAGAACCATATAATCCCAAATATAAGCTAAGTGCTGATATAGATTGGATACTGCACGCGGCAAAAAAGGCAAAAACCATAGTTAATGTAAACCAATATGTGGCTAAATATCAAGTAGGGGGTATGTCAAAACTTAAACACCGCCAAAGCCTGGCAGAGCGTTTTGATATTATGAAACGATATTATGGGTTATTGCCAACACTACTTAATCATGCGGTTATCGCTTTTAATTTGGGGTGGTATTGGGTGAGGAATAGAAGAACGAACGATTGAAATGATCCCCACCACGTCATCGCGAGTACCCATCAGGGCCAACGCTGAAAAAAATCGTTATGACGTGTAAAAATGGAAACTATATAAAAAAACGTTGTCATTTCGAGCGGTAGCGAGAAATCTATACATTGCAATCCGTTTGTTTAGCGCGTGTATAGATCTCTCGCTACCGCTCGAGATGACAATTTTAATTATATTGATAATCAATTACTTATAAATACGTCATTGCGAGGAACGAAGCAATCTCTACATAGGATATTCAATATAAGAGTTATGTTATACAGTGCCTTGAATAACATTTTTCACAGTTGATGAGCGAGTGCAGAGATTATTAATATTATTATTTGTTTTTTAAAGGTATTAATGAGCTCCCTTTGGTCGGTTGTCTTCGTTCCTCGCAATTGTAAAGGTCAGATAATTCGGTAACAGAATTAGCTTTAAAGAATAAAGCTAAAAGTTATGCGGAATATAAACAACGATCTTACTCTAAAACGTAATTACCTTAGTAAGTACCGATTTT
>NZ_JAQBOW010000128.1 GCF_028287845.1 Mucilaginibacter sp.
TTCTTTAAGGTATCAATGTGGGCGCCCGAACAGAACCAAAAAAAACGGGTAACTTTTTCCATTAATTATACTATAATATTGATAAACATATATGAAACGCACTTAGGTAACGATTGTTACAAAATAAGAGAATGTTTTTAGTTAAATGAACTAACGTGACGAAATACGCTTTATCAGGGCCGAAAATATGGTTTTCTTATCACTTGCCGGTTAGACAGCTCTGCATAAAGTCTTAAATAAGTAAAAGTGTGGGTTTGCCGTGTAGATTTAAGGTAATTAAGCCTATATTGATATAGAAAAAAACTACATTTGATATATTAAATTATTAAATAAAATGCAAGAGATAACCGTACAGGAACTTAAAGAAAAATTGGATAGTGGCGAAGATTTCCAACTGATTGACGTTAGGGAAGATTTTGAGTATGAAACATCAAACATTGGCGGCATATTAATACCCTTAGGCGGCATTATTATTGAAGCAGATAAAATAAGCAAGGATAAGCCCGTAGTAGTAATGTGCCGCAGCGGCAAACGCAGCGCGGCAGCTATTATGCAGTTAGAGCAATTGGGTTACACCAACTTAGCTAATCTTAAAGGCGGTATATTGGCCTGGGCAGCAGAGATTGATCCGGATATAGTTGTTTATTAGGTTATGGGCAAAAAAATAGCGCTAAGTACTTTTTATAATTTATGCATTATTTTATGCCTTGTACTGGCATGGACAGGGATTACCAACAAACGCTACGATTTTATTTTAGCAGCAGTGTTTGCCGGGGCAATTTTTGTAGTACTAAAATTAAAGCTGCTGAAAGAAATACGCAATACGCTTAAACCTTAACTCAAAAAATATATGCTCATTTTAATCTTAGGCGTCATTGTACTTGTTGTGGGTACAGTGCTTAAACGCTCGCCCGAACCGGGGAACCGTTTTGGTGGTACAGTTACAATTGTTGGTATTGTTATCCTGGTTTTAGGGCTGATGACCTCCTCGTTTAAAGTTATTGAGCCCGGCAAAGTTGGCGTACAAGCCCTGTTTGGTAAAGTAGAAGATAATATACTGGAAAGCGGATTACACGTTATTAACCCTTTGGTAGAAGTAACTACGTTTAGCGTCCAAACAGAAAACTATACCATGAGCGCCAAAAGCAATGAGGGCCCTGTAGAGGGTGATGATGCTATCCGTGTATTGTCATCAGATGGGTTAGAGGTTACTATTGATCTATCGGTGTTATATAAAGTTAACCCGATAAAAGCGCCTTTTATTCTGCAAAATATCGGCAATGATTATGTAGATAAGATTGTTCGCCCGGTTACACGCACCGCTATACGTGATAACGCGGTTAGTTATGCGGCGGTTGATCTGTATTCTACTAAAAGACAAGAGTTTCAATTTAAAATAAACAAAACCATTAGCGATAACTTTGCTAAAAATGGTTTAGAGGTGCAGCAAATACTGGTACGTAATATCACGCTGCCGGCAACTGTACGCGCCAGCATAGAATCAAAAATACAGGCCGAACAGGATGCGCAGAAAATGCAATTCGTTTTGCAAAAAGAACGCCAGGAAGCCGACCGTAAACGTGTAGAAGCACAAGGTATAGCTGATTACCAGAAGATACTATCAACCGGTTTATCTGATAAACAACTGCAATACGAAACCATTAAAGCTCAAAAGGAAATTGCCCTGTCACCCAATGCCAAGGTTATTATAATTGGAGGTGGTAAGGGAAATCCGATTATGTTGAGTGATAAGTAATAATTTAACACGAATTTTTCGAATTGAGGCGAATTGCACGAATTGCAATTCGCCTCTTTCATTTATATGGAGGATGAAGATCAAACCGTGGCTCTGTTAGCCTTATAACCTCTTATAATCATCCCTCGCCCTATTCGGATCGTAATGAATACCCGGGGTTAACCAGTATAACAGTACCACCCTTGAGTACCTGAAATTAAATGGCGAAAGTATAACCGATATCCCCAGCAAGGCCCCTACATATACCCATGGATTATGGCTGCCTGTTAATATATATATAGCTACGGCCAAACTCACCATTTCGGCAATATTAAAGGCGTAGCTTACAAACATGGCTACATAAAAATAACCCGGTTCAATCTCGAAAGTAAAGCCGCAATGCGGACAATGCGTGTTCATTTTTTGTGACGATAAACCGTACATGCTATTGGCAAACATATTGCCTTTGCGGCATTTAGGGCATTTAGCATGAAGTGCTGCGGATAATTGTGATACTTCCATTTCGGTGTTATTTAATATCGTGTTCATGATTATTTGTGCTTTTCCTGAATTCCTCTGGTGTAAGGTTTGCTTGCTTTTTAAAGAACTTAGTAAAGTAAGAGTTATCTGCAAAATTGAGCTGGTTAGCTATTTCCAGTATGGTCAGGTCATTGTTTATTAACAAACGTTTTGCTTCTAATGCTATCCGGTTACGAATAACTTCGCCGGCCGAAATACCCAGCACATCATTGCAAAGCGCGTTGAGATGGTTGGGGGTAATGTAAAGCAATTCGGCATATTGCTTTGGCAGTTTGATAGTAGTATAATTCTTCTCTATCAATTTTTGAAAACTGCGCAACAACGTGTAGTTATATGATGGTATGGTTTTATTTGCTTTATTTAAACTCAAACGCGCTATACTGATAAATAACTGCAGCATAATAGATCTAACCATATCCGTTTCCAACGGCTTTGGTTCTTCTGTTTCGCGTATAAGCTCTTCGAAAAGATCAATCACCTTACCCTGAAGCTCTGCAGGGATATCAATAACAGCATCCTGTATAATGCCGGTGAAGAAAGTAAACTCTTCTAAATAATTAGCTTTTAGCAGGAACGATTGAAAAAACGGAACAGAGAAGTTAATAATGTATCCATCAACATCGCCCTCAAAGGCCCAGTTATGTACCTGGCCGGGTATCATAAAATATACCTGGTTGGGCCTTACCGGCACCTGTTGAAAATCTATAGTTTGCGAGCCACCACCTTTAGTAAAAAATACCAAATGATAAAATGAATGCTTATGGGCCAAATGTAAATTGCGATGGCTTTTTAAATAAGGAGCAAATCTTTCTATCAAAACATCCTCTTGCTTTTGCGTAAGGCTGCAAATGTCATATATAGGGATGCTCGTTTTCATTACTCAAAGATAAAGGGTAACAATGAGCTTTAATGGTATTGTTTATGCCGATTGTGGTATTATTTACTGATCGGGTAAAAACCTGAGGGGAGGGGCGAAAAAGAAATTATGCCTGTGCCAGGTGTAGCGCTGCGCTACACCTTTGAACAACTTGCCGCCTGCTGTCTTGTTTTGGCTATCACCTCTACATAGTATTTCTCGTACACGGGTAGTATTTTAGCCAGGTCGAACTCTTTGGCGCGGGCAAGGGCATTTTCTTTAAAAGTTGCCAGGCGTGCCTCATCTTCCAAAATATAAATGGAACTGTCGGCCATGCCTTGTATATCGCCAACATCTTTCAGGAAACCGGTTACGCCGTCTATATTCAGTTCGGGCAGTCCACCCGCGTTCGAGCTTATTACCGGCACTTTGCAGGCCATAGCCTCCAGCGCCGCCAACCCAAAACTTTCTGATTGTGATGGCATCAAAAACAAATCAGATACTGAAAGTATTTCTTCAATAGCGTCCTGCTTGCCTAAAAAACGGGTATCGTCGCCAACGCCCAGGTCGCGGCAAAGCTGCTCACAGTCGCTGCGCTCGCCGCCATCGCCAACCATCAACAGTTTAGATGGTATCTTCTCGCGTATTTTGGCAAATATCCTTACCACATCCTCGGTACGTTTTACCTTGCGGAAGTTGGAAGTATGTATGAGCACTTTTTCGCCATTTGGGGCTATGGCTTTTTTAAAGTGGTCTTTAGCCTGCAGGTTAAAGCGTTTAAGATCTATAAAGTTGGGTATTACCCTGATGTCGTTTTCAATATCAAAAAACTCGAAGGTATCCTTCCTCAAATTTTCAGAAACTGCCGTAACACCGTCTGATTTATTGATGGAGAAAGTTACTACCGGCTTATAGGTGCGGTCTTTACCTACCAGCGTAATATCTGTGCCGTGCAAAGTAGTTACCACGGGGATATAGATGCCATAGGTCATTAATATTTGCTTAGCCATAAACGCCGCCGAAGCATGCGGGATGGCGTAATGCACATGCAAAATATCCAGGTTTTCAAAACGCACCACGTCAACTAAACGGCTTGCCAGGGCCAGCTCATATGGCGGGTAATCAAACAATGGGTATTTAGATACGGTAACTTCGTGATAAAAAAGATTCTCTGAAAAGAAATCCAGGCGGGCCGGCTGGTTATAAGTTATAAAATGAACCTGGTGGCCATTATCGGCAAGGGCCTTGCCAAGCTCGGTGGCTACAACCCCGCTACCGCCAAAGGTAGGGTAACAAACTATTCCGATTTTCATTAATTATATTTGATCTGTTAGGATAAGGAAGATATACTGATTTTTGCTTGTAAAATTTCATTACAAGTTTAACAGCAATTATTTAAAATAGTGTTAAGCGGGTGTAATATTAATTTTTGATGACCGGGTACCGGGTTTTAAATTTCGGATTTAAGTAAATTTAATAGTTGGTTTATTTAGTAATGGGAACCGATTTTTTTAAATAGAAATTAATCACTAAACGCATTAATTATAACTATAGTTTTACTCATTTTTCTTAAGAATAACATTAAAAATTTATAACTTTTTTGTTATAAAGAATTTTTTTGACTGCTTTTTATTAAAAATTGCCATTTTAACCCTATGTTTATTGTTAAGTAATCAATAATTAATTAAAAACACCTTAAATCACTTAAAAAACTATGTAAAAAGTATCTATTCGCAAAATAACAATCCTGACATGAGCACGGCCTGACAGCCTGCAAAAATGTTTAATGACATTGTAGATTTACTACCAATAAACTTCAAATTAATTAAAACATAAAAATGAAACGAATCCTAACTATTAGTTTATGCCTCGCTGTATTCTTTACAGCCAAAGCGCAAGAATCAACAACGCATGTGCCCACTATTCTTGCCACAGGTGGAAATTTTTCCATCCCCTACATTAAATACGTAATTAAGTTAACCAAAAAAAAGAACCCAAAAATTTGCTTTATGGGCACTGCCGGGGGTGATAACATCGCCAAAATTATTGCCTGGTATGATTCATGCCGCACCTTACCTTGCAGGCCTTATGTGCAGAAAGTGTTTTTAAACTCAAGCCCCGACCAGGAAACATTTGACCAAAAGTTGTTAGGCATGGATGCCATTATTATGGGTGGCGGTAACACCGTTGATATGATAGCCATCTGGAAAGCCCAGGGTATTGATACCGTTTTAATGAAAGCCTACAAAAAAGGTATAGTATTGGCAGGCGGCAGCGCCGGCTCATTATGCTGGTTCCAGGGTGGAACTACCGATTCAAGGCCGATAAAACTGTCGCTTACTTCAGGTTTGGGTCTTTTACCTTATAGCCATAGCCCGCATTGGAAGCATGAGCAATTACGCAGGCCGCTATATCGTGATGCTATTTTAACCGGGAAGCTAAATGCAGGTTACGCGGTAGAAGATTTTGCAGCTATTTTGTTCGAGAACGGAAAGTATGTAAAATCAGTATCGCTTGATACCATGAACCACACTTATTTTCTATCGGTAGTTAATGGTAAACTTAGCGAAAAGCTATTACCGGTTACCGAAATTATAAAGTAGTTCACGCAATCATTTAGTTGACTTTAATTTAAATCATCATGAAAAAAATATTAGCTATATTGTTGTTGCTTGCTGTGGGTTTTGCCGGCAATGCACAAAACGCGCCTGTACGTACCATATTTGCATCGGGCGGTAACTATGGAAAGCCGTTTATTAAATATGTAATGGCGCTTACCAAAAAGAAGAATCCAAGAATATGTTTTATGCCAACCCCAAGCGGAGACAGCCAGGTAGCTATTGCAACCTGGTACCAAAACTGCGAGGACCTGGAAATGCAGCCATTTGTACAGTCAATGTACATAAGCTCATACCGTCAAAACCAAAGTTTTGAAGATGTGCTTTTAAGCATGGATGCCATTATAGTTGGCGGAGGCAGCACCCTTAACGCCATAGCCGAGTGGAAAGCACAAGGCATTGATACTATATTAAGAAAAGCCTATAATAAAGGTATTGTGTTAGGTGGCGGCAGCGCCGGTTCACTATGCTGGTTCCAGGGTGGTACTACAGATTCAAGGCCACAAGCGCTTTCTATTTGCATGGGCCTAGGGTTTTTACCTTATAGCAATTGCCCGCATTGGTTAAAAGAACAGGCACGCAGGCCGCTTTATACTAACGCCTTAATAACAGGAAAACTAAACGGAGGTTATGCCTGCGACGATTCGGCGGCACTGTTGTTCGAAAACGAGAAATATGTAAAGTCTGTAGCTATCGACAAAAGCTTTAAGACTTATTTTATTTCGGTTGAAAAAGGTAAGATAGTTGAAAAGTATTTGCCGGTTACTGAAATCATAAACTAATAATTTTAATTAATAAGGTTTGAAAAGTGGTGCAGACAATCTGCACCACTTTTTTTGTTAGTAAATCTCCCTCGCCATTACAAACCCTCTTCTATAGCTTTATAAACCACATCCTGTATGCGGGGCCTGATACTCAGGCTGGATAATTTGCTGCTCGCTTTAGGATAGGTGCGATTTGATAAAAACACATACACCAAATTATGTTTAGGATCAACCCAAACACAGGTGCCGGTATAGCCGGTGTGCCCGTAACTATCAGGCGATGCCATTTCTGATGGGTAATGGCGGTCGGGTAGCGGGTCCCATCTGTCAAATCCTAAACCCCTGCGGCTTACAGCCGATTGTTTGGCGGTAAACAGGTCAACCGTTTCGGGTTTAAAGTATTGATCGCCGCCATAGGTGCCTTTGTTTAATAGCATTTGGTATAGTATAGCCACATCATTAGCGCTGGCAAATAAACCGGCATGCCCTGCAACCCCACCCATTAAAGCCGCGGTAGGGTCATTTACATAACCATCAAGTACAGAATGCCGGTAAACCTCGTCATCCTCTGATGGCACTATTTGATCTGGCTTAAAGCGGTAAAGCGGCAAAAAACCCGCGGTTTGCATACTTAACCGGTTATAAAACTGCTGCTGCACATAAATATTAAGCGGCGTTGCGGTAATGGTTTCTAAAATTTGCTGCATAAAGCACATGCTAATATCACTGTATACGTATTGGCCTCTCGTTTTAAGCGGCGAATTTAGCATGGCGGGCAGCATTATATCTTTATAGTAATCTTTCCTTAAATAATAGCCATTGTTAACCTTAACCGGATAGGCTGCGGATGAATCAGGACTATAATCTGTGGGTCTTATTTTTTCGAAAGTTGGTATATCGGGTATCAATCCTGCCTGGTGGGTTAATAGCTCGCGCACCTGTATATCGCTTTTATTGGTATTATGCGCAAGTGGCAGGTAAAAACCCATGGTAGAATCAATGTTAAGCTTGCCTTCGTCTTTAAGCTGCATGGCCGTTATGGTGGTAGCTGTTATTTTGGTCATAGACGCTATGTCAAAAATGTCGGTTATTTTATCCGGCATATCGGGGTCGTAAGTATGAAAGCCATAAGCTTTATTAAATATCACCTTGCCGTCTTTAGCTACCAAAACCACGCAGCCGGGCGTTGCATGGGCCAGCATAGCTTCGCGGGCTATCTTGTCAATATCCTGCAAATTATTTGAATTGATACCAACAGCTTCGGGCACAGAATATTCCAGGCGGGTTTTGTCTGTTAAAAAGCCCATGCCAAACCTGTATTTCTGGGTAACGGTACCGGTTAGTTTTTGAGTAATAGCCACCCCGCCAAATATGGCCTGCGCACAAAAATAAGCGGCAACCTGCGATGTGCGTTCTGCATATAGTATAGGTGCGGTAACATCATTTAATTTGGCTAACGAAGATCCATTGCCAAAATAGGCTATCACCACATTTTTTATTTGCTGATTATCGGTAATAAATTTGATGATCTGCGGGCTGTTCAGGTCAGCTTCGTTTAGCTGGACAATAAGGGTATTATATAATTTCAAATCGGCTGATAGCTTATCAATATTTTCTCCTCCTGTGTAATCAGCTATTTTAAATGATTGCACTTTAGTGTATTTATTCAGCAAACTATCAAATCCGGTAGCGAATGCGTTGGAGAAATGGATACTGGCAATTTTTAAATTACCAATGTTTCTTAACGGGATAAGGTAATTGCCATTATTTAATAATACCGTCGATCGCTCAACCAGTTTTTCTTCTTTAACATACGCTTCGCCGGCATTTTGCGCGCATGCAGAATTTAATAAAGTAAATACTAACAGGATCAGCAGAAAGCAGTTATACTTATTTTCTCTCATATACCTTCTCTCCATTTATATAGGTTTTTAAAACATTAACTTTTGGCAAACCCCTTGCACCTGTTTTCATGAGGTCCTGGTCCATAATTATAAAATCAGCATATTTGCCCACTTCAATACTGCCCTTTTCTTTTTCCTCAAAATTGGCTTTGGCTGCCCATATGGTCATGCCTTTTAATGCCTCTACCCGGTTAAGCGCATTTTCCATTTGGAAGCCCGCCGCGGGGAACCCTTTCAGATCTTTGCGTACTACAGCCGCATAAAAAGTATAAACAGGGTTAATGTTTTCAACCGGGAAATCGGTACCTAAAGGGATCCACCCATTTTGGTGTAATAATTGTTTATAGGCATAGGCCGATTTTAAACGTTTTACACCTAACCGCTGCCCGGCCCAATACATATCAGATGTGGCATGGGTTGGCTGTACTGATGGTATAATACTGTATTTGCCAAACATGCTCACATCTTCTGGAGATACCACCTGCGAATGCTCAATGCGCCAGCGGCGATCATTCTTTCCCTTTAACACCCCTGCGTATATTTTAAGCATCACCCGGTTAGCCGAGTCGCCAATGGCGTGGGTACACATTTGGAAACCTTTGTCGGCCAGTTTTTTCGCCACTTCTTCAAAATGTTTTTGACTGCTTAACAAAAAGCCTTTCCAGTTTTTTTGGTCGGCATAGGGCCGTAACAGGCAAGCCCCTCTTGAACCTAATGCACCGTCGGCATAAACCTTAAACGCGCGTACATCTAAGCCGGGTGTTTTATAAACGCCGCGTTTAAACAGGTAATCATAGTTTTCCTCCCTGTCTGCCAGCATTACGTACATCCGCATTTTTAATGCGCCTTTATGCTGTAGCTCGGCAATAGTATTTATCATGGTATAAGGTAAGCCACAATCATCAACCGTAGTTAAGCCAACGGCAAAACAATTATGCTGCGCGCTTAAAAATGCGTTTTGTATCAATTGGTCGGTTGGATCAGGAATTTTCCTTTTAACAATGCCTACCGCGTTATCAACTAATACCCCTGTAAGTTTTCCATTTATAGTTTCAATTTCGCCCCCGGCAATGGTTTGCCCGGGTTTTATGCCTGCAACATTTAAAGCGGCCTGGTTAGCAATAACCGCATGGCCATCAACCCGGTTTAATATCACCGGCCGCACCGGAAACAATGCATCCAGCTTAGTCTTATCCGGAAATTTCTTTCCGCGCCATAAGTTTTGATCCCACCCATTGCCTATTATCCAGCCATCGGGGTTACGTTCGGCATAGGCTTTTACGCTATCAACAACTTCATCCCAATTTTTAATACCTTTTAAATTAATCTGCTGGAGGCCCATGCCATACGCATAAAAATGAGCGTGAGCATCAATAAAGCCGGGGTATATAGCTTTGCCATGCGCGTCAATAACTTCGTGAGCCATGTATTTCTCTTCCAGTTTATCAGCATTGCCAACCGCTATAATTTTTCCGCTTAGTACAACAAATGCATCTGCTGTACTAAAAGTGCTGTCAACAGTATATACTATTGCATTTTTAACTAAAAGATCGGCATTAAACTCTTTTTGCTTACAGGCGGCTAAAAAAAGCAGCAGGATGGGCCATAATTTTTTCATACAGGTAATGTGTTGTTGTAAATATATTACACTTAAAACTATATACAACTATCAAATCATAAAGTTATGCTGTATGGCGATTTTTTCTGTCGCGCATTAACGGTAATGAATGCGCTCCGGGGACTCACCCCGTGGCACTTCGTGTGCGACCCTCTCTTCGCCGTTGGCGGAAAGAGGGTTGCTTTTTGGTTTGTCTAACCCTCTTTCCCGCTGGCGGAAGAGAGGGTGGTCCAGCGAAGCGTAGACCGGGTGAATCCTCGCCGCCTTGCAAAACGAATACATCCTCCCACGCAAAAAAAGCCCAAAGTTATGCCCGTAAATAATTAATTTAGCATCGAAAACGAAATTGAAGGGAAATTTTTTAAATGTCAGATATAATTCAGCTTTTACCGGACTCCGTTGCTAACCAGATCGCTGCAGGCGAAGTTGTACAACGACCAGCATCCGCAGTAAAAGAACTGATAGAGAATGCTATTGATGCAGGTGCTGATAAAATTCAGCTGATAGTTAAAGATGCCGGAAAATCATTAATACAGGTTATTGATAATGGCTGCGGCATGAGCGGTACCGATGCACGCATGAGCTTTGAGCGCCATGCTACCTCAAAAATTAAGCGGGCCGAGGATCTTTTTGCCATCCGTACAATGGGTTTCAGGGGCGAGGCCATGGCATCAATTGCTGCAATTGCGCAGGTTGAGCTGAAAACCCGCCGACATGAAGATGAGTTGGGCACACAAATTTTCATTGAAGCATCAGAAGTATTAAAACAGGAGGCTTGCTCTGCCAATGCCGGCACATCCATAGCAGTTAAAAACTTATTTTACAATATACCCGCGCGTCGCAACTTTTTAAAAAGCAACCCGGTAGAGATGCGTCATGTTATTGACGAGTTTCAGCGGATATCATTAGCGCATCCCGAAGTATTTTTTACGCTGCATCATGACGGGCAGGAGGTTTATCATTTGCCGGCAACCACGTTAAAACAGCGTATTATACATTTATTTGGTAATAATTATAACCAGCGCCTGGTACCGGTTGAAGAGGATACTACCATTATTAACCTGCGTGGTTTTGTTGGCAAGCCGGAGTTTGCCAAGCGCACCCGTGGCGAACAATTCTTTTTTGTAAATAATAGATTTATTAAGGACCCTTATTTAAATCACGCGGTATTAACAGCGTTTGAAGAGCTATTGCCTGATGACACTTTCCCTTTATATGTATTGTTTATAGATATCGATCCATCAAAAATTGATATTAACGTACACCCTACCAAAACCGAAATAAAATATCAGGACGAAAAGGCTATTTATGCCATTATCCGCTCGGCGGTTAAACGCTCATTGGGCAGGTATAACATTACCCCAAGTTTAGACTTCGACCAGGAAAATAGCATTGAGCATTTAATAACGCCAACACCTTTTGACCAAATAGTTGCTCCGGTTATAGCATTCAACCCGGATTTTAATCCATTTGCTGATAGGAAAACAGCCCGTGAAATTCCTTTTTTGCGGGATAGCGGAGCCGGCCGTAATAATCCTATTCCAAAAAACTGGGATACGTTGTATGAGATCAGCAAAAAAGATATTACTACACAGCAGGAGATACATGCGGAAGAAACTTTAGCGGTTAATGAGCAGGAGATTGCCAAATCAAGCGACAGGCAATTTTTCCAGGTACATAACCGGTTTATCATGTCGCAAATTAAATCGGGTTTTATGCTGATAAACCAGCAAGCGGCGCACGAGCGTATTTTGTATGAACGATTTTTACAGCAATTGCAAAATCATTCGGGTGTTAGTCAGCAAAGTTTGTTTCCGCAATCGCTCACACTAAACAGTAGTGATTTTGAGTTATTAAGAGAATTATTGCCAGATATACGCGCGCTGGGTTTTGATATACGCGAGTTTGGTAAAAATACCGTGGTTGTTGAGGGCATACCTGCCGACCTAAACAATGTAGGCGAACACGAGTTGTTAGAGCATTTGCTGGAGGGCTTTAAAAATAACCTGGCCATATTGAAATTAGACAAGCGCGATAACCTGGCACGGTCGTTAGCGCGTAACGCGGCTATCAAAGCAGGTACTAAATTATCATCAGAAGAAATGAACTTACTAACCGACCAGCTTTTTGCATGCCAAATGCCAAATTTGGCGTTAAATGGCAAGCCTGTAATTACTACCTTTACATTAAATGAATTATTAGAACGGTTTGAAAAATAACCGGGTAAATTGAACTATATTAACACCCATGCAGTCTCCTTTAGCTAATATCCCGCCGGTTGCAAAAAACCTGCTTATTATTAATATTTTATGTTTTATACCATCCCTGTACTACAGTCATGGTTTTGCCGGTAGCAGCGACCCGGTGGCCGAGTATTTTGGGGTGTATTATTTTAATTCGCCATCGTTTAAGCCATTTCAATTAATTACTTACATGTTTTTACATGGCGGATGGGCTCATATCATTTTTAATATGTTCGCTTTATATTCTTTCGGAACGGTTGTAGAATATATAATGGGTTCTAAGCGTTTCCTGGCATTTTATTTTATTTGCGGTTTAGGTGCTATTGTATTACAAATGATGGTACAGGCATTTGAGGTACATGCTATAACCGGCCATTTAAGCATACCATCGCCCGAACTGGAATCGTCATATTTAATATATGGCGAACATGCCCAGAAACTATATGATATTTATCATGGTAACATGGTAGGTGCATCCGGTGCTATATTTGGCTTGCTGATAGCGTTTGGTATGATATACCCCAATGCCGAATTAATGATTATGTTTATACCGGTACCTGTTAAGGCAAAATACATTATCCCCGTATATATTTTAATTGAATTGGGATTAGGTATTGGCCAGTTTGGTGGCGATAACGTGGCGCATTTCGCGCATTTAGGCGGTGCCATATTAGGCTTTATTTTAGTAAAGGCCTGGCGTTTGCAAGGGCCGAAAGATTTTCAATTCTAAGCGGTTTTATAAATTAATTTTATGACGGTCTGGCAAAATATATATTATAAAACATTTCAATCCGGCAGTAAATTAAACTTGCTGATTGGCATTAATGTTATAGTTTTTTTGGCTATTGGCATTACCTCCGTGCTGGAACAATTAATGCTGCGCACTACTATTATAGCAACTTATAGCTATGAGTACCTGGCGTTGCCTTCTTATCTGCCCAAATTACTTACCCGTTTCTGGACACCGCTTACTTATATGTTTATGCATGCGGGTATATTTCATATCCTTTTTAATATGCTATGGCTTTATTGGATAGGTGGAATATTTGAGGAGTTTTTAGGTAAAAAGCGTACATTAGGTTTGTATTTATTAGGCGGATTAGCAGGCGCTGTATTATATGTTGCCAGCTATAATATTGTCCCGGCGTTTACACAAAGCGGCGCAGTGCTGGTAAGCACTGCAATCGGGGCGTCAGCCAGCGTTGTGGCTATAATTGTTGGTGCCGCTACTATTGCGCCCAATTATACCATATCATTAATGTTTATTGGCCCGGTAAGGTTAAAATGGCTGGTTATAGTTTATATAGTAATTAGTTTTTTAGGAATAATGGGCCCTAATGCCGGTGGCGAAATAGCCCACATTGGCGGTGCGTTATTTGGTTTTATATACGTTAAACAATTACAAAAAGGCCGCGATATGATAGGTTTCATAGCCGGTTTGTTTAAATCAAGATCGAAGCTTAAAGTAGCATCAACCAACAGGGATAGAAGCGCTACAAACGAGCCGCGACAAGACGAGGTTGATCAAATATTAGATAAAATTTCAAAAACGGGATACGATAACCTGAGCAAGCAGGAAAAAGACATATTATTTCGCGCCAGCAAAAAATGAAGGCAATAAAAAAACTACCATTTATTGATAAGCTGTTTTTATGGATAAATGGTGGTTTATGTTTAGCATTGCTTATTAGCTACCTTGCCCCGATAACTGATCCTAAACAATTCTGGCTCATCGCTTTTTTTGGATTGGCGTATCCGCCATTATTACTAACCAATGTGCTCATGATAGTGTATTGGTTATTTCGCAGGCCCTGGTTCGGCCTGCTGTCTGTGCTGGTAATACTTTGCGGCATTAATGTATTAAAGAATAATATAGGTTTCCATGCCGGCAATAATAATATCTCTCCTGATGGTAACAATATCCGTTTGATGACCTATAACGTGCATAATTTTAAAAAATATAGTTCCACAAAAGATATATCTACCAAACACGAAATACTGGAAATTATTTCTGCAAACAACCCGGATATTATTGGCATACAAGAGTTTTATACACGCAACCGCGGGGAGTATGACATGGCCGATTCTGTAAAAAAGATAATGGGTGTCAGCAGCTATTATTTTGTAGAATTGCATGGCAACGCGGATGAGCATATGGGTATGGCCATATTTTCAAGGCTTGCTATTATAGGGAAAGGGTTTATTCAATTATCTGACGAAAAAAACAATGATAACCAATGTGTTTTTATTGATATAAAAAAGAATGACCACCCTTTCAGGATATATAGTGTTCATCTGCAATCTATACAATTTGGCCCTAAAGATTACCGGTATCTGGATACCATATCAAAAAGCGGCAAACCCGATATGACATCAACAATGCGTTTAGGCGGCAAATTAAAACGTGCTTTTTTAAAGCGCAGCGAGCAGGTAGCAAAAATAAGAGAGCATGCACAACAATGCCCTTATCCTTATATCATATCCGGCGATTTTAATGACACACCATCATCATACGCGGTTAACCAGATGGCTAAAGGATTAAAAAATGCCTTTCGCGAAAAGGGTTTTGGTTTGGGGCGTACCTATAATGGCGATTTCCCTAATTACCAGATAGATTATATTATGGTGGCCCCGCAATTTGATGTGGCAAGCTATACCATCACCGAAAAAAAATTATCAGACCATTACCCGGTTTGCGCGGATTTAATATTAAAGTAATCTTCATCAATCTAACTATATTTAGCGGGTCTTAACCATGCTTCAAATTGAAAAAATCGTAAGTTTGCGACCATGAAACAAAATTTGTTTGTTTACAATACTTTAGCCCGCAAAAAAGAAGAATTTAAACCGCTTAACGCGCCCCATGTAGGCATGTACGTGTGCGGCCCTACCGTTTATAGTGATGTTCACCTGGGCAATTGCCGCACCTATATTTCATTCGATTTAATGTTTCGTTACCTTAACCATATTGGTTACAAGGTGCGTTACGTGCGCAATATTACCGATGCAGGGCACTTAGAAGGGGATGGCGGTGATATGGGCGAAGATAAAATATCAAAAAAAGCCAAAATAGCCCAACTTGAGCCAATGGAAATTGTACAGCAATATACCGTTGGTTTTCATGATGTGCTGCAAATATTTAACACGCTGCCGCCAAGCATTGAGCCTACAGCTACAGGGCATATAATTGAGCAGATAGAACTGGTAAAAATAATACTGGAAAAAGGATATGCTTATGAGGTGGATGGCTCGATTTATTTCGACGTTGAAAAATATAATAAGACCCAGGATTATGGGATTCTAAATGGCCGTAAACTGGAAGACCTACTAGTTAACACCCGTATCTTAGGCGGTCAGGGTGATAAACACGGTCCGCTTGACTTTGCATTGTGGATAAAAGCCAAGCCTGAACATTTAATGAAGTGGCCCTCGCCCTGGGGCGTTGGCTTTCCGGGGTGGCATTTAGAGTGTTCGGCTATGAGCCATAAATATTTGGGCGAGCAATTTGATATTCATGGTGGTGGTATAGACTTAATGCCTACACATCATACTAATGAAATAGCACAAAACGTGGCTTGCTGCGGTAAAAACCCGGCTACCTACTGGATACATACCAATATGTTGACGGTAAACGGACAAAAAATGTCAAAATCATTAGGTAATAGTTTTTTACCCCATGAGCTTTTTACCGGCCAGCATTCTATATTAGACAAGGGATACAGCCCCATGACCGTGAAGTTTTTCATGCTGCAAGCGCATTATCGTAGTACGTTAGACTTTGGCAACGAAGCCATGGAGGCATCAGAAAGAGGATTTAAACGCTTAATGAATGCGGTTACTTTGCTGGATACCTTAAAAACATCCAGCAGTACAGATGTAGACATAGCGCCTTTACAACAACGCTGCTATGCGGCTATGAATGATGACTTTAACAGCCCGGTTTTAATTGCCGAATTATTTGAAGCTTCGCGAATTATTAATTCTGTGCATGATGGCAAAATGAAAATAGATGCAACCAACCTGCAACTTATAAAAAACATGATGAACATTTTTGTGTTTGATGTTTTAGGATTAAAGAATGAACAAGCCGCTAATGATGACCTGCCTAAAATATTAAACCTGATTGTTACCTTACGTAACGAAGCCAAAGGCAACCAGGATTATGCTACATCAGATAAAATAAGGGATGGATTACAAAAAATTGGCTTTCAACTAAAAGATGGTAAAGAAGGCACTCACTGGAGTAAAATTTAATTCATTAAATAACGTTAATCATAAAAGCAGATGCAGCCGGGCTCATGTCCGGTTTAATTAAAAATCGACCAAAAAATCTATTACAAATGAAAAAAAAATTACTGGCTGTTATTGCCTTTATTAGTTATGCTGCAATAGCTGTAGCGCAGGGTGGTCCTGCCCAGGTTAGTAAAGTTGTTGAGGCCGAAGATAGTTTTAATAAATTAGTTGCCCGTAAAGGCATAAAAGAAGGTTTTTTAGCTGTAACCGATCCGGAAGGTATTGTATTTAAACCAAGGCCCATCAAAATCACTGATTTTTATAGTAACATTGAAAAACAGCCGGGCACCTTACAATGGCAGCCTAAATTTGCCCGTATATCTTTTAACGGCGATTTGGCTTTTACAGCCGGCCCTTATATTTATCAAAATGGTAAAACTGATGATGATAAGGTATATGGTGATTATGTTTCTATATGGCGTGCAGATGCTGAAAACAAACTTAAATTATTAATTGATCTGGGCATACAGCATCCCGAAGCCGAACAAGAAACCCCTGCAGATTTTAAAGAGCCCGATGCTACAAAAAAAGTAACGCTAAATAAAGACCCTTTTGGCGGTAAAAATATCATATTGCTTACCGATAAGTATTTTAATAATTCTTTACCCATATCTACATTAGCAGCATATAAAGAATACTTGAGTCCTGAAGGGCGTTACTATTTCCCCGGATTTGAACCAATGACGGGTACTGATAAAATACTGAAGTTTTTGGGCAACGAAGCCATCACTATAACTGCCGAAACAATTAGTGCCGGCCGTTCAACAAGTAATGATCTGGCTTATAGCTATGGCCGGGCACGCATTAAAAAAGGCAATATTGTAAGCGATTACAATTACGCGCGAATCTGGGAAGTGGATAATGCCAGCCACAAATGGAATATTTTGCTGGAAGTGTTTTCGGCGATTGAGAATTAGGTTTGAAGATTGGTTATTGAAAATTAAAGATTAGGCTATCAGTGTTTAAAACATATTCTAATAATCTTTAATCTTCAATAACCAATCTTTAGAATAGCTGTTCAATAATATCATCTGTTGACAGGCCCTCGGCTTCTGCATGATAGCTGCGCACAATGCGATGACTCAATATAGGTTTTGCAACAGCTTTCACATCTTCAATATCCGGCGAGTATTTGCCGTTAATAACAGCGTGGCATTTGGCCCCTAATATTAAAAACTGCGATGCGCGTGGCCCTGCGCCCCAGTTTAATAAACGTTTAACCTGTGGTGCTGCAAATTCGCGATCGGGTCGTGTTTTTGCTACCAGTTTAACAGCATACTCCAATACATTATCCGTAACCGGTATGTTGCGTACCAATTGTTGAAAGTAAATGATCTGCTCGGCATTTAATACTTTCTTAACAGAAGATTGCAGGGTACTGGTGGTATTTTTAACTATCTGCAGCTCTTCTTTAAAGGATGGATAGTTTAAAGATATCTTAAACATAAAACGATCAAGCTGGGCCTCGGGCAACGGGTAGGTGCCTTCCTGCTCTATCGGGTTCTGGGTAGCCAAAACAAAAAATGGTTGCGAAAGCTTATGTGTAATACCCGCTGCGGTAACCGCTTTTTCCTGCATAGCCTCTAAAAGCGCTGCTTGTGTTTTAGGTGGGGTGCGGTTTATCTCGTCGGCTAAAATTATATTTGAAAAAACCGGACCCGGAATAAATTTAAAGTTCCTGTCTTCGCCCAAAATTTCAGACCCGATGATGTCTGATGGCATCAAATCGGGGGTAAATTGTATGCGGTTAAAATTAAGATGGAGTACTTCTGATACGGTTTGTACCAATAACGTTTTTGCCAGGCCGGGCACACCCACTAACAGGCAATGGCCATTGCTAAAAATGGATATCAGCACAAACTTTACAACTTCATCCTGCCCGACAATTACATTACTTATTTCTGAGCATATCTGCTCATAAGCGTGTTTTAAAGCATCTGCTGCTTCTACATCGGACGTGTGTTGCATAGTTTTAAGGATTAACCTGCGCGGCTGTTGTTGTTGGTGTTGACCAATCTTTTAATACCGGGCATGCCTGGTATTGGGGGTCAAGCTTAATATAAGTTTCTCTTCTTTTCTTAGCAAACCACTGGCTAACGGTACGGTTAATTTTAGCATCGCTTGCCATCAGTTTTATTTTAGGAAGATCCTGAGCTAAATTAGCTTTATGCGCATCTGTTACAGATTTTAAATAAAATATGCGGTAGCTTTTTTTGCCCCTTTCATCTGTATACAATACTGGTTTTGATATTCCGCCAACTTTCATAGTATCAACCACTAATGCAATTTGCGGGTCAAGCTTGTCAGTAGGAATATAAGTGGTGCGTACTTCAACGTTTTCAGGATTTAATATCATCCCGCCATTAAATTTGGTTTCCTTATTATCCGAATAAACAGAGGCTGCAGCCGAAAAGAAATCAACCTTGCGGTTTTTATCTAATAAATTATAAACGGTATCAGCTTTACCTTTAGCCCTTATAAGGCTTTCCTGGGTAATTGGCGGCGTAATTAAAATATGGCGCACATGTACCTGCTCGCCGCGGCGTTCAATTACCTGCAAAAAGAAGAAGCCATAATCGGGCGATTCAAATACCGGCGAATATTCGCCCGCTTTTAGTTTAAATGCCCAGGCAGTAAATTCCTTAACAAAGGTATTACGGTCTGCAAAACCTACATCACCACCCTGTGGCGCCGATCCCGGATCTTGCGAATAAGCGGTCGCCAGCGAAGCAAAGTCTTCGCCTTTTTTTATCCTATTTAACAAATCCTGTGATTTTTGTCGGTAATATTCCTTTTCCTCTTTAGTGAGTTTAGGTTCCAAAACAATCTCGGCAACCTCAACCTCTTTATTAAACGTTGGCAAGCTGTCTTTAGACATTTTATTAAAATAATCCTTAACATCCTGTGGCGTAGTATTCAATTTCTCTGTAATGTGCTGACGCATTCTTTCTGCAACCAACATTTCTTTTACGTCCGGACGTATCTCGTCTTTATATTGTATAACAGACCGCCCTAAAAATTGCTCGAGTTTATCCTGCCCGCCAGCTTGTTGCATCATTCTGCGCATTCTGCGGTCAACTTCGCCATCAATATCATCCTCTTTTACATCAATACTATCTATAATAGCTTGCTGAACCAACAGCTTTTGTGTAATCAGATTTTGCGCTAAAAAGCATTTGTCAGTATGTGCGCCCTGCATGGTATATTGCGCGTTTAACAGCTCAATATCTGATTGTAGTATTACGTTTGCGCCTACAACAGCTACAATTTTGTCTAAAGTGATTTTCTGCGCGCTGGCTACAGATGCGAATAAAACTATGCTTAAAACTACTATCCCAAACTTTCTCATGTATGTTACTTAAATATGCTATGGGTCGGTACCCATAAAAACGTCCGAATTTCGGTAAAATTTATTAATTATAACTGCATAATTCTGGTCTTTTAATACAGCAGATTTATAATTATGCGAATATGCCAATAAAGCTTCAAACACTTTAACTATTTTTGGTTAAAATTTGTTAAAGTGAGAGCAGAGAACCCAACGGCATTACGATTTATTTTACAGGATGATATTTATCTGTTAACACCCGATAAAACTACCGCCGGTAAAGTACCCGCTGAGCCTATTGCAAAAACACTTACGGAACCTGCTGCAGAAGTATATACAGAACCCGTTGCAGAAAAAACTCCCGACCCCATTATTTTAAAAACGCCGCCGGTTAAACTAAATTATTTAGGTGCGCATAAAAAAGGTTTCCTTGTACTTGTTCATTATACGGAGCATGAGTTTATTGCCGATGCTCATTTAACCGCGTTAGAAAGCATACTTAAACGTAAGGAGTATGCTATTGATGATGTAGCCATATTGAACATGGCCAAAGCGGCCATTACAGATATAGATAGCTTGTTAACTTATTTTGATCCCCAAAAACTTTTAGTGTTGGGCAAAAGCGCGTTACCAGGAAAAATAGAGGCGCTTACACTCAATCAACCAAAGCAAATAAGTAATGTTGTAACGCTGTATAGCTTTAGTTTTGAGGATATGATGAGCAGCACCGAAAATAAAAAAACTTTTTGGGACCAAATGAAAACCCTGTAAGGTATGTGCCAATTAGTATTTGCAACAAACAATGCCCATAAACTGGAAGAAGTTGCCGCTAAACTTGAAGGGCGCATACAATTACTAAGTCTTAATGACATTAACTTCCATGATGACATTGCCGAAACAGGCGCAACCTTTAGGGAAAATGCGTCTATTAAAAGCCATTACATTTATAACAAATACCAGGTTAATTGCTTTGGCGATGATAGCGGGTTAGAGATAGATGCTTTAAATGGCGAACCCGGTGTTTATTCGGCACGTTACGCGGGCGAGCATGGTAATCATGCTGCCAACATGGCTAAGGTACTGGAAAAACTAAGTTCTGAAATCAATCGTACAGCCCGTTTTCGCACAGTGATATCTCTGGTGCGGGGCGGTGACGAGCATTTTTTTGAGGGCACCGTTGAAGGTACTATTCGCCATGAATTAAGCGGAACAGCCGGCTTTGGTTACGACCCCATATTTCAGCCGGATGGATATAACGTCACCTTTGCCGAAATGACCCTGGCCGAAAAGAACCAGATAAGCCATCGGGCAATTGCTGTAGAAAAATTGATTGAGTTTTTGAAGAAAATTTAATAATGGTTGTCATTTCCGGTTCGCCGGATGGCGGATAGAAATCGTATACAATTTAATTATCACCTGCTGCTTGTACAAGATTTCTCCTCGTGCCCCCGTCGAAATTTGATATGAAGAATATTACGGCTTTATAGGCGCGATTTTCTTCATCGCTGTATCCCTAACAATTTTTTTTACCAGTGTATCCTTAACAACACTATCCCTGCCCATTTTTAAAACAGGTGGTTTAATAATTGTTGAGTCGCTCTTCAATTTACCGTCGGCGGGTTTTTTAACTTCTGGTTTACCGGTGGGTTTGGCTGCCGATGCTTTAACCGGCTTTTTATAGGCAGATAATATAGCTTCTTTAGATACAGGCCTGTCTTTAGGCTTCCATATAAAACCTTTTAATACTTTATCATCATCTTTTATTTTGGCAATAGCATTGGCTTTACTTTCATAATTTGAATAAAAGTCAAGATTTTTAATGTTCCCATTTTTAAAAGTCGCGTATATTCCTCCACTTACTGTTCTATTCATATCAGTAACCTTATTAGTAACCGAATCGCGCTTGAAAAATATAGTTTCGGCGTTGCCGCTAATACGTATATTGTTCAATTTATTGTCTTTAAAAATACCGTGCATTGTCCTGCCTCCCGCCTGATTAAAATGCAGAGAATCGTTCTTTTCAATATTTACAATAAATGCAGATGGAAACATATCCATGTTATCCAGCTTTTTATTTTTCATTTGCAGATGGATGGTATCCCCCGATAGTTGCGAGCCCTGCGTCCATATCATCGGGTTTACGTAACAGCGTATGGTAGAGTCGCTGCTGCTATAAAACATAGAATCGGCTTTAGCCTGCAGGTCTGTTTTAAATAACTTAGCATGATGATGGCCATTTACTATTCTGATTCTCGCGGTATCACTTAAAACTTTTGGTGCAAATAAAGCAAGCGAATCTGCCTGCCGCTTATCTTTAAGTGAGTCCTGCGCTGTTTTCTTGGGCAGAACCTTTACAACAGTTTTGAGCGGTGCTTTAGCTGCCGGTGCAACGGGTTTATTAAACGGCGACCCCGGCCTGTTAAAATAATCGGGATGCAAGAAACTGGTGGTATCCCTAGTCCAATGCTTTGGCGCATCAAGGGCTAAAAATTTAGGCGATTTTTTATAAACGATAGACGGTGCCTTTTTAATCACTTTAATAGAAGTATCGCGATGACTTGCCTGGTATTGGATTTCTTTTAATGCTTTTAATGCTTTAAAAGTTATAATCTGGGTCTCTAAAGTATCAGCCACAAAAAACAGCGAGTCATACTTAACATTACCGGGTTTTTTAGTTAACGATTTTATGCTGTCTGTAAGTTTGTTTATGCTTTGTTTAGCAGAGGGTGCTTTAGCGTTTGCCTGTGCGGTGATTTTTTTTGTAACAGAATCAGTTACTCCCTGTAAGGTAAGTTTTTTGTTAACAACAGCATTCTTATTAATATTTGCCGGAAGTTTTTTTGTAACAGAATCAGTTACTCCCTGTAAAGTAAGTTTTTTGTTAACAACAGCATTCTTATTAATATTTGCCGGAAGTTTTTTTGTTACAGAATCAGTTATGCCTTTTAAAGTTAATTTTTTGTCGGGCATATGCGCTTTATCCGCAATTATCGTTTTCTGATTTTTAAACAAAGAATCGGCGGTTAATTTTTTATCGTTGGTTTTAACCCCTGTAGTATCCTCGGTAACAAATATCATATACGGGTTTTGCGTCATAACCATCAGTTCATCGGCCTTATAATACTCTCCCAGATCGCCTTTGATGGCCATTTTCTGCTCTTTATCATCAAATGTAACGTGCCTGGTAGCGCGGCCATAACCTTTTAGCCTGTCGTAAAATAAGCTATCACCCTTTAAAGATTTAGTCCCCTGGGTATATAAATTGTTTTTTCCAAAAAGGGCCTGTTCTGTAATGGTGTTATAGGTGCCATTTTCGGTATATAAATTATCTTTATCCTTGCCAAGTATATTGGTTGGCCCATAAAAATAAGTTATCCTGCTGCCCGAGTTATAGCGCAGGGTATCTGTTTTTATGACCGCGTCGGGAGTGGTACATACCACATCGTACCTAAAGTATTCATCGCGCGTAAAGGCAAAGTAATAACCATTTTTACTGGTGAGCGTATTATCCTTGTTTACCAGTTTGCCGCCACCTGTATAGGTACCAATGCGGGTGGCTGTGTTATAAGTAAAATAGTTAGTAGTTAAAATGGCGTCCTTGTCTATCATTTTAACATGATCTGTTAAAATAGCAACTTTGGTATTGCCGTTATAATTAAGTTTATCCGAATATATATTTAAGGTATCGCCCTGGTTTATATTTACATGGCCAAAAGCATCAACCATATTTAGGTCGGGATAAAAATAGGCGCTGTCAGAACGCAGGGTTGAAAAATCCTGTTTAAATACCCCATTATGTACCTTCACCGTTTTTTTACCGTTAATTCCGGAAACAGATTCAAGGGAAGTTGAGCTGACCAGATTAACCTTTGATGATTTCTTCTGGCCAAAAACAGCTGCCGTCGCTAATAAAAACAAGAAGCTTAAAACATATTTATTCACTACTGCAAAATTAGTTTTTTGTTGGGGTTATTAAATTAATAATTTTGATGATGCTTCCGGTTAAAAAATTTACTGATTTTATTGAACAAAATAATTTGTTTGAGCGCGACTGCACCCTGTTGGCTGCTGTAAGCGGGGGCATGGATTCTGTGGTAATGGTTCATTTATTAAAATCATCCGGTTATAATTTTAGTATCGCTCATTGTAATTTTCAACTTCGCGGCGACGAGGCTAGCGCCGACCAGGAATTTTGCAAACAATTGGCTGTTCAAAATAATGCACCGTTCCACACGATAAATTTCGATACCCGGCAATATGCCAATGATAACAAAATATCCATCCAAATGGCCGCGCGAGAGCTTAGATATCAGTGGTTTGAGCAAATTAGACAGCAAAACAACTATACTACTATCGCGCTCGCGCACCACCAAAACGATGCAATTGAAACTATATTGTTAAACCTTGTGCGCGGTACCGGTATAGCGGGCCTGCATGGAATTTTGCCTAAAAACGGATCGCTGGTACGGCCGCTACTATTTTTAGGGCGCGACGAGATATATAATATTATTAAGGCCGAGGGAATAAAATATGTTGAAGACAGTTCTAATTCCTCGGTAAAATATGCCCGTAATAAATTAAGGCACGAGGTTATACCCAAATTAAAAGAGCTTAACCCGGCTTTGGAACACACGTTCGAGAATAACCTGAAACACTTCAGGGATATGGAAATATTGCTTGAAGTTAGGCTGGATGAATTAAAAAAAGAATTATTAATTATTAATGGCGATGAGATACATTTGCCATTGGCTGATGTAAAAAAGCTAAACCCCCAACGGTTATTGCTATTTAAACTATTGCAGGAATATGGTTTTAATGAAACAGCAATTGACGATCTGATATCGTCATTAAATAAACATTCGGGGAAAGTATTTGAAGCAGCCGGGCACATTTTAATACTTGACCGCGATAAGATCATTCTTACCAAAAGAAATATTACCCGGCACGAGTCGGCAAGCATAGCTGCTTCTGATCATACAATAAATTACGGGCGGTATAAGTTAACTTTATTACATGATGATACGCCGCTTATTATAAAGGATAATCCATTGGCGGTGTCTGTTGATGCTGAAAAGTTGGTGTATCCGTTAAGCATGCGTAGTTGGCAGCGAGGCGATAGTTTTTGTCCGCTTGGCATGAAAACCCATAAAAAACTGAGTGATTTTTTCATCGGCCTTAAAATACCATTGCACGAAAAGGGTGAGATTCCGTTGTTGATAAATGGCAATGGCGAAATTATTTGGATAGGTGGTTACCGGCCAGATGATCGTTATAAAGTAACTAATAACACCAAAAAAGTAATTATATTCGAATTGTATAAAGTAAAATGAGCGAAAAAATAGTTTTTACAGAAAACCAATACCTGGGCAGGGAATTTATACCCATTACGATACGTTTAGTATTAGCAATATTTTGCTTTGCCGTTTATGCTTTAACTGCCCCGGATGATAAAAATGGCGATCTGCTGGCTGTTGTGGGGTTTGCTATCCTTATAATTTCTATTATAATGGGATTCCTGCTGCATTTTCGTACCCGGGTAGAAAACAAAAGTATTTTGCTGAATGGCTTATGGACAACCCGCCTGGTTAAGATAGACCTTAACAGCATAGTAAAAGTTGAAAAAGCACCATATAGCCGCTACCTGTTTAATAACCCGGTATATAACCTGCATAATAAGGGTACCATACGTTTTTTTGCCGCGGGTAAAGAAGCTATCCATCTTACAGACAGGGATGGGCTGGTGTACATTATTGGCTCGCAACACCCTAATGAATTATTAAGAGCCATACAGGAAGAGATGAAGGATTAAGTTGGCAGCTTTTAATTAGCAGTGGGCACAAAGTAAAATGGCAATCTGCATAATGCAAACTGCCCACTTAAAGCTGCAAACTTAAGAGTTTATTTCTTTAATCCAATTTCGCGTAACCGCTCATCCAAATATTCGCCGGCGGTTATATCGGTATATTTTTTAGGATGCTCAGCATCAACGGTAGATGATAATGAAGTTAGGTCCATGTTTGATACCGGGTGCAAAAAGAACGGTACCGAATAGCGTGAATTCTTCATCAGCTCGCGCGGCGGGTTAACCACCCTATGTGTGGTTGATTTAAGTTTGTTATTAGTTAAACGCTGCAGCATATCGCCTACATTAACCACTAAATCTTCGCCATGCGCTTTTACAGGGAACCATTGTCCTTCGCGGGTTAACAACTCCAGCCCATCGGCACTTGCACCAATAAGTAAGGTTATCAGGTTAATATCCTCATGCGCGCCGGCACGCACCGCATCGGCAGGTACAGAGTCCGGGTCCTCAATAGGAAAATAATGTAAAGTGCGCAGTATAGAGTTGCCGTTATGTACCTTATCATCAAAATAATTTTCGTTAAGGCCCAGGTATACTGCAATAGCGCGCAATAAATATACGCCCGCGCCTTCTAGTTTTTTGTAAACATCAAGCGTTGTAGTATTAAAAGCAGGCAGCTCTTTCACTACCAGGTTATCCGGGTAATCTTCCTTAAGAGTGGCGTCATCAGTAACGGTTTGGCCTATTTGCCAAAACTCTTTCAAATCGGGGGTTTTAAAACCTTTGGCTGTTTCTTTTCCCTTACCGGTATAACCACGCTGGCCCGCAAGGTCTGGTATCTCGTAGCTTGATTTAATGCTATCAGGCAAGGCAAAAAGCGCTTTAACCTGTGCATATAGTTCATCAATTAATGTTTTACTTAGACCATGATTGGTTATGGTGACAAAGCCGGTTTCATTAAAAGCTTTTCCAATATCGTCCGAAAATTGCTTACGCTCCGCAGCATTACCGTTGGTGTAAGTATTCAGATCAAGGCGTGGAATGTTTACTGTACTCATAATATTATGAAATAAATAATAAATGTAAAAATATTCAAATTAAAAAGTTTGGTATAAAAGTGCTAAAGTTTGTTGAATGTAACTAACTGTTTTATTTGCTACAGCTATCTTTTTATATATTTAGGCATATTATAGCCGTGTTCTTTTTTATTTAAAACAATTGCCCAACTAAACGTTTTATATTTTACCATGTCAAAAAAATAAACCAATAATAAATCTAAATGCAAATATTAAAACTATGAAAATATTAACTAAAATATGGGGTATTGGCCTGTTGGCATTGTTGCTGATAGTAGCCGCCCCACGTAAAAGCCTTGCACAGGGTGGAGATATTTCTGAGCAGGACTTTTATGATAACTTACAACCTTATGGTACCTGGATAAGCGACCCCCAATATGGCGATGTTTGGGTACCCGATGTAGATGAGGATTTTAGGCCCTATGCCACACAAGGGCACTGGGTATTAACCGAATATGGTAATACCTGGGTATCAGACTACCCATGGGGATGGGCCACGTTCCACTATGGCCGTTGGCGCTATGATGATTATTACGGCTGGGAATGGATCCCCGGTTATGAATGGGCACCTGCATGGGTTAGCTGGCGCCATGGCGGTGGCTACTATGGCTGGGCGCCTTTAATGCCGGGCATTAGTATTAGTTTATCATTCGGCAGCGGGTATCGCGCGCCTGATACCTATTGGTCATTCGCACCCGAGGGATATATTAACCGGCCAAATATTTATAATTATTATGTACCGCATAATAGGGTAGTAAATATCATTAATCGTACAACTATAGTTAATAATACTTATGTAAATGGTGGCCGCCGTTATATTGCCGGCCCGGGGGCAACCGATATTCAGCGCTATACACACCAGCGCCCGCAAGTTTATTCTATAAACAATGCTGATAGGCCGGGTGCCATGCGTGTGCAAAATAATTCGGTTAATATATTCAGACCGGCAGTTAGGCGTGCCCCTGATGCCCGTCCTGCCCGGGTGGTTGATGCAAACGCCTACAAACAACAAAATCCTAACCAGGGCATAGCCCGCAGAGGACCGGGCGGTGCAGCCGGATTTGACCATGTCAATGCTTCAAAATTGGCTACTGTTGCCCGCAATGCTAATGCCGATAATAACGTAGTGCGTGTAAACCCACGTCCTGATAACAGGCCTAATCCCGGTCAGCAGGGTAACCGCCAGGGTCAATTTGGAAATCGGGCTAATCAGGGGCAACCGGGTAATAATCCTAATACGGTACAACCGGGTAATCAGCCGAATGATGGTCAACCGGCCAATCGTCGCGGGCGTCCTGAAAACCGACCTAACGTAACGCCTCCGGCCCAACAGCCAAGTAACGACGCGCAAATACAACAGCAGCAACAGGCGCAACGCGCTCAACGGCAGCAAGCACAGCCACAACCGGGTCAAGCTCAGCAACAGCAGCAACAAGCACAAAGAGATCAACAACGTGCACAACAGCAGCAAGCTCAACAGGGACAGGCTCAACAGCAGCAGCAAGCACAAAGAGATCAACAACGTGCCCAAAGGCAACAAGCTCAACAGGGACAGGCTCAACAGGGACAGGCTCAACAAGCTCAGCAACAGCAAGCACAAAGAGATCAACAACGTGCCCAACAGCAGCAAGCTCAACAGGGACAGGCTCAGCAAGCCCAGCAACAGCAGCAGCAACGTGCCCAAAGGCAACAAGCTCAACAGGGACAGGCTCAGCAACAGCAGCAACAAGCACAAAGAGATCAACAAAGGCAGCAAGCACAACAGCAGCAGGGACAGCAACAGGCGCAACAGCAACAACGTCAGCAACAGCAACAAGCCCAGCAACAGCAGCGTCAACAACAACAACAACAGCAGCAAAGGCCACAGCAGGAGCAACAAAAGCAAAGGCAACCTCCTCCTCCGCCAAAAGAAGAGCCGCCAAAGCAGCCTAATTAATTATTTAATGTGAAAAAAAGGCCTGCACCTGTAAACAGTGTGCAGGCCTTCACATTTAACCGCTCAACAACAGACGACTAAATTTCCTTGTAGTTTTCACACTACCTAAATGCTGTTAACTCCATAATTGCGACCAACAACAAAAATTAAAGCTCTTCGTGGTGCTGGCTTAGGTCAAGCCCAACTAGTTCATCTTCCGGAGATACACGTAGCGGACTAATCAGGTCTGTTACTTTAAGCAATATAAATGAGCCAATAAATGCAAAAGCAGATACAGCAACTAACGCTATCAGGTGTTTAACAAACAAAGCTGTTTCACCATAAAACAAACCGTTGGCACCGGCGCTGTTTACACTTGTAGTGGCAAATACACCTGTAAGCAGCATGCCTACCATACCGCCCACGCCATGACAAGGAAATACATCAAGGGTATCATCAATATTGGTTCTTGAGCGCCAAATAACTACCAGGTTACTTATTACAGCCGCAACTATACCCACAATTAATGAGCTGGAAACAGTTATATAACCCGCAGCGGGAGTAACCGCTACCAACCCCACTACCGCGCCAATACAAGCGCCAAGCGCCGAAGGTTTTTTTCCTCTTAGTATATCAAAGAATATCCACGCAATGGCGGCAGCTGCCGACGCGGTAGTTGTTGTAGCTAACGCGGTTGCTGCTAATTCATTAGCACCTAATGCAGAGCCTGCGTTAAAACCAAACCAGCCAAACCAAAGCAGACCCGTACCCAAAATAACATAGGTTATACGTGCCGGTGCATGTGTTTCTTCTGCACCATTGCGTTTTTTAAGATATAATGCCGATGCCAAAGCCGCCCAGCCTGCAGACATGTGTACAACGGTACCGCCTGCAAAATCAAGCACGCCCATTTTATAGAAAAAACCATCAGCATGCCAGGTTGCATGTGCAAGCGGCGCGTAAATAATGATGATAAACAGGGTGATAAAAATCAGGTATGAATTAAAGCGGATACGTTCTGCAAAAGCCCCGGTAATAAGTGCCGGTGTAATAACCGCGAATTTTAACTGGAACATAGCAAATAGTATAATCGGGATGGTTCCCCAGGTTACACCTAAGGTGTTTTGCATCATAAAAAATGATGAAGGGTTACCAATAAATCCCAATCCGCCAACGTCTGTTCCAAAGGCAAGGCTAAATCCAAATACTACCCATATAATGGTGATCAACCCCATACAAACAAAACTTTGCAGCATGGTTGATATCACATTTTTCTTTCTAACCATTCCGCCGTAAAAGAAAGCCAGACCCGGGGTCATTAATAATACCAAAGCGGTTGATATTAATAACCACGCCGTATCGGCTTTATCTATTGGTGTTTTAGAAGGTGTTATGGTATTACCCGGATATATAAAGACAAGTATTATCACAATGATAAGCATGCCGAAGGGTACAATTTTTTTCATTTCAAAAATTTTAAATAAAACCAAATACAATATGTTCAGGCATAGAACAATAGAGCCATGCCTTTAAGGGATGTACAGAATAAAGCCGATGCTTGATAACCTTGAAAAACTGAATTATTTTTCAAACAATGGAGAGAGATCAATACGATAAGCCCCGTCAGACTTACAAAGTTTATAAACTTCGTAAATCTTTACAAGTGTATAAAATTCAATCTAACCGATGTAAGCACATGCTATTTAAGCACAAAGTGAGGTCTTACCAAAAAACGTGGTTGGGATAGAGCAGTAGCTTGTGGAAGCGGCCATACTCGCTGTAGATGCTTTTAAGCTTATTTTTTAAATATTTAAGACAAACGAAGATGCTTAGCAGGTCAATAAGAAAAATCTTAATGAAATGACCACCCTTTACAGTCCGGAAGTTTACCAGTTGAAGTGGGTTGTTCCCACTAAGAACCATTTCATGATTTCTTTGCTGACTGGCCTTTAATTGAGAACCAACGGCAGATTGCTTATGAGAGTGTAAATTTTTTGCAAACAAATTGCCTGCACAAAGAAATTGCACAGCAAATACCAACAAAAAAATATAAAAACGCCTGTAATTGCGGGTTTGCATTCCTAAAAATACTGATTTCTTATAAAAAAGAGAAGAAAAATGAAAATAAACAATTTTTAAGTGCCTAAACAGGCAAACATTTTAATGATTAACAAGAATTAATTAAAATGTTGTAATAAGATATTAAAATGAGTGCTATTTGTAAACACCGGATAACGCACAAGGAAAAACAAGCAACAAAAAAGCCGCTAAAAAGCGGCTATAATATTTAAAAGATAAAAATTTATTCCTCTACCATTTCACTATTCGGGCTGCTCGCTTCAACAACTTCGCTTTTAAAATAGTGTTTCTGGAAAATAAGTATCAGTATTACCCCTACAGATATCGCTGCATCGGCAAGGTTAAACACCGGGCGGAAGAAGATATAATCCTGGCCGCCCCAAAGCGGCACCCATGTTGGGAATATACCTGATATCAATGGGAAATAAAACATATCAACTACGCGGCCATGAAATAGGGGCGCGTAATGATAAGCTATACCGTAAAAGGTGGAATCAATAATATTACCCATGGCGCCGGCAAATATCAGCGCGACATTCATGATAAGGCCACGGTGATACTTGTGTTTAATTAAAAAAACCATACCATAAGCAATAGCAAAAACAGCCAAAATGCGAAACAGGGTTAAAACCAGTTTGCCCCAGTCGCCGCCCAGTTCCATGCCAAATGCCATGCCGTTATTTTCGGTATAATGCAACATGCCGCGCTCGCCTAAAAACTTAATTTCTTCACCCTGGTACATGTGCGCCCTTACCCAGGTCTTGATAACCTGGTCGGCAATGATAATCAGTATAGCAGTTAAAAAAGGTTTGGTATAAGCCTTCATTTATTGCTTCAATTTAGCTTCCATCGTTAAAGTGGTGTGCGGTACCGCGCGTAAGCGTTCTTTTGGTATCAGTTTACCACTTTCGCGGCAAATACCGTAAGTTTTATTTTCTATACGCACTAAAGCTGCTTCTAATTGCTCAATGAATTTTTTCTGGCGGGCAGCTAACTGATTAATCTGTTCTTTCTCTAAAGTGGCAGATCCATCTTCTAATGTTTTATAAGTACCGGCAGTATCATCAGTACCGTTAGCATTTGGCGAACTTAAAGAAGTTGCCAACGCGTTTAATTCCTCTTTCGCGCTACGCAATTTGTCCAACAACAGATCTTTGAACTCTTTTAGCTCTGAATCGCTATAGCGGGTCTTTTCGTTTTCTACTTTCATTTATACTTTATTAATAACAATAATTATTTCATGTTCATCAATGGTGGTAATGTCACCTGTTGTTAACTGGCTGTCAATCACTATACTGTCAGCCAAAATTTCGGCGCAAATATATAATAAATTATTATTCAGGGCACGGCTAATAAATGGATGGTCGTTTAATTGAACAGTTATCCTGTCAGTTACTTCAAATCCTTTGGTTTTGCGCAGATTCTGTATGCGGTTTATCAATTCGCGTGATATACCTTCCTCTTTCAATTCGTTGGTAATGGTAACATCTAAAGCCACCGTTAGTTTTCCTAAATTTGCAACTTGCCATCCGGGAACATCTTCGGCGATTATTTCTACATCAGTAGTAAGTAGCGAGTAGTGAGTGATGGGTAGTTGAATGCTTCCTTCACTTTCCAGTTTCGCTATATCTTCCTGACCTAAATTATTTATTTCGTCGGCAACCGCTTTCATATCCTTACCCACTTTTGCACCTAATGCTTTAAAGTTTGGTTTGATCTTCTTTTTAACGAAACCGGCTGTATCTGTAATGTATTCAATACCCTTGATATTGGTTTCAGAGAGTATCAGTTCTTTTACCTGATCAACCTGGTGCTTGAAATTCTTATCCAAGATAGGTAAAAGAATTTTGCTTAATGGCTGTCTTACATTAATACCTACCTTTTTACGCAATGACAATACCAATGATGATACATCCTGCGCTAATTGCATGCGCTCTTCCAGTTTGGCGTTTACCAATTTAGCATTATATTCAGGGAAATAAGCCAGATGAACGGATTCGAATTCCTCTTTTTTAGTAATGCTATTCAGATCGGTATATAAACGCTCCGCAAAAAATGGCGCTATGGGCGACATCAGCTTAGCTACCGTTGTTAAACAGGTGTATAAAGTTTGGTAAGCCGATAGTTTATCGGCAGAGTTGTCTGACTTCCAGAAACGGCGGCGGCTTAACCGAACAAACCAGTTGCTTAAATGCGCGTCTACAAAGTCCTGTATAGCGCGGGCAGCTTTGGTTGGTTCAAAATCAGCATAAAAAGCATCAACCTCTTTACTTAACGTATTTAACAGCGATATAATCCACTGGTCAATTTCCGGGCGATCTGTTATCGCTATTTCTGCCTCGCTGTAGGTAAACTTATCAATGTTGGCATACATTACAAAGAAGGTATACGTATTATATAAGGTGCCAAAAAACTTACGGCGAACCTCGTCTATACCATCGGCGTTAAATTTAAGGTTATCCCACGGCGCGGCATTGCTTATCATGTACCAGCGTGGTGCATCAGCGCCAAACTGCTCAATGGTAGCAAATGGGTCAACACCATTGCCCAGGCGTTTGCTCATTTTGTTGCCGTTCTTATCGAGCACCAAACCGTTTGATATTACATTTTTAAACGCTACACCTTTATTACCAACTTCGGCATTTACTTTCTTTATCTCGTCGCTGGTTTCGCTCAGCATAACCGCTATGGCATGCAGCGTAAAGAACCAACCACGGGTTTGGTCAACACCTTCGGCAATAAAATCTGCCGGATAAGAGTTTTTAAACTCGTCTTTGTTTTCGAAAGGGAAGTGCCATTGCGCATAAGGCATAGCGCCGCTGTCAAACCAAACATCGATAAGATCCGGCTCGCGATACATGGGTTTGCCGGTTGATGAGGTTAATATCACATCATCAACATAGGGTCTGTGCAAGTCATCAATAGTAAAACCTGCAGGCATTAACCCGGCAGCTATTGATTTTTCAATTTCGGTATGCAGATCGGCAATAGAGCCAATACAAATTTCTTCGCCTCCATTTTCCTCGCGCCAGATAGGTAGGGGAGTACCCCAAAAACGTGAACGCGACAGGTTCCAGTCTACCAAATTTTCCAGCCAGTTACCAAAGCGGCCGGTTCCGGTCGATTCCGGTTTCCAGTTGATGGTTTTATTTAGCTCCACCATTTTATCCTTTACCGCGGTGGTGCGGATAAACCAGCTATCCAGCGGGTAATATAAAATCGGCTCGTCGCTGCGCCAGGAGTGCGGGTAGCTGTGTTCGTATTTTTTAACGTCGAACGCTTTGTTCTCTGTTTTTAGTTTTATGGAAATGAGTACATCAGTTGGTTTAAAACCTTCTTCCGCGCGCTCTTCTGCTGTATAATATTCTTCTTTAACATAGCGGCCGGCATAGTCGGTCACTTCATCAACAAAACGGCCCTGCTTGTTAACCAGCGGAACATCCTTGCCAAATTCGTCCTTCACCATCACCGACGGCACGTTGTTTTCTTTACATGCCCTAAAGTCATCCGCGCCAAAAACAGAAGCGGTATGTACTATGCCGGTACCATCCTCGGTAGTAACAAAATCAGCCGGGATAACACGAAAAGCGTTTTTCTCCAGGTCAGCATTAGTTACATAGGGCATTAGTTGCCAATAGTGCAGGCCCAATAATTCTGAACCTTTGTAAGTCCCTTTTATTTCCCAGGGGATAATTTTATCGCCGCCTTTATAATCTTCAAAAGAAGCGTTTTCACCTTCGGCTTTAAAGAATTTGCCTATCAGATCTTTTGCTAATATTACCGTTACCGGTTCATAGGTGTACGGATTGAAAGAGGCTATTTTTACATA
>NZ_JAQBOW010000037.1 GCF_028287845.1 Mucilaginibacter sp.
TGGAGAACTATTTTAATAAAAAGAATTACCAGCCGGTTAGCATTCTGTTATCAGGCAATACAGATTGTTACCAGCCTATTGAGCGGCGGCTAAAAATTACCCGGGGCCTGTTACAGGTATTTTTGCAGTATAAAAACCCGGTGAGCATCATTACCAAAAACAATGTCATCATCCGCGACCTGGATATTATTACTGAGTTGGCTAAGCTTAACCTGGTACATGTTAATGTATCTATCACCTCGCTAAATGAGTCGCTAAGGCAAAAACTGGAGCCCCGTACGGTAACTGCCAATGGCAGGCTGGCGGTTATTCAAAAGCTATCAGAAAAAGGCGTGCCTGTGAGGGTAATGGCTGCGCCGATCATACCCGGATTGAATAGCAACGAGATACCAGATATTATAAAAGCGTCAGCCGACAGGGGGGCATTATCAGCAGGATTTACCATTGTACGCTTAAATGGCAGTATTGGCGAAATATTTACCGACTGGATATATAAAGCTTTCCCGGACCGTGCCGAAAAGGTATTGAACCAGATAAAAGCCTGCCATGACGGCAATTTAAACGATAGCGAATTTGGCCGCCGTATGCGCGGCGATGGCCCAGTGGCACAATCTATCCATCAACTGTTTAAGATGGCTTGCAACCGCTTTTTAGCCGGCAGGGAAATGCCGCCGCATGATTTTAGTTTATTTACGCCAAAGGGTGGGAAGCAAACGAGTATGTTTTAAAGTAGTCTTATATCAATCCTCCTCGGGATACATACTCATTATCAAACTACGCAGTGACAGCATTACTAAAACACCAAGGCAAATGCCAACTGTATAGCTAACCAAATCGCCCCAGTAAAATGTTTCGCCTAACAATGCTCTACCAAAAAATGTTGAACGTAAATTATCTATCCATGGAGACTTGTACAATTGGCTAAACTCAGTTGCGTAAGCATAGGCCAGGCTTAATATTAGTATGAACGCTAAAGACTTATATATGCTAAATGTATATATTTTACAATATAAAAACCTTGTTATACAAAAAAAGCGCCTGCCAATAATAGCGGACGCTTTTCTATATATTAATTAGTTAATTAGGCAATAGCTGTTTCTGCTTCAAGAGCCATTTGCTCATCTATCAGGATACGGCCGCAATGCTCGCAAACAATAACTTTTTTGCGTTGACGGATATCTGATTGGCGCTGAGGAGGGATCTGGTTAAAGCATCCTGAACATGAATCGCGCTGGATGGTAACCACTGCCAAGCCATTTTTAGCATTCTGGCGTAAACGGTTGTAAGCAACCAATAAACGCTCGTCAATACCTTTAGTAGCTTTTTCTGATTGTGCAGCTAATTCGCTTTCTTCTTTTTCAGTTTCGGCGGTAATTGTACCCAACTCATCCTTTTTAGCTTCTAAATCGCTTTTACGCGCTTCAAGATCTGCTAAAGCTTTTTCATAAACCTGTGTTTTTGAAGTAATTTCAAATCCAAATTCACGTATTTTCTTTTCGCTTACCTGTATATCTAACCCTTGTATCTCAATTTCTTTCGAAATTGCATCATACTCGCGGTTGTTTTTTACTTCATTAAGCTGAGTTTCGTATTTCTTGGTGTTAGCCAGAGCATCTTTGATCAGGTTTTTACGGGTAACTATATCATCCTCCAAATCATCCAACTCGCCTTTAATTTTTTGTATACGGGTTTCTAAACCAGCAACATCATCTTCCAGATCGGCAACTTCCATAGGTAATTCACCTCTTATCTGGCGAATTTTATCAATTTTAGTGTGGATGGTTTGTAATTCGTATAACGCTTTAAGCTTTTGTTCTACGGTTTGTTCCATTATTTTGACGGGATTTTCTATTTATTTCTTTATAAACGGATGGCAAAGATACAACATTTTTTAAAATATTTTATAATCGATTTGTAAATTGCTCGTGTTCAAAGCGTATAGCGCAACCATTCCTTCTGTTTGGTTTATTTATATAAAGTACCTCACCGGGTTAGTATTAACACTGGTTAAGCGCAACGGCAAATCAGTAAATTTTTTCTGTATCATTTCATGCAGCAGTTGCTGGGTAAACTGTTCGCTTTCAAAATGGCCTATATCTGCAATCATTATCTTTCCTTCGGCATCAAAAAAATCATGGTATTTATAGTCGGCGGTAATGAATATATCGGCACCGGCGGCTATTGCATGCTTCAGTAAAAAACTACCCGAGCCGCCGCAAACTGCCACCCGTTTAATTTGCTTTCCGGTAAAAGCGGTATGCCTTATTACATGTGCCTGCATTTTTTCTTTAAGCTGATACAGGAAATCTTCCGCATCTATGGCAACATCCAGCTCGCCAATCATGCCCGAGCCTATCTGCTGGTGCTGGTTGGTAAGTGCATACAGATCATACGCCACTTCCTCGTAAGGATGAGCCAATATAAGTGCCATTAATATTTTACTTTCCAAGTTGGCCGGGTAAACCGTTTCTATACGTGTTTCCTCTTCGGTATGGCGCTTGCCGGGCTCGCCAACGTAGGGGTCGCTATCTTCATTACCTTTAAAAGTACCCTTGCCTTCGGCGATAAAGCTACACTCGCTGTAGTTGCCAATATTGCCTGCGCCTGCATGGAATAATGCATTACGCACCTGGTCAGTATGGCTGGTGGGTACGTAAGTAACCAGCTTTTTTAACAGGCCTTGTTTTGGCGCTAAAATGCGGCAATTATCCAGGCCCAGTATTTCACAAATTTTTGCGTTAACGCCGTTTAATACACTATCTAAATTGGTATGGATGGCGTATATGGCTATGCCATTGCGGATTGCTTTTTCAATCACACGCTCTACATAAGTTTTGCCGTTAAATTTTTTTAACCCTTTAAAAACTATAGGATGGTGCGATATGATAACCTGGCAATTGGTATGAATTGCATCATCAACCACCGCCTCGGTACAATCAAGCGATATTAAAACCTGGTGAATTTCCTGATCTGGATTACCAACTATTAAGCCGGCATTATCATAATCTTCCTGGTAAGCAAGCGGGGCCAGGGTTTCGAGGTAAGTAGTGAGTTGGGATAGTTTCATATTGGGATTTCACAGATTTATTTTGATTGCAACTGATTTTATAAATGTATTAAAAATCCCTAAACAAGTAAAGACGCAATGTCTTTTGCGTCTCTACACTTTTCCAAAATATATGTTAGATCAAGTCGCAAAATATTGCGGCCCTACGTAGTATTAATTTCCCAACTTAGCTATATTAAAACTTTCGAAAGCCATTTTTTGATTGTACTCTAAAGCCAATGTTTTATGGTTAACCAAGTCTACAACTGTACCTATTAAACAAAAGCCACCGGTAAAGAAGTATAGCAGGCCCATGCCTATTTGGCCTAACAAAAAGCGTTGTATACCGGCTACGCCAAAAAAACCTATCAGTGTAAATAGTAAAACATCCTGCGGGCTTTTTCTCTTTCCGGTATAAGCCATGTAAAAATATTTTTTCTGATCGTCTGTTAAACCCGAAGTAGCTTGTTGTAAAAACGCCAGTTCTTCTGTTGTAATTCCCGGCAGACCCATATAGGGACTTTGATACATATCCATGATTGTTATTTTAAGTGATTCGTTTTAAATTATATACCAAAACTAAGGTAGTATTAAAAACCCGGCAATGCAAAATGGGCAAAGAGGTAAAACAAATCGGTAAGGGTGGGGATTTGGACGGTGAAAATAGTGCAGCGATATTGAATGGCGGCGAATACTCACCCCGCGGCTCTTCCGCAAGCGGGAAAGACGGTTGGAATAATCGAAATAACCAAACCCTCTTTACGGCTTGCGGAAGAGGGTGATCGAGCGAAGCAATGATCGGGTGAGTAATCGCCGCCTAATTAAACTGCAGTTGTTCCTTTGGCCTAAGCGCCTTGCGCCCTAAAACATAAATACGATAAGTTATCAATATTAAAGCCGGCACACCCAGCCAATGCGCGCGCCACGAGTTGGTTAAATTGCCATGAATTAGCCACGATATAGCATGGCCAATACCACAACCCGGGCACCAGGTTATACCCATCAGTTTTAGCGGGCACAGCGAGTACTGCGGTTCCACGGATGGATCGGCAACGGCAAGCGCTATGATGGCGGCTACCCAGAAAAGCAGTTCAAAATTTCTTTTTAAAAACTTAATCAACTTTGTTAGACTTGGTTGCAAGTAGCAAAGATACAGCTAATGCACTCAATATTCCAACAAGCAGGGCGCCAAACATCCGACCTGAAAACGCACTTAAATTATTGCCCGACTGTATGTAATTGATATAAACTATACCGGCAAAAATAGCCAGTATGCCCCCAAACAATAATATTTTAAAGCTTTGTATTATCGCTTCTAAAGCGCCCATATTCCCTTTGCATTCGGTATCGCGGTAGCTTCTTATGCCAAAAAATAAGCCTGCAATGGGTATCAATATCGAAAAGTATTCGTAGGGTGATGCTTTAGAGTCTTGTATATCATAACCCATCGTGTGCATGGTAAATAGCCATAGTCCGCTTAGTGCGCCAATTATAAGGCCCCATATTAATGCATTTTTCATTTTTTTAAGTATTAGGTTAAAGCTGTGAGTTGTAATCTAAAATACGTTTAATTTATCCTATACGTTGTTTAAACTATTCATAAAAAGTGTTTATGGAGTAATATTGTTTTAATTAGCTCATATTTTTGAGCATGCTTTTTAACTCTGTGTTGTTTTAATACCTTTAACTACTTATTCTTATGAAAAAAACGCTACTAATATTATTGACACTACCTTTGTTTGCTATTGCCCAAAATGCCGAACAATATGTGAGAGACGGCGACGCAAAGGCGCGGGCAAAAGATTTTACAGGAGCAATTAAACTATACGATCAGGCTATAGCTTTTGATATTAGGTTTGAAGACGCATATTACAATAGAGCACTCGCAAAATTTCAATTACATGATTACCAGGGAGCTATCAATGATTATACATCATCCATTTTTTTAAATAATAAAACCGCAACTGTATATAACAATCGAGGCGTAGCTAGGCGAAATATAAATGACATAACGGGGGCTATTGGTGACTATAAGGAAGCAATAGGTTTAGATTCTACCTTTGCAGAAGCCTATAATAATAAAGGATTGGCAGAAGTATATTTAAAAAATTACAGCGCCGCCATTGCTGATTACAATCATGCCATAACTTTTTCTAATACTTACATTGAGGCTTATTATAACCGAGCCACAGCCGAGCAGTTTGCGCAGGATTATAATTATGCCTTGGAAGATTACAGACATATAATTTCATTAAACCCCAAAGCAGAAAATGCTTATCTATATAGTGGTCTGGTAAAAGTAAAGTTAAATGATAATAACGGCGCATACATCGATTTTAGCAAGTTAATAGAGATAAATCCCAATGTTGCGGAAGCTTATTTTAACCGGGGATTAATTAAAGCCGACCTTAAAGATATGGATGGCGCTGCTGCAGATTATAAGCAAGCCATCACTTTAAATGATAAATATGAAAATGCTTATATAAATCTCGGAGTGGTAATAGCGTCCACAGGAGATTTCAATTCGTCAATTGTTAATTTTAATAAGGCGTTAGAATTAAATTCTAAAAATGCCGATGCTTATGCCAATAGAGCTCTAGTAAAAAATTATATGCACGATTTTGAGGGTGCCATTGTTGATTGTAATAAAGCGATCTCATTAAATGATAGTCTTGCTGTTGCATATGATAGTCGAGGTTATGCAAAAAATCACCTCAAAGATTTTAAAGGTGCCATTACTGATATTAAAAAAGCTATTGCGATAAACCCTCAAAATCCCGTGGCATACCTAAACATAGGTAATTCAATGGCTTCGCTTAATAATTATCCTATGGCTATAAAATATTATGACCACGCGATAACGCTCAATTCCAAATATGGCGATGCTTATAATAATCGCGGTATCGCCAAATATTTCATAGGTGATAAGCATGGGGCTTGTGCGGATCTTAACAATGCCCATTCGTTAGGTTTTCCTGACGCAAAACTAAACCTGGCAAAATATTGCAAGTAACTACCCCTTAAACAACACTCTTTTCTGTATATTTGCCGCAGTTTGAACATCCGTGATATATTAGAAAGATATAAAGCTGATGACCGGATCTTAGCGCTGGCGAAAGCTTTAAATACGTCTAAAAATCCAAGGGTACAGCTTCGTGGTTTAGTCGGATCGGGTGATGCGACCATGGCGGTAGCATTGTATTTTTTGCAGCACAAGCACATGGTGTTTGTATTGCCCGAGCGCGAAGAAGCTGGCTATTTCCAAGCCGACCTGGAGAACCTTACCGGCAAAGAAGTTTTACTTTTCCCATCATCATACCGCAAACCGTTTGAATTTACCCAGCCCGATAGCAGCAATGTTTTAGCACGTGCCGAGGTGTTAAATGAGCTTAACCATTCCAGCGAATTTGGGCAGTTAATAGTAACCTACCCAGAGGCTTTGGCCGAAAAGGTTATTGACCGTGCATCCTTAGAAAAAAACACCTTAGAAATTGCCGTTACCAACAAACTCAGCATTGATTTTATTAATGAGTTTTTGGTGGAGTATGATTTTGACCGGGTTGATTTTGTGTACGAGCCTGGGCAATTTTCTATCCGTGGCGGCATAGTTGATATTTTCTCTTTCTCGCACGAACTGCCCTATAGGGTTGAGTTTTGGGGAGATATGATAGAGTCTATCCGCACGTTCGAGATAGAGAGCCAGCTATCAGTAGAACAGGTTAAGAGCATTACTATTGTGCCTAATGTACAGTCGAAGTTTTTAACGGAAAGCAATATTTCTTTACTGGAATATATTGACGACGATACGCAGATCTGGATAAAGGATGTACAGTTTACGTTTGATATTATACAAACCGGCTATAAAAAAGCTACCCAGCTATGGAACGCTTTAAGTGTCGATGAAAAAAATCAAAATCCTGATTGGATAGACCCTAAGTTTGGCTTTACCGATGAAAAGCTAATTGCCGATCAGCTGCATGATTATGCCGTTATTGAGTTTGGTAAGCAATTCTTTTATCAGCCTAACGAAACCATTAATTTTGATATGCGGCCGCAGCCGTCTTTTAACAAAGACTTTAGCCTGCTGATACATAATTTTAAGAATAATGAGACCGAGAAAATAGGGAACTTTATCCTCACCGATTCGGCGCGGCAGGTGGAGCGGTTGTATGCCATTTTAGAGGACCTGGATAAAACGGTAAAATTTACACCGATAAGCGTTTCTATACGCGAGGGCTTTGTGGACCGCGAGCAACAACTGGCTTGCTATACAGATCACCAGATATTCGACCGTTACTATAAATATAAGTTAAAAAAGGGTTACCAGCGCTCGCAGGCCATCACCCTAAAAGAATTGCGCGAGCTTAAGCCCGGCGATTACGTTACCCATATTGACCACGGCATAGGCAAATATGCAGGGCTGGAAAAAGTAGAAGTAACCGGCAAGCAGCAGGAAATGATCCGTTTGATTTATGCCGATAACGACTTGTTGTATGTAAACATAAATTCGCTTAACCGCATATCTAAATACAGCGGCAAGGAGGGTTCTGTACCCCGGATGAATAAACTGGGTACCGATACGTGGGAAAAACTCAAGAAGACAACAAAAAAAAAAGTTAAAGACATAGCCC